>DATCLR010000131.1:0-6580 GCA_036563785.1 Burkholderiales bacterium | reverse complement strand
CGGCAAGGATTCGGGATCGGCCGGCACGGTATCTCGCGTGGATGGTGCTAACTCGATCTTAGCGCTTTTCGTGCTTTCCGGCGCGCGGCCTGTGAACCGTTCGGCGCGGCCAGGATCTCCGGCAAGGAGGTCGGGAAGCGTGCGCAGCCCGCGCGCCGGTGCGAGGAAGACGGCGCTTCGGAGCCGGGCTAGGTACGCGCCGCTTCCGGTGGAGCGGCGCAGGACTCGAGGCGATGGATGCCGTCGGGCGTGAGCAGGAAGAAGTCGAGCGTCGCGATGCCGGGGAAGAAGCACTTCTTGTGAAGCCGCGCCCGCGCCTGCGGGTCGTCTGCTTCGCTCGGCGCCAGGAAAACCGCACCGTGGAGCCCGCCGTCTCTCTCGTAGAGAAACGGGTTGCGCTGCAGGAACGCGCGTGCGGCTTCCGAGCGCGGCTCGAAGCGCAGTACGTACAGCCGCTCGTTCGGCGTGGTCAGCCGCAGCCCCCACTTCTTCTTGTATTGGAGCACGCCGTCGTTCAGAAACGGGCGCGACATGCCCATGTCGATGGTCCGATAGCCGAGGCTCCAGGAGTACTGACAGGCAAAGCGGTAAACCGCGGCGAGCGCGCCCGCCTTGACGTGCGCATGCTCGCCGTCGAGCACGCCGAGCGCCCAGGCGTGCGCGTGCGTCGGGTGGCGGATCAGCATGAGTCCCGCGACATCGACGCCGTTGCGGTGGATCAGCATCAGCTCGGCGCGCGGCTGCTGCTCGAGCATTTCCTGTCGCGTGGTCGGCAGGGCGCGCGGACCGTGGGTCCGCAGCAGGTACGGCAGGTACATGTGCTCGTAGAACCAGTCGAACAGCGCCGGCTCCCGCGTGATGCGCCAGCCGAAGCCGTTGCGCTCGACGAGCTTGAGATCCGTGCGCAGCGTTTCGGGGAGCCGCGCCGCAGCCGCCGCGCCGGGCAGCTCGATCTCCCCGCGCACCCACGACGGTATGCAGAACAGCCCGGCTTCCGGCTGCGAGTGCACGGGACCGCGATAGCGCTCGTAGAGGAAGCGCGGAACGTCGAGCGCCAGCACGTCGAACGGCGCCGGCGTTCGCGCTGCCGGGAGCAGCACTTCCTGTATCCAGCGCCGCCGGCGCTCGCGCTCCTGCTCGACGCGCCCGAAGGCGAGGTGCGCGAAATATTGCTTGCTGCCGAGCTGCCCGCACAAACCGAGCGCGAGCGGCGCGCCCGAAGAGCGTTCCGCACCGCGCAGCGACCAGTCGCGGAGCCGGTAGGGCGCGATCGTGCCGCGCACGCGCCGCACGGCGAGGCGCAGTGGCGTGATCGCGCGCAAACGCTCGTGCAGCCAGTTCCGTTCCATGGAGAGCCCCTCCCTCTGCAAGTGTGCGCCGGACGCCGCCGTACTTGCAAACGGTTCAATTCGCCGGAATACCGCGCTGCGCGTGAGCGAACGCCTCCGGCGATAAGGTCGCCTGGCCGCCGCATGGCGCGTGCTTGGCCGTGACCGCGCCGCGCCTTCTCTCGATAATAAGGTATTTGCCCGACCCGGAATCGCGCCCGACATGCGTCTCGCCACCTGGAACGTCAACTCGATCCGCGCGCGGCTCGCGCACGTGCTGGATTGGCTCTCGGCGAATCAGCCGGACGTGCTGTGCCTGCAGGAAACGAAATGCACGGACGCGGAATTCCCGTACGAGCCGCTGCGTGACGCGGGCTACCACGTCGTTCACGTCGGACAGAAGGCCTACAACGGCGTCGCCACGCTCACGCGCTCGCTGCCGTCGGACGTCGTCCCGTCGCCCCCCGGTCTCGACGGCGAGCAGAAGCGTGCGTTGATCCTGACCGTGAACGGCGTGCGCGTCGTCAACGTCTACGTGCCGAACGGGGAGCGCGTGGGCTCCGAGAAATACGCGTTCAAGCTGCGCTGGTTCGAGGCGCTCGTCGACTGCCTGCGCGGCGAGCTCGCGCGCCATCCGCGCCTCACGGTGGTCGGCGACTTCAACGTGGCGCCCGAGGACCGCGACGTGTACGACCCGAAGCTCTGGCAGAACCAGGTGCTCTTCAGCGAACCGGAGCGCGCGGCGCTCAAGAGCGTGCTCGATCTCGGGCTGGTCGACCTCTTCCGCCGCTTCGAGTCCGGAAGCGGGCACTACAGCTGGTGGGATTACCGGCAGGGGATGTTCCGCCGCAACCTCGGCCTACGCATCGACCACATCCTGTGCACCCCGGCGCTCGCCGAGCGCGCCCGGGCCTGCACCATCGACAAAGCCCCGCGCCGCCTGGAACGGCCTTCCGATCACGCCCCGGTCGTCGCCGAATTCGACTTGAGCGCGTAGGGCTGCCGGATAAGGCCTCGTCCCGCGAAAAAGCGACGGTTTGGTCGACACTTGACGCGTCTCGCGCTCCTGTCGGCGGCCGCTTTCCGGCGTCGGCGGTTCGCCAGCCCGGGGGGTCCGGCAACGCGCCGCAAATTTCCCGTCCGCACCCGCTTGACTGGTTCCAGCAACTGTAAATAATAACGATTCTCATTACGAACAACCGGAGGGCGCGATGCGTCCGCAGATCGAGGAGCAGCGGGTGCTGCTCGCCCGCGACGGCCACTGCCAGGCCGAGTACCGTGCCGCGGGCAATGCCGTGCAGGTACGAGTGGGCAGCGCGGACATCGAGCTTTCCCCGGCCGAGTTCCTCTCGGTCTGCGCTACCCTGCTCAAGGCGGCGCGGACGCTCGGCCGTCAGCCCTACATCCCCGGGCTCGCGCGCGTTGCCGAATCGGCGCGGCGGCACCGGGAAAGGAAGTACCGGTCGTGAACGAGAACTCGAAGACCGAATCGGGCACCACCGAAGGCGTGCGCCGCAGCGAGGGCCGGACGGACGGCGCCGTAAAGCGCGTGCGCAGCGACAAGCTCCTCGGCCCGGGCGGCGTCCTCATCATCGAGCACGCCGGGCGCGAGTACCGCCTGCGCCAGACGAGCACCGGCAAGCTCATTCTCACGGCGTAACTCCCATGCACACGATCGACCCCACGCACTGCCGTCTCGAGACGCTGCTCGGCGCGCTGCTCTACATGATGACGGCCTACCGCAAGAACGGCTGCCGCCGGCTCGCGCGCTCGATCGCCGCGCATCTCGAGTGCCTCGCGCACCATCCGGACGCCGCCGAGACCGTGCGCCGTGTGGCGAGCGGGATGTGCGACGAGTGGAAGCGCGCGAGCGTCGCCGCGGCGCCGGCCGCCGAGGCGCGCCTGCCCCGTACCCTGCACTGAGCGAAGGCGCGCGTGGTTGCTTTCGGCAACAGTTTCATCGCCACGCCGCGCACTCGGTGGACGGTGCGCACCGCACGGCGCCTGCCGTCGCTGCACTCGGTGCTCGCGGCCGGGCTCGTGGTGACCGCGCACGCGAGCGCGCTCTACGTACTCGCGCACGAGATCGAGCCCGCCGCGCCTTCCGTTTCGGTCCCGCTCATCGTGAGCCTGGTCGACGCGTCCGAGCTCGAGCCGGTGCAGCCCAAGATCGCGCCGCCTCCGCCCAAGCCGGTCGCCAAACCGAAGCCGAAGCCGGCGCCGAAGCGCACGCCGCCGCCGGTTGCGAAAGCGCCGGAGCCGGCGCCCGCGCCCGAACCGCCCCCGCCCGAACCCGAGCCGGCGGTGCAGGAGCCGACGCCGCCGACGACCGTCGCGAAGGCGGCGCCGCCCGCCCAGCCCGCGGCCGCGCCGCCGCAGGTGATTCCGCCGCGCTTCGACGCGGCCTACCTGAACAACCCGGTGCCGAAGTATCCGGCGCTGTCGCGCCGTCTGGGCGAAGAGGGCGTGGTGATGCTGCGCGTCTACGTCGCGCCCGACGGCACCCCGCGCGAGGTGCAGGTGCGCAAGTCGAGCGGCTCGCCGCGGCTCGATCGCTCCGCGGCGGAAGCCGTCGAGCGCTGGAAGTTCGTGCCGGCGCGCGAAGGCGACCGTCCGGTGGGCGCCTGGGTGATCGTTCCCGTTCGTTTCTCGCTGTCCGACCGAGGCTGATGATGGAAACCGCATCGCTCGGCATGCTCGGCTTCTGGGCGCAGACCGACACGGTCGGCAGGCTCGTGGCCGCGCTGCTGCTCCTGATGTCCGTGCTCACCTGGTACCTGATCGTCGCGAAGGGCTGGCTGGCCTGGCGCGCGCGCCGGCGCGGGGAGCGCGCGCTCGCGGCGTTCTGGGCGGCCGAAGGGCTGGAGCAGGCGCTCGCGAGGATGCAGCGCGTGGCGCCGGACAGCGCGTTCACGGCGACCGCGGTCGAAGCCGCCGGCGCGGCGGCGCACCACGCGCGCCACGCGAACGGCATGGGTGCGGCGCTCGATTACTCGGAGTTCGTGACGCGCGCCATCCGCCGCGCGATCTCCCGCGCGCAGGCGCGGCTCGAGGGCGGCCTCACGGTTCTCGCGTCCGTGGGCGCGACGGCGCCGTTCGTGGGGCTCTTCGGCACCGTCTGGGGCATCTATCACGCGCTCCTCGCGATCGGCTTCAGCGGCGAGGCGACCGTCGACCGGATCGCGGGTCCCGTGGGAGAAGCGCTCGTGATGACCGCGTTCGGCATCGCCGTCGCGGTGCCCGCGGTGCTCGGCTACAACTTCCTGACGCGCGCGAACCGCGTGATCCTGGCGGAGCTCGACGGCTTCGCGCACGACCTCCTGGCGTTCCTCACCACCGGCGCGAAGCTCGCGCCGGGCGAGGCCGCCGCCTCCGCGCGCGAAGACACGCGCGGAGGCGGGTCCGAGGGCACGGCGATGCGGCGCGCTTCGTCGCCTGCGCCGCGCGTCTGAGTCGATCGGCCATGGCGTTCGGCGGATTCGATTCGGGCTCGTCGCAGCCGCCCATGAGCGAAATCAACGTCACGCCGCTCGTCGACGTGATGCTGGTGCTGCTCGTGATCTTTCTCGTGACCGCGCCGCTCCTCACGCACGCGGTGCGCGTCGATCTGCCGCAGGCGCGCTCGCAGCCGCTCAAGGAGAAGCCCGAGAACGTGGCGCTCGCGATCGACGCACGCGGGCAGGTGTACTGGAACCGCGAGCCGATCACGCCGGAGGTGCTGAGCTTGCGGCTCGCGCAGGCGGCGGCGAAGGACCCGCAGCCCGAGATTCATCTGCACGCCGACGCCAACACGCGCTATCAGGAGCTCGCCGAGCTGATGTCGGCGGTGCAGAACGCCGGCCTCAAGCGCATGGGCTTCGTCACGGATCCGGGCAGGAAGAAATGATGCGCCGGCTGCTCTGTGCTTTCGCCTGTTTGCTCTTCGCCGCGGCTGCGGTCGCGCAGCCGGTCGACTGGCGCGAGCGCGCGCAGACCGCGATCCATATGCTCGACTACGTCGGCGTCGATTACCCCGAGTTCGTGCGCGACGGCAAGGTGCTCGACGAGGAGGAGTACCAGGAGCAGCTCGAGTTCACGCAGCAGGTCGTCGCCATTCTCCAAGAGCTGCCCGAGAACCCGCGCCGCGCGGCGCTCGTCGCCGCGGCAGAGCGCCTGGCGCAGGCGGTGACCGCGAAGGCGCCGGGTGCCGAGGTGAGCGAAGCGAGCGGGACGCTGCGCCGCGCGATCATGGATGCGTACGAGCTCGCGGCCGCGCCGAAGCAGGCACCCGATGCGGCACGCGGCGCGGCGCTCTACGCCGAGCTTTGCGCCGCGTGCCACGGCGCGGAAGGCCGCGGCGACGGGCCGGCCGGAAAAGGTTTGGAGCCGCCGCCGTCGGACTTTCACGACGCCGCGCGGATGGCGAGCCGCAGCGTCTACGGCCTCTACAACACCATCACGCTCGGCGTCGCCGGCACCGGCATGGCGGCGTACAACCAGCTTTCGGAGGACGATCGCTGGGCGCTCGCCTTCCACGTCTCGCGCTTCGCGCTGAACGATGCCGACCTCGCGCGCGCGGAAGCCGCGTGGCGCTCGGGCGAGCACGCCGGAACGTTCTCGAGCCTGCGAGAGGTCGTTTCGCTCTCGACCGAGGAGGTGCGGGCGCGCCACGGCGACGCGGCCGCATTAGCGCACCTCTGGCTGCGCGCGCATCCCGAAGCGCTCGCGGAAGGGCGCCCTTCGCCGCTTCGGTTCGCGGCGCAGGCGCTTCGCGAAAGTGACGCCGCGTACCGGGCCGGCGAACGCGAGCGGGCGCACCAGCTCGCGATCACGGCGTACCTCGAAGGCTTCGAGCTCGTGGAGGCGAGTCTCGACAACGTCGATGCGGCGCTGCGCGCGACCGTCGAGCGCGAGATGATGACGCACCGCACGCTGATGAAGAGCGGCGCGGCGCCCGAAGCGGTCGCGGCGCAAACGGCGCGCGTGCTCGAGCTGCTCGAGGCAGCGCGCGAAAAGCTCGAGGCGGGAGCGCTCTCGCCCGGCGCGACTTTCGCGGCCTCGTTCCTGATCCTGCTGCGCGAAGGCTTCGAGGCGATCCTGGTGCTCGCCGCGATCGTGACATTCCTCGTGAAGAGCGGACGGCGCGACGCGCTCCCCTGGGTGCACGCGGGGTGGGCGGCGGCGCTCCTGCTCGGCGCGGCGACATGGTTCGCCGCGACGCATCTCATCGACATTTCCGGCGCAGACCGCGAGCTGACCGAGGGCATCACCGC
>DATCLR010000147.1:0-7404 GCA_036563785.1 Burkholderiales bacterium | reverse complement strand
GTACGAGAGGACCGGGATGGACGAACCTCTGGTGTTCCGGTTGTCATGCCAATGGCACTGCCGGGTAGCCATGTTCGGACGGGATAACCGCTGAAAGCATCTAAGCGGGAAACCCACCTCAAGATGAGATCTCCCCGGGGGCTCGACCCCCCTGAAGGGCCGTGGTAGACCACCACGTTGATAGGCTCCATGTGTAAGCGCTGCAAGGCGTTGAGCTAAGGAGTACTAATTGCCCGTGAGGCTTGACCATATAACACCCAAGACGCAAGGGTGCGTTGGTTCAGGCCGCGCGACTAGACCGAAGCCTTGCTTCTGACTTCACCGAATTGCGACCGTCGCGTGCGCGGCGGTCGAAACGGTTTGCCTGGCGGCCATAGCGAGCGGGAACCACCCGATCCCATTCCGAACTCGGAAGTGAAACCGCTCAGCGCCGATGGTAGTGCGGGGCCTCCCCGTGTGAGAGTAGGACACTGCCAGGCTTTATCTGCGAACCCCCGGTCGCGCGACCGGGGGTTTTTTATTGCCGTGCGCCGGCGGATCGTCGCGGCGCCGACGGCGACGGGCTAGAGCTCGACGAGCGACGCAAGGCGGCTGCGGGCCGACCGCGGCGCGGCGCACGGCGAGCGATCGGCCTCGATTGCAATCGCTCTCGTGTATAATCCGGCGACGTTCACCGATGCGATCGGCTTGCGATAGCGGGAAAGTCGGCTACGCTTCATCATGGATCGCCTTCGGCTCCAGCAAGATTCGCATTCGGCGCAAGTGATCGGTCCCCTGTTTCGCAACACGCAGTCTGCGCCGGATGCATCGCCGCGCCGACTCCGCCTGCTGAGCTTCAACATTCAGGCGGGGATCGCGAGCAGCAAGTATCACCACTACCTGACCAACAGCTGGAAGCACGTGCTCCCGTGCCCCGAGCGGCTCGACACGCTCGACCGGATCGCCGCGCTTTCGAGCGATTTCGATATCGTCGGGCTGCAGGAGTGCGACGCGGGCAGCCTGCGCAGCGGCTTCATCAATCAGACCGAGTACCTGTCGGATCGGGCGGGCTTCCCGTACTGGTATCACCAGACGAACCGGAACTTCGGGCATTTCGCCCAGCACAGTCTCGGGATGCTGAGCCGCTTCCGGCCGAGCGAGATCAAGGAAGTCCGCCTGCCGGGAATGATTCCGGGGCGCGGGGCGCTCTGCGTGCGCTTCGGCACCGGCGACACGGCGCTCCTGCTCCTCATCGTGCACCTCGCGCTCGGGCCGCGGTCGCGCGCACGGCAGTTCGAGAGCCTGGTCGAGCTCATCGCCGGGCACCGCTACGTGATACTCATGGGCGACCTCAACTGCCGCTCCGAGAGCAAGGAGATGCAGTGGCTGCTGCGGCGCACGGATCTGAGCGAGCCGATTCACGGGCTCTACACGTTCCCGAGCTGGCGGCCGCGGCGCAACATCGACCACATCCTGGTGTCGGCCCCGATTCAGGTCGACAGCGTGCGCGTGCTCAACCACACGATCTCGGACCACCTGCCGATCGCGATGGACGTCACCTTGCCCGGGGAGGTCGTCCTTCCGCCGGCGGCGGCGCCGCGCAGCGCCGCGCCGCGTGCGGCCGCCGCCGGTTTCTGATCCCGCCCGGCGGCGAGCGCGGCGGCTCGTCCGGAAGCGCTGCCATCGTTCGTAGCACGTGATCGCCCTGCTTCAGCGGGTCTCCCGCGCTTTCGTAGAGGTCGACGGCGTCGAGGTCGCCTCCATCGACCGCGGGCTGCTCGTGCTGGTCGGCGTGGCGCGTGGCGACGAAGCGACCAACGCCGTGCGTCTCGCCGAGCGCGTCGTCGGCTACCGCGTGTTCCCGGATGCCGAGGGGAGAATGAATCTGAACGTGAAGCAGGTGGGCGGCGCGCTGCTCGCCGTGCCGCAGTTCACGCTCGCCGCCGATACCCGCAAAGGCACGCGCGCGAGCTTCACGCCGGCCGCTCCGCCCGAGACGGCACGGCCGCTCTTCGAGCAGTTCGTTGCGCGGGTGCGGGCCGAGGGGGTGCACGTCGAGTGCGGCCGCTTCGGCGCCGACATGAAGGTGACGCTCACCAACGACGGGCCGGTGACGTTCTGGCTGGAAGCGTGAGTGACGCCCACGCGGCGCCGCTCGCTAGGCGCGGTCGGCCGGAAACGCGATGACCTCGGCGATCGAGCGCGCGCCGAGGGCGACCATCACCAGGCGATCGAACCCCAGAGCCACGCCGCTGCAGGACGGGAGGCCGGCGGCGAGCGCCGCGAGCAGGCGCTCGTCGTGCGGCACGTCCGGAAGACCGTGCGCCCGCCGCCGGGCGCGGTCGCGCTCGAAGCGCTCGCGCTGTTCCTCCGCGTCCGTCAACTCCTGGAAACCGTTGGCGAGCTCGATGCCGTCGAGGTAGAGCTCGAAGCGCTCGGCGACGGGTGGCGGCCCCGGCCGCACGCGCGCGAGCGCGGCCGCGTCCGCGGGGAAATCGTAGAGGAACGTCAGGCGGTTGCGTCCGAGATGGGGCTCGACCAGGTGGGTCAGCAGCAGGTCGCGCCAGGCGCCGCCGTCGGTTTCCGGGATGCCCGATGCGCAAAGGCCGTGCGCGGCGGCGGCGGCCGCGAGATCGGCGGGCGTCGCCGCGTGCGGGTCGAGCCCTGCGTAGCGCAGGAATGCGTCGCGATAGCTGAGCCGCTCGGGCGCGTCGAGATCGCGCCGGCCGCGCAGCAGCTCGGTGACGAGCGCTTCGACTTCGTCCATGAGCGCGTGGTAATCGAAGCCGACGCGGTACCACTCGAGCAGCGTGAACTCGGGGTTGTGCCGCCGTCCGGTTTCGCCCGCGCGGAACACCCGGCAGATCTGATAGATGGACCCGCTGCCTGCGGCGAGCAGGCGCTTCATGGCGAACTCGGGCGAGGTGTGGAGAAAGCGCGGCGCCGATGCATCCCCGGGCGCGCGCGAGGCGGCGACGAAGCTGTGCAGGTGCGGATCGGTGCTGCCGGCGGGCGAGAGCATCGGGGTCTCGACTTCGAGCACGCCGCGGCGGGCGAAGAACTGGCGCGCACGCGCGAGCAGCTCCGCGCGCACGGCGAGCGCCTCGAACGAAGCCGTCGGCCGCCAGTCGGAAGGTTCGTGCGTCAAGCGCCGCCGTCGGGGTCGCGCGCGGTCGGACGTGCCGGCGTCTCGATAACGTCCGCCGTCAGGCGCGCGAGACGTATTCCCCGGTGCGCGTATTCACCTTGATGCGCTCGCCCTGCTGCACGAAGAGCGGCACGCGCACCACGGCACCGGTCTCGAGCTTCGCGGGCTTGCCGCCGCCGCCGCTCGTGTCGCCGCGCACGCCGGGGTCGGTTTCGACGATCGTCAGCACGACCGTGTGCGGCGGCTCGACGGCGATCGGCGTGCCGTTCCACAGCGTCACGAGGCAGACGTCCTGTTCCTTGAGCCACTGCGCGGCGTCGCCCACGGCGCTCTTGTCGGCTGCCACCTGCTCGAACGTCTCGGGCTGCATGAAGTGCCAGAACTCGCCGTCCGAGTAGAGGTACTGCATCTCGACGTCCATGACGTCGGCCGCCTCGATGGTGTCGCCGGACTTGAACGTGCGCTCGATGATCCGTCCGGTCTTCAGGTTGCGGAACTTCACGCGGTTGAACGCCTGCCCCTTTCCGGGCTTCACGAACTCGTTCTCGACGATCACCGCCGGATCGCCGTCGAGCATCACCTTGAGCCCCGCCTTGAATTCGTTCGTGCTGTAAGTCGCCATAGGTACCGTCTCTCCGTGAAAGCTTGATCGCCTCTATCCCGCGCCGTCCGGGGGGCAGCGAAACCGTCCGCCCGCGCCGCACGACCGGCGCGCCGCGCGCGATCACGGCGGTGGGGATAAAATCGAGCGCGCTATGATACCCGGAACGCTTCCCTGCAGGCAGCCGCCGGCCTGGCAGCGCGAGCTCGCGCGGGCGGTCACCGATCCCGCCGAGCTGATCCGCCTGCTCGAGCTCGATCCGGCCCTGCTCGCGCCCGCGCGGCGCGCGGCGCAGGCGTTCCGCCTGCGCGTGCCGCGCGGCTACCTCGCGCGCATGCGCCGGGGCGATCCGCACGATCCGCTCCTGCGGCAGGTTCTGCCGCTCGGCGCCGAGACCGAGGACGTGCCGGGATTCGTTCGCGACCCTGTGGGTGACCTCGGCGCCATGCGAGGACCGGGGGTGCTCCAGAAGTACCGCGGCCGCGTGCTTCTCACCGTCACCGGCGCGTGCGCCGTTCATTGCCGCTACTGCTTCCGTCGGCATTTTCCCTATGCCGCGGCCAATCCCGCCGCCGGCAACTGGCAGGAGGCGCTCGCGGCGGTGCGCGGCGATCCGAGCATCCGCGAGGTGATCCTGAGCGGCGGCGATCCGCTCGCGCTCGCGGACGAGCGTCTCGCGGGGCTCGTCGAGGCGCTCGCCGGGATCGGGCACGTGCTCCGGCTGCGGGTGCACACCCGGCTGCCGATCGTTCTGCCCGAGCGCATCACCGAGGAGCTCGTCCGGCTCCTCACGGGCACGCGGCTGCAGGCGGTCGTCGTCGTGCACGCGAACCACCCGCGCGAGCTGGGCGGTGCGGTCGACGAGGGGCTCGCGCGCCTGCGCGCATCGGGCGTCACGCTGCTGAACCAGTCGGTCCTGCTGCGGGGCGTGAACGACGACGCCGATACGCTCTGCGCATTGAGCGAAGCGCTGTTCGCGCGCGGCGTGCTGCCGTACTACCTGCACCTTCTCGATCGGGTGCAGGGCGCCGCACACTTCGACGTGGATGCCGACAGAGCGCGCGCGCTGTGGGAGCAGATGGCGGCGCGCCTTCCCGGCTATCTCGTCCCGCGTCTGGTGCGGGAGGAAGCCGGCGCGCCGGCGAAATCGATCGTGCGCTGAGCGCGGTACATCGAGCACCAAAGTGCCGTGCACCAAAGTGCCATTTCGTGCGCACATCTCCGCTCGAATAATCGCGCGCACAGGCCGAGCGGCCTGTCGATGAGCAACCAATCGAGAGGAGGTGTGTCATGAAGCGGATAGCCGCTGTCCTGTTCTGTTCGTTTCTCGCCCTGACGGCCGCCCATGCGGCGCCGGTCGACATCAACACCGCGGACGCCAAGACGCTCGACAAAGCCATGGTCGGCGTCGGTCCGAAGGTCGCGCAGGCGATCGTCGACTACCGGACCAAGAACGGGCCGTTCAAGTCGGTCGACGATCTCGGCAAGGTCAAGGGGGTCGGCAAGCAGACCATCGAGAAGAACCGCGCCAACTTGACGGTCGGCAAGGCGGCCGGCAACTGAGCCCGCGGGGCCGCGGCGCCGCTCGGCGCCGCGGCCCTTCTTCTTGTTCTTCCTGCCTCTTGCTCCCTCGCCGCCTTTCGTTTCCTTTCCGCGCGGCGCGCCCGCCCGCGTGGCATCCGCGGCGCGAAACTCGGTTAGACTAGCGGCCCTACGTCAACGAACGGCAGGAGGGTTCACGCATGGCCATCGAGATCGGCAGCCGGCTGCCCAACGCAGTCCTGCGCGAGAAGACGGACGACGGCGTCAAACAGCGCACGGTGGAGGAGCTCGTGCGCGGCCGCCGCGTGGTCATCATCGGGCTTCCGGGGGCGTTCACGCCGACGTGCTCGAGCCGCCACGTGCCGAGCTACCTCGAGCGCGCCGCGGACATCAAGGCGAAGGGCGTCGATGAGATTTTCTGCGTCTCGGTCAACGACGCCTTCGTGATGGACGCGTGGGCGAAGAGTCTCGACGCCCACGGCAGGATCCGCATGCTCGCCGACGGCAACGCCGAGTTCACCCGCGCCATCGGCCTCGAGAGCGACCGCTCCGAGCACGGCATGGGACTGCGGTCGCAGCGCTATTCCATGTACGTCGAGGACGGCGTGGTGCGGCTGCTGAACGTCGAGGCACCCGGACAGTACGAGGTGAGCGACGCGGCCGTCATGCTTTCCCAGCTCGCCGGGCTGAACCGCGCCTGACCCCCGGCCCGCGTGCGGTTCCCGGGGTGCCGCGCTCGGGGGTGCGGGGTCCCCGGAGCCGCGGGACGGCGGCGTCTCCCCTCCCGTTCCGTGCGACCGCGACCCCCGTGCCCCGCTAGGTAATTTTGACGCAGTCGGCGCCGCGGACAGTGTGGTCAGCGTCCGCATTTCCGCATAGTATTTGGCGCGCAAGCTTCGACCCTGATGGCCGTGTCAGGAAGGTTTGCACTTACCCTTACCGAGGAGGTGTCATGATCAAGCGCAAGAACAAGCGCAGGAACAGCAGTACCAAGAACGAAAAAGTCCGCTCAGTCAGTTCGACGAAGCTCTCGCGTCGTCGGTTCCTCGCGGGAGCGGCTGCGGTAGGCGGCGCCGCTACCGTCGGCTTCCCCGCCATCGTTCGCGCCCAGACGACGACATTCCGCTTCCAGAGCACATGGCCCGCGAAGGACATCTTCCACGAGTACGCGCTCGATTTCGCGAAGAAAGTGAACGACATGACCGGCGGCGAGCTGAAGATCGAGGTGCTGCCGGCCGGTGCCGTGGTGCCTGCGTTCGGTCTGCTCGAGGCGGTCAGCAAGGGTACCCTCGACGGCGGCCACGGCGTCGTGGTCTATCACTACGGGAAGCAGAACGCGCTCGCGCTCTGGGGTTCGGGTCCGGCGTTCGGCATGGACGCGAACATGCTGCTCGCCTGGCACAAGTACGGCGGCGGCAAGGAGCTGCTCGCGAAGATCTACGAGTCGATCGGCGCGGACGTGGTTTCGTTCCTGTACGGCCCGATGCCGTCGCAGCCGCTCGGCTGGTTCAAGAAGCCCGTGTCGAAGCCGGAGGACCTCAAGGGCCTGAAGTTCCGCACCGTCGGCATCTCCATTGACGTGTTCACCGCGATGGGCGCCGCCGTGAACGCGCTGCCGGGCGGCGAGATCGTGCCGGCCATGGACCGCGGCCTGATCGATGCGGCCGAGTTCAACAACGCGAGCTCCGACCGCGTTCTCGGGTTCCCGGACGTGTCGAAGGTCTGCATGCTGCAGAGCTTCCATCAGAACGCCGAGCAGTTCGAGATCCTCTTCAACCGCAAGAAGTACGAGGCGCTGCCGAGCAACATCAAGGCGATCATCGAGAACGCGGTGGAAGCGGCCTCGGCCGACATGTCCTGGAAGGCGATCGACCGCTACTCGAAGGACTACGTCGAGATGCAGACCAAGGACGGCGTGCGGTTCTACAAGACCCCCGACTCGATCCTGCAGGCGCAGCTGAAGGCGTTCGACGAGGCGATCGCGAAGCGCAAGGACAACCCGCTGTTCAACGAGATCCTCGAGTCGCAGCGCCGCTTCGCCGAGCGTGCGGTCAAGTGGGAGCTCGACACCGTCACCGACCGCCGCATGGCCTACAACTACTACTTCGGCAAGAAGAAGGGCAGCACCCGGAAG
>DATCLR010000130.1:0-6449 GCA_036563785.1 Burkholderiales bacterium | reverse complement strand
ATATCGCGACTGGCTTACCCTGCCGCGGTGGCCTATTAGTAAGAACAGGCCGCGCTTCGCACGGAAGTTCGGGCCACGAGGGGGCATACATGAAAGTTTTCAGCTTCAGCATTTTCCACAAGCTGCTGCTCACCATGCTGTTCGTCGCGCTGGTGCCGCTCTGCACCATTTGGTACGTCGACTACCGCGACGCCACCACGCGCATCTCCACTGCAGTTGAGCAGCAGCTGCGGGATACGGCCGCGCGGTTGAGCGCGCAGGTCGACAACTGGGTCGACATGAACCTGCGGGCGCTGCGACAGAACGCCGACACGCCGTTGATCCGCTCGATGGACCGCGCCACGCAGGCGCCGGTGCTGCGCGCAATGCTCAAGGAGTACGACTGGTCGTACCTCGTCTTCACCATCGGTCCCGACGGTATGAACGTTGGGCGCAGCGACGACAAGGAGCTCATCGACTACAGCGACCGCATCTACGTCAAGCAGGTGCTGGAGGGCCGGCCGTACGGCGAACAGGTCGTCATCAGCCGTACCAATAACCGGCCGGCGCTGATCCTCTCGGTACCGATCACCGACGAGGCGGTTTCGAACCGCATCATCGGCGTCCTGGCCGCCGGCTCGACGCTCGCCGATCTGTCCGACATCGTCGCCCGGGCGCGCATCGGCGAGACCGGCTACGCCTTCCTGCTCGAGCCGAGCGGCAAGGTCGTGGCGCACCACAAGGACGAGTACGTGAGCAAGATGGCCGACTTCAGCCGCCATCCCGCGTTCGTGGCGCGCCCCCAGAAAGGCACCAAGCAGATCAGCTACACCGACGGCGGCCGCGAGGTCGTGGCCACGGTGCAGACCACGCGCCACGGCTGGATCCTGGTTGCGCAGCAGGATGAGGCCGAGGCGTTCGCGCCGATCCGCGAAGCGAACCGCAACGCCCTCATCCTGCTCGTCGCGACCGTCGTCGTCGTCACGCTGATCGCCTACTTCTTCTCGCAGCGCCTCACGACGCCGATCCGCCGCCTCACGCGTATCGCCGACGAAATGAGCCGTGGGCGTGTGGTACCGCGCATCGCCGAAGCCGAGCGGCGCGACGAGATCGGAAGCCTCGCGCGCGCGATCGATCGCATGGGTACGAGCATCCGCCTCGCCATGGACCGGTTGAGCGCGAAGAAGACCGCGTAGTCCGGCGCCATGGACTCCGACGCCGTACTGGGCTACGCGGAGGTCGTCCGGGAGCTCGAGCGGCTGCATCGCGAAGGCCGTACCGGCACGGCTCGCGTCGCCACCCCGGACAATCAGCTGCTCCAGGTCGTCTTCAGCGAAGGCGCGATCCTCAGCGTGTCCTTCGGCACGCGCCAGAACGTCGAAGCCGTCCGGAGCTTCGCGGCTGCGCGTAAAGGCGGGCGGCTGCGGTTCTCGGAGGGCAAGGTGCGCGTGCCGGAAGGCGGCGGAGCGCCGGACACGCTCACCGTGCTGCGCATGCTCGGCGTCACCGACCCGCTCGGCGGTGCGGCGGCCGGGGCCTCCGGGCCGGCCGCGCTCGCCGCCGTGGAAAGCGAGGCGGTAGAGTTTCTCGGCCCGATGGCGAGCATCGTCTGGGAGGAGCAGCTCGCGCGCATCGGGGACCCCGACAAACCGGGCGCGCTCCAGCGGCTGATCGACGCGCTCGCGCGCGAGATCAGCCGAATCGGAGACGCCGACAAGGCCGAGCAGTTCCGCGCCGCCGTCGCAAAGAAGCTCGGCGCGAAGTAGCGCCTTTCCCGCGCGCCGAACGCCTCCGCCGGGGCTCTTTGTTGTCGGTCCGTTCGGCCGGCGCGTATAATCCCGCGCGATTCCAACCCACCGCAGGACCGAATCCCGACACTGTCGCAGCGCCTCGGGCGCTGCGCGCGTTTCGACGCACAGGCACGCATCTTCGGGCCTCCCGGCCGTACCGACACTGCTGCAATAGGAGAACGAGGAGATGAAAAAACCCATCCGCGTTGCCGTGACCGGCGCGGCCGGTCAGATCGGCTACAGCCTGCTGTTCCGCATCGCGAGCGGCGAAATGCTGGGCAAGGATCAGCCCGTGATCCTGCAATTGCTCGAGATTCCGGACGAGAAGGCGCAGAAAGCGCTGAAAGGCGTAATGATGGAGCTCGACGACTGCGCCTTCCCGCTGCTGCATAGCATGATCGCCACGTCCGACCCGATGGTCGCGTTCAAGGACGCGGATGTGGCGCTCCTCGTCGGCGCGCGGCCGCGCGGGCCGGGGATGGAGCGCAAGGACCTGCTCGAGGCGAACGGCAAGATCTTCACGCCGCAGGGCAAGGCGCTCGACGCCGTGGCGAGCCGCGACGTGAAGGTGCTCGTCGTCGGCAACCCGGCGAACACCAACGCGCTCATCGCGATGAAAAACGCGCCCGGCCTGAACCCGAAGAACTTCACCGCGATGATGCGCCTCGATCACAACCGCGCGCTCACGCAGGTCGCCCAGAAGCTCGGCAAGCCCGTGACGAGCGTGAAGAAGATGACGATCTGGGGCAACCACTCGGCGACGCAGTACCCCGACGTGTACAACGCCGAAGTCGACGGGCAGAACGCGGCCAAGCTCATCAACGACCAGGCCTGGATCGAGAACGTGTTCATCCCGACCGTGCAGAAGCGCGGCGCGGCGATCATCGAGGCGCGCGGCCTGTCCTCGGCGGCGTCGGCGGCGAACGCGGCGATCGAGCACATCCGCGACTGGATGCTCGGCACGCCGAGCGGCGACTGGGTCACGATGGGCATCCCCTCCGACGGCAGCTACGGCATCCCGGAGGGCGTGATCTTCGGCTATCCGGTTACCTGCAAGAACGGCACGTACTCGATCGTGCAGGGGCTCGAAATCAGCGAGTTCAGCCGCGCGCGCATCGAGGCGACGTACAAAGAGCTGCTCGAAGAGCGCGCCGCGATCGAAGATCTGCTGCGCGCCTCCTGACCGTGCCGCGCCGGGCGGCGCGGTCCGGCGGGCGGAGCGGCTTCACGAGAAGGCGCCCGCGCTCCGCTCGATCGGCGCGCCGCTTACGACGCGGCCTGCTCCAGAAACCGGTCGCGTGCACGCACGCCGACGTCCGGCTGATCGGTGAAGAAGCCGTCGATGCCGGCAGCGAGAAACATCCCGATCTCCCCCTCCGCATCACCCGGCGCATTCGGCTCCGCGCCCGTACGAAAGTCGGCGGGCAGGAAGACGTTCTCCGCACGAAAGCTCCACGCATGCACCGCGAGCCCGCAGGCATGGGCGTCGCGGACGAAATCGGTGGCGTTCGCCCCCGCGAGCGCGCCGCCCGCGGCGCACGGAATGATAAGGCTCTTCTCCGGGCCGACGGCATCGGCGTACGTCGCGATCTCCCGCAGCCCCGCGGCGGTCGCCATCTGTGCGTAGCTGAGACTCGAGCCCGCCGCCGCGGCATCGTAGGGCTGCCCGTGGCGTTCGAGCAGCTGCACGAGAGGGATTCGCGTGCGCTGCCGCAGCTTCCTGAGGTTGGCCGTCTCGAACGACTGGATGTAGACGGCGCCGGGCTCGTCCTCATACCCGTTCGCGCGCAGGGTTCGGAGCAGGGCGTCTTCCATCGGAAGGCCGAGGCGCTCGAAGTACGTGGGGTGCTTGGTTTCGACGTAGATCCCGATCGGGCGGCCGAGCACGCTCTCGTAGGCGCGCACCAGACGGATGATCTCGGCGAGCGTCGGCACCTCGAACTGCCGGTCGAAGCGGGCGTTGGCCGGCCGCACGGCGGGTATGCGCTCCACGGCGCGCAGCCGTTTGATCTCCTCGAGCGTGAAGTCCTCGCTGAACCAGCCGGTCACGGTGACGCCGTCCACCGTCTTGGTGGTGCGCCGGGCCGCGTACTCGGGGCGCAATGCGACATCCGTCGTGAGATCGAGGCGGTTGTCGTGCCGCGCGATCAGCTGGCCGTCGCGCGTCATCACCAGATCCGGCTCGATGAAATCCGCCCCCTGGAGAATCGCCAGGCTGTACGCCGCGAGGGTGTGCTCGGGAAGGTAGCCGCTCGCTCCGCGGTGCGCGATCACGATCGGCGCATGTCGGCCACTCCCTGTTCCTTCTGCGCGCGACTGCATCGTCCGGCTTCGGCGTCTCGGGTTTTCTGCCATAGTATGCGCTCCTGCACGCGGCATAGCGCGGGCGGCGCAATGTTGCTAGCATCGCCCCGTGCCCCGGCATTCCCGCTCCCGACGCCTGTACGCGTGGATCGCGTGCTTTGCGATCCTGCTGAACGCGCTCGCCCCGGCGGTTTCCGCCGCGATCGCGGCCGCGTCCGAGAATCCGCGTCTCTGGGAAGACATGCGCGAGCGCGGCGGCTTCGCCGCGCTCGCGCGCGTGGACGCCCCCGACGACGATATCTGCGGCCAACCGCGTGAGCACAAGCAGGAACACGGGCCGCAGCGCCATTCGGACGCGGGAAGCGACCACTGCCCGTTCTGTCTTCTGCACGCCGGCGCGTTCGGCGCGGTGGCGCCGGCATCGCTCCCCCTTCTGCCGGCGCACTCCGCCGGCGACACTGCGCCGGCCAACGCTCTCCGGCCTCCCCTCGTCTGGCGGCAGACGCCGCTTCAGGCTCGCGCTCCTCCACCCGCCCACTGATCGTCGACGTAACCGAATTTTCCGCCCGGCACGCGGCACGCGCGCCGGGCACAACGTCGTGCGTGCGCGTCATGCGCACGCGATGGAGGAGCATATGCGAGGTTACCGTTCTTCCGGTGTCGCGCCGGCTCGTGCGCGCGCGGCATCCGATCGCTGCATCTCGAATTCGTGGTTTCTGTTCGTCGCCGCGCTCGTCGCCGGCTGGCCGTTTTCCGCCTCGGCGACCTGCGGGGCGGCCGTCTGCGCCCTCAATACCGCCTGGGAAGCCCAGGGCGTGACGACGGATCCCGGCCTGCGCCTGGACCTGCGCTTCGAGTACATCGATCAGGACCAGCCGCGCGCCGGCCGGCGCAAGGTCGCGGTGGGCGAGATCCCGCAGCACCACGATGAGATACGCACGATCAACCGCAACTGGATCGCGACGCTCGACTACGCGCCGAACGCGGACTGGGGCGTCTCGCTCCAGCTGCCGCTCCTGAGCCGCGATCACGCACATATCCATAATCACGGCACCCCGCCCACGCCCGAACTTCAATCCGCCCGCTTCGACGAGATCGGCGACGTCCGCCTGCTCGCCCGGCGGCGCCTGGCGGCGGGCGAGGTCACGCACGGGGTGATCGGCGGGCTCAAGCTCCCGACCGGGAAGACCGATGTCGAGCTCGATCAGGGCGGCGAAGCGGAGCGCTCGCTCCAGCCCGGCACGGGCACCACGGATCTGATCGTGGGCTATTACGCCAATACGCTGCGGATATTGGGCGATGCGCCCGCGCGCCTCTTCGCGCAGGCACAGATCCAGGCGGCGCTGGACGAGGCTCGCGGCTATCGCCCGGGCACCCAGTACAACCTGGACCTCGGGATCGTGTATCCCGCGGCCGGCACCTGGAGCGGGCTGCTGCAGGTGAACGCGCAAGTGCGTGGGCGCGAACGCGGCGAGAACGCGGAATCGGAGAACAGCGGCGGCAGCTTCGTCTGGCTCAGCCCCGGGGTGAGCTACGCCCTCGGCCGGTCGACGCAGCTCTATGCCTTCGTGCAGCTGCCGGTTTACCAGCGCGTGAACGGAGTGCAGCTCACCGCCGACTACGCGGCGGCCGCCGGCGTGCACTGGCGCTTCTAAGTGATGAACGCGGCGTTCGGGATCGCGCGATGCGATCCCGAACGCTTTGCCGCGGCCAATCGGACACGATCTGCGGCGGGGCTGCGCAGAGAGAATCTTCGCGTGGAAGTGGACGGCCGGGACGAGAGCCCGAGCCGAATCAGCCCTTCAGCTTCTGCTTCAGGAGCTGGTTCACCTGCGCCGGATTGGCCTTGCCGCCGGTCGCCTTCATGACCTGGCCGACGAAGTAGCCGAAGAGCTTCTCCTGGCCGGCGCGGTACTGCTCGATCTGCTTCGGGTTCTTCGCGAGCACCTCGTCGATCGCCTTCTCGATCGCGCCGGCGTCGGTGATCTGCTTGAGCCCCTTGCGCTCGATGATGGCGTCGGCGTCGCCCTCGCCGTTCCACATCGCCTCGAGCACGTCCTTGGCGATCTTGCCGGAGATCGTGTTGTCCGCGAGCCGCTTGAGGAGCCCGGCCATCATCGGCGCCGTGACGGGCGATTCCTCGATGCTCTTGTTGTCGCGGTTGAGGTAGCCCGAGAGCTCGACAGCGATCCAGTTCGCGACGGTCTTCGGGTCCACGCCCGAAGCGCGCACCACCTCTTCGTAGTAGTCGGCCATGGCGCGCGCTGCCGTGAGTACGCCGGCGTCGTAGGCCGAAAGGCCGTACTCCTTCATGAAGCGCGCGCGCTTCGCGTCCGGCAGCTCCGGCAGCTGCGCGCGCGTCTCCTCGATGAAAGC
>DATCLR010000139.1:0-2812 GCA_036563785.1 Burkholderiales bacterium | reverse complement strand
GCTGAGAGCCTACGGCGTACTTCCGCCGAAACGCTCGCTGCTGTCGAAGCTGATCTATCCGATCGCGCGCGTCGCCGAGTGGCTATGGCGCACGCTGCGGTTGCCGGGCCGGCCTCCGGTGACGCGGTTCGAGGTGGAGTTTCTCTCCCTGCCGCGGCGCTACCGCATCGACCGAGCGATCGCGGAGCTCGGACCGATCCCCGCGACCACGTTCGCGGCCGGGATCGCGATGCTGGCGAAGCAGAACTAGCGGAGCGTACGATTGTGGCGGCGAGTGGCCGATAGCCGCGGCGGCGCGCTCGGATTCGCCCGAACGACACGGAGGTGACATGCAGGCGATGCTTCGGATTCTCTTCGGCGCCGTGCTGGCGCTCGCCGCTTCGGCGGTGCGGGCGGACGAGCAGCTGTGGGAGCGATTGCGCGCGGGCGGCCTCGTGCTGCTCATGCGCCACGCGGAAACGACACCCGGCACGGGCGACCCGCCCGGCTTCCGGCTCGAGGACTGCGCGACGCAGCGCAACCTTTCGATCGCAGGACGCGAACAGGCGCGGGCGGTCGGCGCCGCGCTCGCGCGCCGCGGCGTGAAGATCGCGACGGTGCTCTCGAGCCCGTGGTGCCGCGCGCGCGAAACCGCGATGCTCGCGTTCGGCCGCGCCGAGATCTGGCGCGAGCTCGACTCCATGCACCACGACCGGTCGCGGCGCGAGGCGCAGAACGAAGCGGTCCGCCGCCGAATCGCGGCATTCCGCGGCCCCGGCAACCTCGCGTTCGTCGGCCACGGCGCGAATATCCTGTCGCTCACCGGCATCCACCCGGGCATGGGTGGAATGGTCGTCGTCGCACCCGGCGGCCCGGAAGGCTTTACCATTGTCGGGCGCGTCGAGCCCGGGGACGTGCTCTCGGATCGAAGCGAGGCGCGATGATTCTGAAAGAGGGACGTGACATGACATCGATTCGCCATGCGCGCGCCGCGCGCCTGCTCGGCGGACTGCTGCTCGGCGGCGTTGCCGCCGGCGCGCTCGCCCATCACGGCTGGAGCGGTTACGATGCCGACAAGCCGCTCAACCTCACGGGCAGGATCGAAGCGTCGGGCTACGAGCACCCGCACGGGTTCGTGCGGCTGCAGACGCCCGAGAAGACCTGGAACGTGGTTCTCGCGCCGCCCTATCGGATGGAGAACCGCGGGCTTCCGCGCGAGCTGCTCGCGCCCGGCAACGAGGTGACGGTGTACGGCTACCCGCACCGCACCAACGCCGACGAGATGCGCGCCGAGCGCATCACGGTGGGCGGCAAGACCGTCGACCTGCGCTGATGCACGAGCCCGTCGGCCCGGCGCTGCTCGTCTGGCTCGAGACGAGCGGTTTCGCGCAGGCGATGCGTCAGTGGCTCTGGCTCTATCCGATCGTCGAGATCGTGCACATCGGCGGCATCGTGCTGCTCGTCGGCGGCGCCGCGATGTTCGATCTGCGCCTGCTCGGCCTCGGCCGCACGCTCTCCGTGCGGCGCCTGGCGCGGCTGCTCCTGCCCTGGTCCGTGGTCGGCCTAGCGCTCGTGGCGGCAACCGGGCTCATGATGTTCACGGCGCACGCGACCGAGTTCTGGGTCAACCCCGCGTTCGCGGTGAAGATGAGCTTGATCGTGCTCGCGGGACTGAACGCGGCCCTCTTTCACAGGGGCATCTACCGGACGGTCGCGACCTGGGACGTCGACCTGCCGCCGCCTCCGCGGGCCCGCTTCGCGGCCGCCGCCTCGCTTGCGCTCTGGCTCGGCGCGATCAGCGGCGGGCGGCTCATCGCCTACCTCTGATCGCGGCCCGCGCCGCTTCGCGCGCAGCTACTTTCGCGTGCTCACCATGTCGGCGTCCGTCAGCGACGCCGCGCGCTGGCGCAGGAGGAATTTCTGCACTTTGCCGGTGGAGGTCTTGGGGAGCTCGCCGAAGATCACGTGGCGCGGGATCTTGAAGCCGGCGAGGTGCCGGCGGCAGAAGGCGAGCAGCTCTTCGGCGGTCACCGGCGCGGCATCGGGCCGCAAGGTGACGAAGGCGCAGGGCGTCTCGCCCCAGCGCTCGCTCGGCGCCGCCACCACGGCGCACTCGAGCACCGCCGGGTGGCGGTAGAGGGCGTTCTCCACCTCGATCGAGGAGATGTTCTCGCCGCCCGAGATGATGATGTCCTTGGCGCGGTCCTTGATCTCGATGTAGCCGTCCGGATGCCAGACGGCCAGATCCCCCGTATGGAACCAGCCGCCGCGGAAAGCCTCCTCGGTGGCGGCGGGGTCGTTCAGGTAGCCCTTCATCACGGTGTTGCCGCGAATCAGGATTTCGCCGATGGTCTTGCCGTCCTTCGGGACCGGCTCCAGCGTCTCCCGGTTGGCCACGCGCGTGTCGTCCACGGTGACGTAGCGCACGCCCTGGCGCGCGGTGTGCTGCGCGCGCTGCTCGGCGTCGAGCGCGTCCCACGCCTCCTGCCAGGCGCAGTAGTGCGAGGGGCCGTAAGTCTCGGTGAGGCCGTAGAGGTGCACGACGTGGATGCCGATCCGCTCGAGGGCCGCGATCACCGCGGCGGGCGGCGCGGCGCCGCCGACATAGGCGGTGACCGAGTGCTCGAACTTCACCGTCTTCGCCTCGGGCGCGCTGGCGAGCATGTTGAGGACCAGCGGCGCGCCGCAGAAATGGGTGACCCGATAGCGCTGGATGGCCCGGAAGATCGGCGCCGGCTCCACACGCCGCAGGCAGATGCTGGTGCCGGCCACCGCCGGCAGGGTCCAGGTGAAGCGCCAGCCGTTGCAGTGGAACATCGGCAGTGTCCACAGG
>DATCLR010000129.1:0-3624 GCA_036563785.1 Burkholderiales bacterium | reverse complement strand
TCACGAAGCAGATGCCCGGCTGCCCGGTGAGCTTGCCGTAGGCGCCCGCCATGAAGGCGGCTGCACCGTCGTGGCGCGCGACGATGAGCCGGATGTCCGAGCGCGCGTCGTAGAGCGCGTCGAGCACCGCGAGATAGGACTCCCCGGGAACGCAGAACGCGTGCCGGACACCGTGGATCTTGAGCTGATCGACGAGAATCTGCCCGCCCGTGCGGGCCTGGAGCGTATTGCGCATGAGCCAAGTGTAGCTTGCGGCGACCGCGCGCAAGCTAGCACGAAGCCTTACGGAACGAAATGATCCGTTGTGGTGCGTACGCCGCCCGGCTCTTCGAGCTGGAGCGACACCGGGGTGCGCCCGAGCATGACGACCGAGCCGCGCCGGCGTTCGCCGTCGCGGCTGTACTCGAAGGTATAGAGCCGCTGCACCCGCAGCCGGCCGTCGGCATCGCGCACGAGGCGCAGCCGCCACACGGGCGCGACGTCGTCGAGGAGCTGCACCCCCGCCGCCTCGCAGGCGCGGCGGCAATAAGCGGTCGCGATCTCCTGGACCCGCCGGCCCTCGAACCAGGCGAGGAGGGCGACCGCCATGAAGAGCAGAATGGCGAGGTCGGACACGGCTATCTCTTTAGCACAGGCGATGGGGGCGGCACAGACCCAGCGTTTGCTTGAAACGGGCCGCCCGGCTGGTGTGCGGCTGCTATGGCGAGAAGAAGTGCCGGACCGGAAGCAGCAGTCGCCATACCCAGGCCGTCGTCGCGAGACGGCGGAGCGATCAGGCAATTTCAGCCGCTCTACGAGCAGCCGCCGTGAAACCCGGGCTGTCATTGCGAGGAGCGTAGCGACGAAGCAATCTCGAGAACCCGGAAGACGGCCCGCCGAAGCCTGACGGCGCCTCAATCGTCTCTCCGGCTCCGGGTTAGCGCTCAGGCAAGCGTTACGAGTTGCTTCGCTGCGCTCGCAATGAAGGCCTGGGATCAACAGCACGCCGGCGCAGAGAGCGTCAATCCGCACAGGCGCACCAACTTTCTGTGGTTCAGGGTAGGGCCGAAGCAGGCGTTACGAGATTGCGTCACTTCGCTCGCAAGGACAGTCCAGCGTTGAGCATTGCTTCCCGCAGGTGCACAGGGCCAAGGACCGCGCGCCGTGCCGCTAGAAGAGCTTCGCCCCGAGCGGCACCGGCTTGTCCGGCACGCACAGCACGACTTCGCCGCGCCCGTTCGGAAAGCCGGTGATGAGGCACTCCGAGACGAACGGGCCGATCCGCTTCGGCGGGAAATTGACGACGCCGACGACGAGCTTCCCGATCAGCTCCTCCGGCCGGTAGAGGTGCGTGATCTGCGCGCTCGATCGGCGCGTTCCGATCTCCGGCCCGAAATCGACCTGCAGCTTGTACGCCGGCTTGCGCGCCTCGGGAAACTCCTCCGCGTGCACGATGCGCCCGACGCGCAGCTCCACCTTCGCGAAATCGTCCCATGAAATCTGCTGCATGCTGCTGCTCCCACTGACAGGCGCCGGGCTGCCATCGGCGCATGAGCGCGCGCCGGCCCGCCCGGCGGGCGCGATTCTGACGGCTTTCCGGACGAGAAGAAAGGCGGCCGCCTTCGGCAGAGCCCGCCCCCGGCCGCGCTCGGCGTGCCGTCGTCGTCAGCGAAAGAACTCTTCGAGGCGCACGAACACGTCGTGCGTCGCGCCGTGGCGCTGCACCGTGCGCACGTCCTCGAGCTTCTGCAGCTGCTTCTCGAGCTGCTCGAGGCGCCGGTCCTCGTTGACGAGCAGCCAGATGCGGCTCAGCGTGCCGTCGCCGATCGGCATGCACAGGATCCCTTCGACGTTGTAGGCCCGGCGCGAGAACAGGCTGCAGACGTGCACCATCACGCCGGGGTGATTGCTGACCGTGATCTCGAGCACCGTGCGCGGCGCATCGGCGCGCACGGCGGCGGCCGGGGTGCTCATAGCAGTCCTCCGATCATCTCTCGGTTGGCCGCGCCGGGCGCAACCATGGGGAACACCTTCTCGTGCACGTCGATCGACACGCGGACGAGGCAGGGACCGGACGCGGCGAGCGCCTCCTGCAGCGCCGCAAGCGGGTCCGCGACCCGGTCGAGATCGAGCGCCGCGACGCCGAAGCCGCGCGCGACCGCGACGAAATCGGTCGGGGCGCGGTAGCGCGACGCGAAGAAGCGCTTGCCGTAGAAAAGCTCCTGCTGCTGGTGCACGAGCCCGAGCGAGTTGTTGTCGAGGAGCACGATCTTGACGTTGAGCTCCTCGTCCGCCGCGGTCGCGAGCTCCTGAATGTTCATGAGGAGGCTCCCGTCGCCCGTGAAGCAGACGACCGTGCGTTCGGGCTCGGCGAGCGCGGCGCCGATCGCGGCCGGCAGCCCGAAGCCCATGGTCCCGAGCCCGCCCGACGTCAGCCACTGGCGCGGGCGGCTGACCGGATAGCCCTGTGCGGCCCACATCTGATGCTGTCCCACGTCCGTCGTGATGATGGCGTTCTCGTCGAGGCACGACGCGACGGCGCGGATGATGCCGTAGTGCGTGCGCGGGTCGTCCGCCCCGGGCATGGCGAGCGGGAACTGCTCCTTGAGCGCCGCGACGCGCGCGCGCCACGCGCTTCGCGCCCGACGCTCGATCCGCGGGAGCAGCGCGGCGAGCGCGCGCCCGACGTCGGCCGCGATCGCGACCTCGGCCTGCTTGATCTTGTTGAGCTCCGAGGGATCGATGTCGATGTGGATGATTTTCGCGCGCGGGCAGAACTCGGCGGCCTTGCCGGTGGCGCGGTCGTCGAAGCGCGCGCCCACGGCGACGAGGAGATCGCACTCCTCCATCGCGAGGTTCGTGTAGCGCGCGCCGTGCATGCCGAGCATGCCGAGCGAGAGCGGGTGGTCCGCGGGAATCGCGCCGAGCGCCATGAGCGTCATGGTCGCCGGGATCGAGGCGGTCTCCGCGAGCCGGCGCGCGAGCGCCGCGGCGCCGGGCGAGTGGATCACGCCGCCGCCGAGGTAGAGCACCGGACACTCCGCGGCATTGATGAGCGCAGCGGCGGCATCGAGCGCGGCCTCATCGAGCGGCGTCGCTTCCTGCTGCCGCGCCGCGGGCCAGGGCAGCTCGTCGATCTCGATCGCCTCGTTCTGGACGTCCTTCGGGATGTCGATCCACACCGGCCCCGGCCGTCCCTCGGCTGCGATCTCGAACGCGCGCGGAATCACCTCGAGCAGCTCGCGCGCCGAGCCGACCAGGTAGTTGTGCTTGGTGATCGAGATGCCGAGCCCGTAGGCGTCGACCTCCTGGAACGCATCGGTGCCGATGAGCGCACGCGGCACCTGTCCGGTGATCGCAATTAGCGGTATCGAATCGAGCTTGGCGTCGGCGACCGCGGTGACGAGATTCGTGACGCCGGGCCCGGAGGAAGCGAGACAGACCGTCGGCCGGCCGGTCGCCCGCGCCATGCCGTGGGCGATGAAGCCTGCGCCCTGCTCGTGGCGCGCGAGCACGTGGCGGATCGCGCGCGACTGCGACAAGGCGTCGTAGATGGGGAGGATGGCGCCGCCGGGGATGCCCGCGACGCACCGGATGCCGTGGCGTTCGAGCAGCCGGACGGTCAGTTGCGCACCGGTTATTCGC
>DATCLR010000132.1:0-8187 GCA_036563785.1 Burkholderiales bacterium | reverse complement strand
GACGCCGGCCGCGGCGATGAAGAGCGTGGTGAGCGTCGTTCCGATCGCGGCGATCAGCCCGAAGGCGAGCGCCACCGGCGTGCCCCAGAGCAGCGCCACCATCAGATCGCGGCGCTGATGATCGGTGCCGGCCAGGCCGTGCACGCGGCCGTAGCTCACGAACGTGGCGTCGAGCTTCGCATCGGGCTCGAACAGGATCGCATCGACGATCAGCCGGTAAGTGCCGGGCAGCACTTCCGGTTCGCCGTCGCCGGGCCGGGCGAGCAGACCGACGTGCGGCAGCCGTCCGAGCCGCCGCTCGAGGTTCCAGTCCTGCGAGATCGACACCCGCTCCTCGCGGCTCACGCGCCGCCCGCCCATGGGGATCTGGCGGCCGTCGGGCGTGTGCCAGGTGAGGCGCACGAACGGCTCGAGCTCGGCGTACTCCGCGCGGACGAACAGGTTCATCTCCGACGGGAACTCGCCGTAGCTGTACTCGAACTCGAGCGGAATGCGCAGGCGTCGGCCGCCGATGAACGCCTCCTCCTCGACCGGCGCGACGGCGCTCTCGACCCGGATGGTGGGCGGCAGGTCCTTCGCGCGGAACCAGTTGACCCACGCGGGACGGGCGTTGACCGGGTACTGCTGCCAGTGCTCGCCGCCCCGCCACCGCGCGACCGCCTCGCCGTACGGGATCGCGACGACCGTGTAGAGCGAGAGCCCCAGCAGAAAGCCGATGATCGCGATACCGGCCATCGCCGAGGGGTAGCGCCTGAGCGAAGCGTAGAGAGTGCCCCAGCGGCTCATCGTGCCGCACCCCCTTCGAGCTTCACGCGCGGATCGAGCATCGCGTAGACCACGTCGAGCACGAACACGGTGAGTGCGAGCAGGTACGCGAAGATCACGACCGAGGCGATGATGACGGGCGTGTCGCGCTGCCCGATCGCCGCGAACAGCAGCGTGCCGAGGCCCGGCCAGTTGAACACGCGCTCGAGAATGATCGCGCCGCCCCAAAGACCGATCAGCATGAGCGCGAAGCTCGTCACGATCGGCGGCAGCGTCGGGCGCAGCACGTAGCGCCGCTCGATGGCCCCCGGCGGCAGTCCCTTGGCCCGCGCCATCTCCACGTAGTCCTCGCTCGAATGAATGAGGAAGAACGTCCGCCAGGAGTAGATGGCGACGAAGATCGAGGACAGGAACATCGCCGCCACCGGAAGCACCATGTGTTCGAGCAGATTCACGGCGTACGCGAGCCCACCCTCTGGCGGCGGCGCGTCGACCATCCCGCCCGCGGGAAAAAGCGGCACCACGAACGCGAACGCGAGGATCAGGAAGATGCCGTAGAACCAGCCGGGCGCCGCCGACGTAGGCGCGAGCCCGATGACGACACGATCGAATGCGCTCCCGTAGCGACGCGACAGCCGCAGCGCGACGAAAAGCGAGCTGAAGAAAATGAGCAGATTCGCCGTACCGAAGAGGAGCAGCGTCGCCGGCAGGCGCTCGACGATGATGTCGTACACCTGCCGCGAACCCGCGTCGCTGTGCATCTGCTCGGCGCGCCCGAGATCGAGCCGCAGCGCCTGATACAGGTAGTCGAAGCTGCGCTCGATGAATGGTCGGTCGAGCCGCAGCCGCTCGATCTCGAGCCGCACGCGGCTCTCGATCAGGGCGTTGCGCTCTTCGGCCGGCAGGTCGAGGAACGAGCGGTCGGCGCGCACCGCCTCCGCGATCTGACTGCGAATCTGCACGATGCGCAGCTCGTCGACCTTGCCGCCCATGTTGGCGATCACGATCGTCAGGTACACGCCGACCACCACCGTGACGAACAGGCCGACGAGCCGCCGCACCGTGAACAGCGCAATGCGGCGCAGGTCGCGCAGGACGCCGGCAGCGCGCGCGCCGGAGGACGCGGCGTGATCGGAATCGACGATCACGGCGCCAGCCCCGCAGCCCGGCGGCGGGCGGTGCGAACGGCCCCCGGCGCGCGACTCACCTCGGCGCCTCCTCGCTCGGAACGATCGCAAACGCGTGCGTCGCGAAAGCCGGCAGTGCGACGTGCTCCGAGGTGACCGCGACCTCGAGGCTGCTCGCGCCGACGCCGAGGCGCGCGATCTCCGCGTGCGGAAGCGCGATGCGCCAGCGTCCCGGCCCGGCAGGCACGGCGTCGCCTTCGGCGACCAGGCGTCCGGCGCGGTCGAACAGCAGGTAGCGCGCGCGCTCGATCGCGTCGGCCGGATACGGCGCGTCCTCGAAGCTGATGTGCAGCGTAAACTCGACGCCGTGCCCCGCGCTCACGACCAGCGGGCCGTCGATGGCGAGGACCGGGATGCGCGGCCGGGCGAAGCGCAGCCACTTGTCCGCGCGGTCCGGAAAGCCCTCGTAGCGCCGCATGACGACGCTGCGCTCCACGGGATGCACCGAGTGCAGATAGAACGGGCCGGCGTCCACCCAGAAGTGACCCCGCTCGGCGTACCATTGCGCGAGCGCGCGGTAGCGCTCGGCCACTTCGCCGGGCCGCATGAAGGGGCGCAGCGCTTCCGGGAACGGCACGAATTCCTCGGCACGCGCCTCCGCGAGATGGCGCGCGAGAATGGGCAGGCTCGGACCCGCGATGTAGCTCATCCACTCGACTCTCTGCCGATCCGCCTTGTTCGACGAGAATGCGAGCTCGCCCTGGCGCTCCGCACGGATGCCGAGCGCGAGCGTGTGCCAGGGCGTCGCGCCGAACGTGCGGGCATTCACGATCCACTCGGCATCCGGAAAAATCTGGTCGCTGTACACCTCGATCTCCAGCGGTTCACGCGACAGAATCCGCCAGCCGCGGAAGTGCCGCCGGAACACCTCGAACGGTGCGGTGTGGGCGACGTCGTAGAGCCGGCTGCGCTTGTCCGCGCGCTCGTACGTCAGGATCCACGGCAGCACCACGTCCGCGAGCGAGACCTGCGTGCCGTCGTGCCAGCGCCGCTGGAGATAGCCCGCCTCGTAGCGGATGCGCGTGCGCGTGCGCGCCGTGATCCCCTGCGGGTACTTCTCCCCCACCGTGACCACGCGCTGATTCCCGGCGTCCCACTCGAGCCAGGTGTTGCCCGGGACGCGGATCTCCGCCGCCTTCTCGACCTCGAGCCAGTCGTGCGTGCGGACGACGGGCACGTCCCGCTGCACGGTCACGACGGCCGACTCGATCCGCTGCGGCCAGAACAGCCCGGTGTACGGATCGGGCAGCAGCTCCGGGTCGCCGAGCCCGCGCACCATCATCGAGTCGAACACCCAGTTGCTGCCGGCGACCGGGTTCCACGGCTCGGTGAGCAGGCTCGGCAGTCCGATCACGACGCTCCCCCCGATGCGGTCGCGGTAGCGCAGCGTGTACGGCCAGAGCGCGGAGCCGGAGAAACCGCCGGCGAGGTCGGTAGCGACAGCGACGTTCGCCGCGTGCGCCACGACGTTCAACTGGTCGACGAGCCAGACGCGGGCCGAGTCCTTCATCGCGAGCTCGAGACCGCGCGCGAAAAGCGCCTGCCGCTCCTCCCAGGTCGCGTAGTCGCGGCGCTGCAGCCGCTCGGCGATGCGGTCGAACTCGGGATCGGGTGTGTACGCCTGCCACAGCGGCTCGGGCCGGCCGCGGGGCGTGTAGTAATAGCTCAGGTTGTCGGACAGGTCGCGGTTGATCAGCGTCGAGATCCAGGCGCCGGTGTAGATGTGCCAGCGTCCCGCGCGCGGATCGCCCGCGATCCAGATGCGCGACGCCTCCTCGGGCGTGCGGTACATGCGCTCGACCTCGAAGCCCTCGGCTTCGAGCAGATTGGAAACGTAGTCGCCGACACGGCGGCGCTCGTCGTCGGTGCGAATGAGCACGCCGACGCGCACGGGTCTGTCCTCGTGCACCCAGCGACCGTTCTCGAGGCGCGCGCCGAGGCGCTCCATCTGCGCACGGATCACCCGCCGCGCCCGCTCGGGATCGTGCGCATAGCGGATCTCGAGGGTGCGTGCGACCTCGGCCAGGCGGGCGTAGTCGGGGAACGCCGTGTTGATCGGAAGAAAGCGCGGTACTGCGAGCCCGCCGTAGAGCTCCTCGGCGATGTAGCGGCGGTCGACGAGCCAGTTGAACGCCTCGCGGATCTCGGGCACGTGGAACGGATTGATGCGCCCGTCCTCGAAGCGCGGCCCCGCGGGGTTGAAGGTGAGCTCCGCCGAGGTGCCGTAGGCGATCTCGTAATCGACGGCCTTCGAGTCGCGCAGCCGCCGGAACACCGTGGCGTTGCTGACGCCCTGCGCGAACGCCTGGTAGGCGCCGCTCTCGATGAGGGCCGACACCTTGCCGAGGTCGGCCTCCTGCGCGAACACGACCTGGTCGACGATGGCGCCGCGACGGTCTCCGACCGGCACGTCCTGCGCCACGGCTGCGACCGCCGTGCCCCGCCCGGCACGGTCGGCTACGAGCGCGCGATACCCGGCGACGACCAGCACGACCGCGGCGACGAGCGCGGCAAGCGATCCCAGGACGTACGAACGTTTCACGAGGGCTACTTTACCTCATACGTCGCGCGCGGGCTCAAGAACCACGTGCCGAGACGTCGCGTCCGCCGACCACCGCACAGCGGCGCCACCGCCGTCGGACGCCACGCCGCGCCCCCTTTCCGCTCCGGAGGATTTTCGCTACTGTACCGCCTCCTCGTGCGGGCCGCGCACGGGCGATACACGCGGAGGAACGAACGCATGGGCTTTCTCGCCGGTAAGCGCGCACTGATCGTCGGCGTCGCGAACGAGCGCTCCATCGCCTCGGGCATCGCCAAGGCGATGCACCGCGAAGGTGCGGAGCTCGCCTTCACCTATCAGAACGAGCGCCTCCGGGAGCGAGTCGAGAAAATCGCCGGCGAGCTCGGCTCGAACATCGTGCTGCCCTGCGACGTCGCCGTCGACGAGCAGATCGACGCCGTGGCGGCGGGCCTGCGCGAGCGCTGGGACGGCCTCGACATCCTCGTTCACGCCGTCGCTTTCGCCCCGCGCGAGGCGCTCTCCGGCTCCTTCGTCGAGGCGACGACGCGCGAGAGCTTCCGCATCGCCCACGACATCAGCTCCTACAGCTTCACCGCGCTCGCCCGCGCCGTCCGTCCGCTCATGCAGGGCCGGCGGGGCGCGCTGCTCACGCTCACTTATCTCGGCGCCGAGCGCGCGGTGCCGAACTACAACGTCATGGGTCTCGCCAAGGCGAGCCTCGAGGCGAGCGTGCGGTACCTCGCGCTCGCCCTCGGACCCGAGGGAATCCGCGTGAACGGCATCTCCGCCGGACCGATCAAGACCCTCGCGGCCGCCGGCGGCGTGGCCGATTTTCGCAAGTTGCTCGAGTACAACGCGCGCGTCGCGCCGCTCGGACGCGGCGTCGACATCGACGAGGTCGGCAACGTGGCGGCGTTCCTCTGCTCCGACCTCGCCTCCGGGATCACTGCCGAGATCGTGCACGTCGACGCCGGCTTCCATGCCGTCGCGGTCGGGCGCGACGTCTAGCAGGGTTCCGTCGAAGAAGGGAACGTCGAAAGCGGCGAATAAGACGCCGCACGGGACGGCGAAGCTCTGTTCGGGCTTCTGCGCGCCCGCTTAGAGCAGTTCCGCGTTGATATCGACGTCGGCCGACTGCCGCAGCCCGCGGCGGTGGCTCAGGTAGTAGTCCGCGCCCCGGCGCGCGAGCAGCTGCTGGCGCACCCGTGTCTTCAGGGATTCGTCCGCGCTCGCCGGATCGCCGTCCTTGACCGCCTCGAGCACGTACACCGCCGCACCGTTCGCGCCGAGATCCACGTGACCCACGACGGCCTTCCCGTCCGGCTTCGCGGCGGCGAAGAGCGCATCGGCGAGACGTGCATCGACGCCGTCCGGCTTCTCGCGCGTGATGGTCTTCGTCTCCACGGTCACGCCCGCCCGCCCGCGAGCGAGCTCGGCGAGGCGCTTCCCGCCTGCGACGGCCTGCGCCCACTCCTGCGCGGTAGCGCGCGCCTGCTCGCGTGCCCGCTGCTCCTTGAGCATGCGCTCGATCTCCCCGCGCACTTCCTCCAGCGGTCGAACGACCGACGGGCGGTGGTCGATTACGCGCACGGCGACCAGCGTTTGCTGATCCGCCTCGATCGCGTCGCTGTTGCGCTCGCGGCTCAGCACCTCCGGCTCGAACGCGGCTTCGACGACCTTCCGCTGCGCCGCGATGCCTTCGCCACCGGCACGCGTGAACCAGCCGCTTCTTTCGACCTTGAGCCCGAGCTCCCTGGCGGCGACCTCGAGGGTGTCCGGGTGCTCGTACACGAGGTTGCGCAGGCGCTCCCCCATCTCGAAGAAGCGCTCCTCGCCTTTGCGCGTGCGCACCATGTCGCGCAGCTCCTCCTTGACGGATTCGAAGCTGCGACGCTTCTCCGGCTCGTACTCGGTGAGCTTCGCGATGTGAAAACCGTACTCCGTGCGAACCACGTCGCTGATACCGCCCGGCGCCAGCGCGTAAACGGCTTTTTCGAGCTCCGCGGGCAGCACTCCCCGCCCTACGTTTCCGAGATCTCCGCCCTTGGCCGCCGAGGCGACATCGTTCGAATGCTGTTTCGCGAGCGCCGCGAAATCCGCCCCGCTGCGCAGCTGCTTGAGGAGGTCTTCCGCCTTCGCGCGTGCCGCCTCCGCCGCGGCCGCGTCGGCGCCCGCAGGCACTTCGATCAGGATGTGGCTCGCACGGCGTCGCTCCGGGGTCACGTAGCGGGCCGATTCCGCGGCGTAGGCCTGACGCAGCTCCTCCTCGGTCGGCTCGATCTGCCGGGCGAGGTCCGCGGCGCGCAGCGCGACGTACTCCACCTGCACGCTCTCTTCGGTGCGGAACCGGTCCGTGTGTGCGCGGTAATAGTCTTCGATCTCCTGCGCGCCGATCGCGATGGCGGGGAGGAAAGCTTCGGGCCTGATGAGCGCGTAGGAGACGCGCCGCTCCTGGCGCAACAGCTTCAGCGCCGCGGCCAATTCGGCATCGGTCACGAAAGCGCTCTCGCTCAACCCGCGCTGCACCTGTGCCGCGACGAGCTCGTTGCGCAGCTGCGCTTCGAACTCGGACGGGCGCATCCCCTGCTGGCGCAGTAGTGCGTCGTAGAGCGCCGGATCGAACCGCCCGTCGCGCTGGAAGTACGGCAGCCCCTGGATGACGCGCAGCAGCTGCGCGTTGCTCGCCCGATACCCCTGGTCGCGCGCGTGCTCGAGCACCAGGGTCTCGTCGATCATGCCGTCGAGCACCAGCTCCTTGAGCCCGCGGGTTTCCACGGCGGCCTGCGGGTTCATCTGACGGATCCGCTCCAGGCGCTGGTAGAACGTCTGCTGGGTGATCTCGATTCCGTTCACTTCCGCCACCGCCGGATCGGCCGCGCCCTCGAAGTAGGATCCGATGCCCCAGAGAATGAACGGAATGGCGAGGAAGATGAGGATGATGGTGGCGATGATGCCCTGAATCTTTTCGCGGATCTTGGTGAGCACGGCTACCTCGACGAACGCTCGAGCAAGTTTTTCGTGTAAGCGGCGGTATGTGCGAACAGGCCCCTTCCGCCGGAAGCGCCCCGTCGGCGCGCAGGGCGCCATTCTAGGCGCTCCCTCGGGGCGACTCCAACGAATCGGGCGCGACGAAAAAAGCGTCCGGCATCCGCTCGGATGCCGGGTGTGCCGTGAAGGAAGATGGCGGAGCGGACGGGACTCGAACCCGCGACCCCCGGCGTGACAGGCCGGTATTCTAACCGACTGAACTACCGCTCCGGATTTCGCGCTCGTTCCCCCGGATCGAGGAAACGGCTGTCTTGGTGGGTGCTGAGGGGTTCGAACCCCCGACATTCGCCTTGTAAGGGCGACGCTCTACCGCTGAGCTAAGCACCCGTTGCAAGTCCGAACGCGCGCTGGGGAAACCTTAGCCCCCACAAAGGCGCGCTAGTTTAAGACATCCTTCCGGGCTTTGCCAGTGTCTAGGCGGCAGTCGACCGCCCTTACCGCCATCGCGCGACGCCGCGGGAGCGCTCGCCGCCCGCTCCCGCGCGCCAGCGCTTCTCTTGGGCCGCCTCAGTGCGTGGTGACGGCGCTCGCCACCTCGAGCTCGGCCGGTTTGGCTTCGACCGGCTTCTCCTCGATCGGCTCCGGCAGGCGCTCGAGCGCGACTTCGAGCACCTGGTCGATCCAGCGCACCGGCTTGATCTCGATGCTGTCGCGGATGTTCTTGGG
>DATCLR010000126.1:0-20625 GCA_036563785.1 Burkholderiales bacterium | reverse complement strand
GGGCCGACGGCGCGCACGCTCGCGAGCTGCAGCCGCCCGCCGTGCATCACGACGCTCGGGAACTCCACCGCCTCGGCGATCCGCAGCCCGAGCTCCCGCGCGGCGTTCACCCACTCCTCCGCGGGCGGCGCCGGCGTCGAGAGCACGTAGTCCGCGCCGAGGAGATCGGCCGAGCGCTGCGTGAGGGCGCGGTCGAGCCGGTCGTTGAAGAAGCCGACGGTCGTCACCGCGCCGACGGCGATCGCCACGGCGGCGACGAAGAGCCTGAGCTCGCCGGCGCGCCAGTCGCGCACGAGCAGGCGCAGCGCGAGCGCGATGCGGTACGGCGCGCGCATCAGTTCGGCTCGACCACGCGCCCCGCCTCGAGGTGGATGCGCCGGCCGCAGCGCGACGCGATCTGCTCGTCGTGCGTCACGAGCACGAGCGTGGCGCCGCGCTCGCGGTTGAGCTCGAAGAGCAGCGCGATGATGCGCGCCCCCGTGGCGCTGTCGAGGTTTCCGGTCGGCTCGTCGGCGAAGAGGATGGCGGGTCCTAGCGCGAACGCGCGCGCGATTGCGACGCGCTGCTGCTCGCCGCCGGAGAGCTGCCGGGGGTAATGCGTGAGCCGGGCGCCGAGCCCCACGTGCTCGAGCAGCGCACGCGCCTCGCGCTCGGCGTCGGCGCGGCCGGCGAGCTCGAGCGGCAGCATCACGTTCTCGAGCGCGGTGAGCGACGGCAGCAGATGAAAGCTCTGGAACACGAAGCCGACGCGCCCCGCGCGCACGCGCGCACGTCCGTCCTCGTCGAGCTGCGTGATCGGCTCGCCCGCGAGTATCACCTCGCCCGTCGTCGGAACGTCGAGACCCGCGAGCAGCCCGAGCAGCGTCGACTTCCCCGAGCCCGACACGCCGGTGATGGCGACGCTCTCGCCCGCCTTGATATCGAGATTCACGCCCGACAAGATGTCGAGCGGTCCTTCGGCCGTGACCACGCGTTTGCCGAGATTGCGGGCGGAAATGACGGTGCCGTTATTCAGATTGCGCATGCGGTGCTTCCTGGGCGCGCTGCTGCTCGCCGCCGCCCTGCCCGCGGCGGCGGCCCGGACCGTGCTCGTGCTCGGCGACAGCCTGAGCGCCGCGTACAACATGGACGTGCAGCAGGGCTGGGTGGCGTTGCTGCAGCAGCGTCTGAAACAGCGAGATCTCCCTTACCACGTCGTCAACGCCAGCATCAGCGGCGATACCACCGCCGGCGGCCTCGCGCGCCTGCCGCGGCTGCTCGCGGAGCATCGGCCGCAGGTCGTGATCGTCGAGCTCGGGGGCAACGACGGTCTGCGCGGACTGCCGCCCGAGGAAACCCGGCGGAACCTGAGCGCGATCGTGGCGCGCGCGCGCGCCGCCGGCGCGAAGGTCCTGCTCCTCGGGGTGGAGCTTCCGCCCAACTATGGCACGCGCTTCAACGAAAGGTTCCGGCGCGTCTATCGCGAGGTCGCGGCGGAGCACGGCGTCCCGCTGGTTCCGTTCGTGCTCGAAGGGGTCGCGACCGATCCCGCGCTCATGCAGCCGGACGGGATCCATCCGAACGCCGCCGCGCAGCCGCGCATCCTCGAGAACGTGTGGCCGCTGCTGGCGCCCCTGCTCGCGCGGAACTCGTGAGCCGCAAATGCTCCGGCTGGAGAATCCGTCCGGCGCCGCCGGCCCGCCCGTACCCGCGCCTTCGCGCCCGGTCAGCCGCCCGAAGCGCGGCCTGCCTGCGTCAGCCGCCTCCTAGAGGACGTAATCGTAGTCGATCGTGAGCGGCGCGTGGTCGGAGAAGCGCTTGCGCTTGTAGATCGACTCGGCGACGGCGCGCGCGGCGATGCCCGGCGTCGCGATCTGGTAGTCGATACGCCACCCGACGTTCTTGGCCCACGCCTGCCCGCGGTTCGACCACCACGTGTATTGCTCCGGGTTCGGATTGAGTCGGCGGAACACGTCGACGTACCCGAGCTCGTCGAACACCCGGCTGAGCCACACGCGCTCCTCGGGCAGGAATCCCGAATTCTTCTGGTTCGAGCGCCAGTTCTTGAGGTCGATCTCCTTGTGGGCGATGTTCCGGTCGCCGCAGAGCACGTACTCGCGCCCGTCGCCGCGCAGCTTCGCCAGGAACGGATAGAACTCGTCCATGAAACGGAACTTCACTTGCTGCCGCTCCGGCCCGCTCGAGCCCGACGGCAGGTACACCGACACCACGCTCAGCCCGCCGAAGTCGGCCTGCAAATAGCGTCCTTCGACGTCGAAATCGGGGATGCCGATGCCGAGCCGCACGTTGTCCGGCTGCCGGCGCGTGTAGATCGCGACACCGGCGTAGCCCTTCCTCTCGGCGCAGTGGAAATAGGCGTAGTAGCCCCTGGGAGCGAGCATCTGGCGCGTGCACTGATCCTCCTGCGCCCGGATCTCCTGCACGCACACGACGTCCGCCTGCTGGCGGCGCATCCACTCGAAAAAGCCCTTGGCCGCCGCCGAGCGGATGCCGTTCAGGTTGAGGGTAATGATGCGCACGACGATTCGTTCTCCGGCCGCGGGCGCGAAAGGGAACGGCCCCCGCGGCGGCCGCGCTTGTATCCCGTCTCGCGTCCCTTGTATCTTCTTCGAATGAAAGCTTACCAGCGCGAGTTCCTCGACACCGCCCTCGCCTGCCAGGCGCTGCGCTTCGGGTCGTTCACGCTGAAGTCCGGCCGCCGGAGCCCGTACTTCTTCAACAGCGGATTGTTCAACACCGGGGCGCGCCTCGCGCGTCTCGGGCGGTTCTACGCAGCCGCGATCGTCGACTCCTGCCTCGCCTTCGACATGCTCTACGGGCCGGCCTACAAGGGCATCCCGCTCGTGGCCGCGGTCGCGATCGCGCTCGCCGATCATCACGGGCGCGACGTACCGTACGCGTTCAACCGCAAGGAGGCGAAGGACCACGGCGAAGGCGGCCTGCTCGTCGGTGCGGCCCTCGCCGGCCGCGTGCTCATCGTCGACGACGTGATCTCGGCGGGGACGTCGGTGCGCGAATCGGTCGAGCTCATTCGCGGCGCCGGCGCGCGCCCCGTCGGCGTTGCGATCGCGCTCGACCGCCAGGAGCGCGGTCAGGGGGCGCTCTCCGCCGTCCAGGAAGTCGAGCGTGACTTCGGCCTGCGCGTGGTGAGCGTCGCCAATCTCGATGCGCTCCTCGCCTACCTGGAGCAGGACGAGGCGCTGCGGGCGCACCACCCCGCGATCAGCGCGTACCGCAGGGAGTACGGCGCCGCGGCGGAATAGCCCGCGGTCGGGCGCGATTCTTCAGGCCGAGCGCTTCTCGCCCGGCCGCACGAGCTGCGGCCGCGGCCCCGGGCGCGCGCCGATCTCGCCGTCGTAGCGCGCGCCTTCGGCCATGGCGATCACCGGGCTCGCGATGTTTCCGTGAATGCGGGCCGTCGGGTGCAGCTCGAGCCTCGCGCTCGCGTAGACGTCGCCGTGAACCTCGCCCGCGATCACCACGTGCTCCGCGGCGATATCGCCCGTCCAGCGTCCCGCCGGGCCGAGGAACAGCCGGCCCTTGAGGTCGCAATTGCCTTCCACCCGACCGTACACGCGATAGTTCTCGGCCCCCGTGAGATCGCCACGATACGTGGTGTACTCGCCGATCACGGTATCGGCCTCCGTGCGGTGCGGCGTGTGCGGGTGCCTGCGTCGAAAACTGCCGAACATGGTCCTCCCCGAGCCCTCGCGCCGGTCGTGCGGCCCTCCGGCGGGCGAGACCGACGCACCATACGCGCTGGACGCGGCGGGCCGCAAGCGGGCGGCCGCCGAACGAAGCGTAGTTCATCGGCGCGCCGTCCGGCGGCCCGCAGGTCCCGCCGTTCCCGCCGCTCGCCGCGGCGAAGCGGCGGGACGTTTGACAGGGGCGGGATCCGCCCTATCTTCAACTGTATCTCCCGGCAGCAACTTCCATCGATGCACAAGCTCGCTTTCCTTCTCGCTGCGCTCCTGGTCGCGGCGTGGCCGCTCGAGGAAGCGCGCGCCGACTCGCTGAAGGGGGGCATCAAGAAATGTCGCGACGCCTCCGGGCGCTGGCACTACGGCGACACCGCGGATGCCGCCTGCGCCAACTCGAAGGTGACGGTGCTGAACGAGCAGGGCATCAAGAAACGCGAGATCGCGGCACCGCTCTCGGCCGAGGAGCTCAAGGCGCTCGAGCAGCGCAAGTCGGAGGAAGAAGCGGCGAAAGAGCGCGCGAAGCGCGACGCGCTGCTGCTCGCCACCTACGCGCACGAGGACGACATCATCTACATCCGCGACCGCAAGATCGCGCAGCTCGAGTCGATGATCAAGGCCAGCAGCGACACGCTCGTGCCGCTGCGCGCCACGCTCGCGCGCCTCGAGGAGCAGGCGGCGGCGGAACAGAAGGCCGGCGGTGTCTCCGAGCAGACCATGAAGGCGCTCGAGCAGACGCGCTCGCAGATCGCGAAGCACGAGGCCGTCATCGAGCAGCGGCGGCGGGAGCAGGAGGCGATCAGGGCCCAGGCGCAGGCCGATCTCGAGCGCTACCGCGAGCTCAAGAGCCAGTCATCGGCGGCGGCCGCCCCACGCTAGCTCTCCGCAGCCACGGCGTGCCGGGCGTGCCCGCCCGTGACCTCATCGCCGGCATGCCCGTGATGCCCGCCCCCGGCCCCGGAGACGAGCGCATAAGCACCGAAGAGCAATATCGCTACGCCGACGGCGCGGCGCACCGTCGGCGCTCGCGCCGTTTCGCCCAGCCAGCGTGCGGCGGCGCCCGCGGCGAGCAGCGCCGGCAGCGTGCCGGCGCCGAAAGCGCTCATCAGCGCCGCCCCCTCGAGCGCGCTTCCCGCGCTGAGCGACCAGGCGAGCGCCGCGTACACCATGCCGCACGGCAGCCAGCCCCAGACCATGCCGACGACGAGCGCCTTGCCCGGACGATCGATCGGCAGGAAGCGGCGGCCGATCGGCTCGATGCGACGCCAGAGCCGGCCGCCGGCGCGCTCGAGCACGGAAAGCACGCGCCACCAGCCCGTCAGGTACAGCCCGAGGGCCGCCATGAACCCGCCGGCGACGAGCCGCGCAACCAGCCGCGCGTCGGGCGTGAGAGCGAAAAGCCTGCTGCCGATGTAGCCGAACACGGCGCCGGCGAGGGCGTAGCTCGCGATGCGGCCGGCATTGTAAGCGAGCAAGTACGGCACGAGGCCCGCGAGCGCGGCCGGCGCGGGGCGGCGTACCCCGAGCGTCAGCGCCCCGGCGATCCCGCCGCACATGCCGATGCAGTGCGTCGAGCCGAGCAGGCCGACGAGGAATGCGGAGAGCAGCGTGAGCTCGGCGGGCACGGACTCCTCGTCCTCGGTCAGCGTGCGTCCGCGCGCACGATCGGGCGATGCTCCACGGCCGGCACGATCTCCACGCGCTCGTCTCCCGGAACGTGCAGAGAACCGAGCAGGCGCCAGTCGTCGGCGGCGAGCTGCAGGTAATAGTGGCCGGGCGCGAGATCGGGCCAACTCGCGCGATACTCGCCCGCCGCATCGAGGGCGGACAGCGATTCGCGGTCGTAGCCGGCGCGCGTCGCGTGCAGCAGCTGCACGTGCAGCCGCTCGGGCGGCGCCGCGAGGCCCGCGAGCGCGATACGCGCCTCGCCGCGCCCGGCGTCGATGTGCACCAGCGCGCGCAGCCCCCGCTCCGCCGCCGCCCGATCGCGGTCGAGCACGCGGTTGATCTCCTTGCCGCGCCGGTAGTAGTCGTCCACGACCAGCCCGTCGTACGAGACCACGGCGAGCCAGAGCGTCGTGAAGCCGCCCACCACCGCGAGCAGCGGAATGGCGATGAGCAGCCAGACCACCGGAACGCGATACCAGGGCACGCGCGCGGGCGCCGTCATCGACCGAACTCCGGTCCGAGGAAGCGCGCCTCTTCGCGCACCCGGAGGCGCGGCGCATCCGTCGCCTGCAGCTCGAAATAGACGGGGGTGCTGCGCTGCTCGAGCGCGTGGGCGTCGGCCTGCAGACGCACCGGCAGCTCCACCACCTCGCCGGCGCCCGCGCCGATCTCCTCGCGATCCACGACGAGCCGGAGCCCTTCGATGCCGCCGGCGCGCAGCGTGTAGCGGTGGGGCGCGGTATCCATGTTGAGGATCTTGAGCGTGTACACGTTCTCGATCAGTCCCTCCGCCGTTTCGCGGTAGAGCGAGTTGCGGTCGCGGATCACGTCGACGTCGAGCGGCACGCGCAGCAGCACGGCGACGACGAGCCCCGCCGCGATGGCGGCGAGAATGCCGCCGTAAACCAGCACGCGCGGACGCAGGATGCGGCGCGGCTTCCCCGCTTCCATCTCGTTCTGCGTGGTGTAGCGGATCAGGCCCTTGGGATAGCCCATCTTCTCCATGACCGAATCGCACGCGTCGATGCACGCGCCGCAAGCGATGCACTGGTACTGCAGGCCGTTGCGGATGTCGATCCCGGTCGGACACACCTGCACGCACAGGGTGCAGTCGATGCAGTCGCCGAGGCCGAGGGCGCGGTGATTGGCGCTGCGGCTGCGCGGCCCGCGCGGCTCGCCGCGCGCCTTGTCGTAGGAGATGATGAGCGTGTCGCGATCGAACATCACGCTCTGGAAGCGCGCGTAGGGGCACATGTAGATGCACACCTGCTCGCGCAGGAATCCGGCGTTGCCGTACGTCGCGAAGCCGTAGAACAGGATCCAGAACGTCTCCCACGGGCCGAGCGCTAGCCGGGGCACGGCGGCGGCGAGCTCCCGGATCGGCGTGAAGTAGCCGACGAAGGTGAAGCCGGTCCAGGCGGCGAACGCGAGCCACGCGCCGTGCTTGAGCGTGCGCTTGACGATCTTCTCGCGCGTCCACGGCGAGCGCGCCAGACGCATCTGCTGCATCCGGTCGCCCTCGATGCGGCGCTCGATCCACAGGAACACCTCGGTCCAGACGGTCTGGGGGCAGGTATAGCCGCACCACAGCCGGCCGGCGATGGCGGTGAACAGGAACAGCGACAGCGCTGAGATGACGAGGATGGTGGTGAGATAGAACAGGTCCTGCGGCCAGAACGTCCAGAAGAACAGATTGAACTTGCGGCCCGGCAGGTCGATCAGGAACGCCTGGCGTCCGGGGCCCCAGTTGATCCAGGGCAGGACGTAGTAGACGCCGAGCGTGAGCACGACCATGATCACGCGCCAGCGCGCGAACCAGCCGTGCACCTCGCGCGGATAGACACGCTCCCGCCTGGCGTAGAGCTCCTGCGCCGCCCGGTCGGCCTGCGCGATCGGGACGACGCGCCGGCTGCGCGCGGTCGCGGGCGCTTCCGTGGAGTTCATGGACGTCGCTCCTCCCGCCCGCGGGCGGCCGTTTGCGCTATCGGGCTTCGCTGGAAGCGACGCGCGGCTGGTTCCGTGAGAGGCTGTAGACATAGGCGGCCAGAACGTGGGCCTTTGCCTCGCCGAGGAAATCCGCGTGCGCAGGCATCCGGCCGTTACGACCTTTCTCGATCGATTCCATCACCGCGCGCTGTGACCCGCCGTACAGCCAGATGTCGTCCGTCAGGTTGGGCGCACCGACCATGGTGTTGCCCTTGCCGTCCTGGCCGTGGCAGGCGGCGCACAGCTGCTGGAATTTCTCCCGCCCGAGCGCGGCGGCGCTCGCGTTGACGCGGCGGCCGGAGAGCGACAGCACGTACTCGGTGACGTTGAAGAGATCGTCGCGCCCGAGCACGGTCCCCCACGCCGGCATTGCCCCGGTTCGACCCTGAAGGATCGAGGTCTTGATGGCCTCGGGGTCCCCGCCCCAGAGCCAGTCGTCGTCGCGCAGATTCGGATAGCCCGGGGCGCCGCGCGCATCCGAGCCGTGGCAGGTCGCACAGTAGTTCACGAACAGACGCTCGCCGGTACGAAGCGCGTCCGGATTCTTCGCGAGCTGCGGGATGTCTTCCTTGAGATACTGCGCGTAGAGCGGCCCGAAGCGTTCCTCGGCCGCCGCCATCTCGCGTTCGTAGCGGCTCTGCTGGGACCAGCCGAGCAGCCCCGCGAAAGCGCCGAGACCGGGAAACAGCACCAGGTAGCCGATGCTGAAGACCAGCGTCAGGTAGAAGAGATTCAGCCACCAGCGCGGCAGCGGGTTGTTCAGCTCCTGCAGGTCGCCGTCCCACACGTGCCCGGTGGTCTGCACGGTTTCGTCTCGGCGCCGCGGCGGCGTCGTCATCCACCGGTTCAGCCAGAAGAGCCCCGCGATGCCGGCGAGGGTCGGGATGATGATGTACCAGCTCCAGAATGCGCTCGTGAAATCAGCCATGTTCCTGCTCTCCGGCGGAGTGACGCGCTGAGCGCGCCTGCTGCGGGGCGGCGTGCGGACGCGGCTCGTCGTCGAGCGCGAGGCGCGCCGCCTGCTCGAATCGGGGTTTGCGCCGCCCGCTCCACGCCCATGCCACGATGCCGAGGAAGACGAGCAGGAGCAGCAGCGTCCAGAGACTGTGTACGAGCTCGGCGTTCATCGCTAGCGCCGCACCTTGATCGCCGTGCCGAGACCCTGGAGGTACGCGATGATCGCGTCCATCTCGGTCTTGCCCTCGAGCTCCTTCGGCGCGTTGGCGATCTCTTCGTCCGTGTAGGGGTGGCCGAGCGCCCGCAGCGCGCGCATCTTGCGCTGGATATTCGACGCGTCGAGCGGCGTGCGATCGAGCCACGGATAGGCCGGCATGATCGACTCAGGCACCACGTCGCGCGGGTTGATGAGGTGCGCGCGGTGCCATTCGTCGGAGTAGCGTCCGCCGACGCGCGCGAGGTCCGGGCCCGTGCGCTTGCTGCCCCACTGGAACGGCCGGTCGTAGACGAACTCGCCGGCAACCGAGTAGTGGCCGTAGCGCTCCGTTTCGGCGCGGAACGGACGGATCATCTGCGAGTGGCACACGTAGCAGCCTTCGCGTACGTAGATGTCGCGTCCCTCGAGCGCGAGCGCGCTGTAGGGTTTCACGCCCGCGACCGCCTCCGTCGTCGACTTCTGGAAAAACAGGGGTACGATCTCGACCAGCCCGCCGATGCTCACCACGATCACGATGAGCAGCGCCAGCAGGCCGACGTTTTTCTCGACTTTGTCGTGTCCGCTCGCCATGGTTCACACCTTTGCCGCCGCCGGCGCGGCGACCGTAACCGTCCGGGCGCCGAGGATCGTTCGCCCCAGGTTGTACGCCATGAGCAGCATGCCGACGAAGAAGCACAGTCCGCCGAGCGTACGCACCACGTAGAAGGGGTACATCGCCTGCACGCTCTCGACGAACGAATACGTGAGCGTGCCGTCGGGATTCACCGCGCGCCACATCAGGCCCTGCATGACGCCGGCGATCCACATCGATGCGATGTAGAGCACGATGCCGATGGTCGAGATCCAGAAATGGGTCTCGACGAGCTTCAGGCTGTAGAGCTCGCGGTTGAACAGGCGCGGTATCAGGAAATACATCGCGCCGATCGAGACCATCGCGACCCAGCCGAGCGCGCCGGAGTGCACGTGCCCGATGGTCCAGTCGGTGTAGTGCGAGAGGGAGTTCACGGTCTTGATCGACATCATCGGGCCTTCGAACGTGGACATGCCGTAGAACGACACGGCCACGACGAGGAACTTGAGGATCGGGTCCGTGCGCAGCTTCTGCCAGGCGCCGGAGAGGGTCATGATGCCGTTGATCATGCCGCCCCAGGACGGCGCGAGCAGCATCAGCGAGAACACCATGCCCAGCGACTGAGCCCAGTCGGGAAGCGCGGTGTAGTGCAGGTGATGGGGGCCCGCCCAGATGTAGGTGAAGATGAGCGCCCAGAAGTGGACCACCGACAGCCGGTACGAGTACACCGGCCGTTCCGCCTGCTTGGGAATGAAGTAGTACATCATCCCGAGGAAGCCGGCGGTGAGGAAGAATCCGACCGCGTTGTGGCCGTACCACCACTGCATCATCGCGTCCTGCACCCCGGCGTAGAGCGAGTACGACTTGGTCCAGGACACGGGCACGGCGAGGTTGTTGAAGACGTGCAGAATCGCGATCGCCAGGATGAAGGCCCCGTAGAACCAGTTGGCGACGTAGATGTGCTCGACCTTGCGCTTGGCGATCGTGCCGAAGAACACGATCGCGTACGCCACCCATACCACGGTGATCAGGATGTCGATCGGCCACTCGAGCTCGGCGTATTCCTTGCTCTGAGTGATGCCGAGCGGCAGCGTGATGGCGGCGGCGACGATCACCGCCTGCCAGCCCCAGAACGTGAACGCCGCGAGCTTGTCGGAGATGAGGCGGACCTGGCAGGTGCGCTGTACGACATAATATGAGGTCGCGAACAGCGCCGAGCCGCCGAACGCGAAGATCACGGCGTTGGTGTGCAGCGGCCGCAGTCGCGAGAACGTGAGCCAGGGAATGTCGAAGTTGAGCGCCGGCCAGGCCATCTGCGCGGCGATGAGCACGCCGACGAGCATGCCGACGATGCCCCAGACGACCGTCATGATGGCGAACTGGCGGACGACCCGGTAATTGTAGGTCTCTGTCATGCGCGGCTTCCTTTGTCGACAGCGGCCGGAAGGGCCGCGGTCTCGTCGACGCGAATGGTAGGAAAGAGCGCAAGGCGAAGACTTGACCGGGATCAAGGAACGCGCGGCCCGCTCTGCTAGAAGAAGGCGCGACGGTTAAGCTCCGGACAATCGTGCCTTCGATCACATTGATGCGCGGCCCACGGGATCGGCCGGACGCCGACGTGCCTTCTCGGGAAATTCGCCGATGACGACCGCCGCCGTGCTCGCCGGCGGTGCGCTGCCCGCGTCACGCGCCGACTGCTTTCATTGCGGCCTGCCCGTGCCCGAGGATGCGACGTACGCGATCGAGTGGGAGGGCGAGCGGCGTCCGCTTTGCTGCCGCGGCTGCGAGGCCGTCGCGGAAGCGATCGTGCGCGCGGGTCTCGGCGAGTATTACCGGCGGCGCACCGAGGCCCCGCCGTCGCCGCGCGCGCGCGCCGAGATCCCCGAAGAGCTCCGCATCTACGATCATCCCGAGCTGCAGCGGCGCTTCGTGCGCACCGACGGCGATCGGCGCGAAGCGACGCTGATCCTCGAAGGCGTCACCTGTCCGGCGTGCGTGTGGCTCAACGAGCAGACGCTGCGGCGGCTGCCCGGCGTGCAGGCGGTGCGCGCGAACTACGCCACGCAACGCGCGCAGGTGGTCTGGGACGCCGCGCGCCTGCGGCTCAGCGACATTCTCGAAGCCGTGCGCGCCCTCGGCTACCGCGCGCACCCCTACGATCCGGCGCGGCACCAGGAGCTGCTCGCGCGCGAACGCCGCGCGCTGCTCAAGCGCCTCGGCGTCGCCGGAATCGCGGCGGCGCAGACGATGACGCTCGCCGTGGCGCTCTACGTCGGCGACTGGTCGGGATCCGACCCGGCGCTGCGCACCTTCTTTCATTGGATCAGCCTGCTGTTCGCGCTGCCGGTGCTCGGCTACGCGGCGCAGCCGTTCTTCCGCGGCGCCTGGGCGGATCTGCGCCGCCGGCAGCTCGGCATGGACGTCCCGATCGCGCTCGGCATGAGTCTCGCCTTCGGCGCCAGCCTCTGGAACACCGTCACGGGCGACGGCACGGTGTACTACGACTCGGTCGCGATGTTCGCGCTGTTCCTGCTCGCCGGCCGCTACTTCGAGCTGAGCGCGCGCGCCCGCGCGGCGCAGGCCGCGGAAGCGCTGGTGCAGGCGACGCCGGCGGCGGCGCACCGGCTGCGGCCGGATGCGGCGCCGGAACAGGTGCCGGTCGCCGAGCTCGAGCCCGGCGACGAGGTGCTGGTGCGCCCGGGGGAGACGGTCCCCGCGGACGGCATGGTCATCGACGGACGCTCGAGCGTGAGCGAAGCGGTCCTCACCGGCGAGAGCCTGCCGATCGCCAAGGGCCCGGGCGCGGCCGTGATCGGCGGATCGATCAACGTGGAGAGCCCGCTCACCGTGCGCGTCGAGCGGGTCGGCGTCGATACGGTGCTCTCCTCGGTGCTCCGCCTCCTCGATCGCGCGCAGTCGGAGAAGTCCCGGCTCGCCGAGCTCGCGGACCGCATCGGGCCCTGGTTCGTCGCCTTGATGCTCGCGGCCGCCGCCCTGGTCGGTCTGTACTGGTGGCAGACGGATCCGGCGCGCGTCCTGCCGGTCGTCGTCGCGGTGCTCGTCGTCACCTGTCCCTGCGCGCTCGGCCTCGCCACGCCGACCGCGCTCGCCGCCGCCACCGGAGCGCTCATGCGCCTCGGCGTGCTCGCGACGCGCGGCCACGCGCTCGAGACGCTCGCGCGCGCGACGCATTTCGTGTTCGACAAGACCGGTACCGTCACGCGCGGCGAGCTGCGGCTCGCGCACGTCGAGCCGCTCGCGGACGTTCCTGCGGAGCGCTGCCTCGCCCTGGCGGCCGCGCTCGAGCGCTATTCCGAGCACCCGCTTGCGCGCGCCGTGTGCGCCGTTGCCGGCGAGATGCCGCTGCCCGAAGCCGCGAACGTGCAGAACGTTCCCGGCGAAGGGCTGCGGGGCCTGATCGACGGTACCGAGCTCTGGCTCGGCACGGCGCCGTTCGTGCAGCGCGAAGCGCGGATCCGGGACGCGGCGGCGCCGGAGCCGAGCCGTGCGACCACGGCCCTGCTCGCGACCCGGGGGAAGCTCCTCGCGCGCTTGCACTTCGAAGATGCCCTGCGTCCCGGCGCCGCGGCGCTCGTCGCCGAGCTGCAGGCGCACGGCCGGCATGCCGTGCTGCTGAGCGGCGACCAGCCGCACCCGGTCGCCGCCGTCGCCGAGGCACTGGGCGTGCCCGAAGCCCGCGCCGCACAGACGCCGGCGGACAAGCTCAAGCACCTGCGGCAGCTGCAGTCGTCCGGCGCGATCGTGGCGATGGTGGGCGACGGCATCAACGATGCCCCCGTGCTCGCGGCGGCGCAGGTCTCGATCGCGATGGGCGGCGGCGCCCAGCTCGCGGCCGCGAGCGCGGACATGGTGCTGCTCGCGAGCGACATGCGGAGGCTGCGCGACGCGTGGCGCCTCGCGCGGCGCACGGTCGCGGTCGTGCGCCAGAACTTCGCCTGGGCGATAGCCTACAACGTGCTCGCGGTCCCCGCTGCCGCCGCCGGGCTCGTGACCCCCTGGGCTGCGGCGCTCGGCATGTCGCTCAGCTCCGCCATTGTCGTCGCGAATGCTCTGCGGTTGGCGCGGGCGGAGCGGAGCGATGCGTCGCCCGGAACCGGCTGATGCGCGCATACGGTCTCGCCGGCACATTGCATCGGTCGTCGGTCCCCGAGCGCTCGTGACATGGAGGTCGTCTACCTGCTGGTCCTGCTCGCGGTGGTGCTCGCCGGAATCATGGCGTGGGCGTTTTTCTGGTCCGTGAAAAGCGGCCAGTTCGACGACCTGGAAGGTCCGGCGCACCGCATACTCATGGACGACGACGAGCCGCGCCCCGGTGCCCGCTCCTGATCGCGGATCCGGATTCCATTCGCCGGTAGAGCTTTTCCCGCCCCTGGCCTAAACTGGCGGCGCTTCAGCACCGCCGTGAGCTGCAACACGAACCCGGGGGGTGACCATGCGCACGATCATGCTCATGAACGCGAAAGGGGGTTGCGGCAAGAGCACACTCGCGACCAATCTCGCCAGCTACTACGCCTCACAGCAGAAATCCGTCGTCCTCGCCGACCTCGATCCCCAGGGCTCGGCGCTCGAATGGCTCGCCGCACGTGCGCCCGAGCGGCCGGCGATCAAGGGCATCGCCGGCTGGAAGGAAGGCGTACGCATCCCGCGCGGCACGGACTGCGTGATCTTCGATGTGCCGTCCGGCTGCCGCGGCGCGCAGCTCACCGCGCTCGTGCGCCGCGCGCAGACCATCGTCGTACCGGTCCTGCCCTCGCCCACCGACATCCGCGCCGCGGCGCGCTTCATCCACGAGCTGCTCCTCGTCGGACGCATCGCCCGCAAGGAAAGCAAGGTCGCGGTGGTGGCGAACCGCGTGCGCGAGAACACGCTGATACAGGATCGCCTGGAGCAGGTGCTCGGCTCGCTCAACATCAACTACGCCACCGTTAACACGCAGATCTACCGGCACCTCGAGCGTTTTCTCCTGCGGCTGCGCATCCCGTTCGTCGCGAGGCTGCGCGACACGCCGAACTACCAGCTCGCCGACGAGCAGGGCCTCGGCATCTTCGAGCTCGGCAGCCGCGCCGCCTACGACGTCGCGCAGTGGGAGCCGCTGCTCAAGTGGCTGGAGAGCCGCCGCAGCCTGCCGGCGGCGGCGTGAATCGTCCCGCGGCCGATCCGGAAGGTCCTGCAGATCGCGTGCGTTCTCCGGCGGAATCTCCCGGGCGCACGCTTTTTTCATCGCCCTCACTCCCTCGTGACGAGCGGCGCCGGTGAACGCATCCGATCCACCGCTCGCCTGCTTCCCCCGGGATTACTTCGAGGCACGCGCGCGCTTTCGCGCGCTCGCAGGCGAGCGTGGCGCCGAGCTCGCGCACTACCCGGTCGATGCGCGCGGACCATGCGGCGACGAGCTCACCATCGACACCGCGTACCTCGGCGCGCAGGCGCCGCAGCGGCTGCTCGTCGTGCTTTCCGGTACGCACGGCGTCGAGGGTTTCGCGGGGAGCGCACTGCAGCAGCATTGGCTGCAGACGGCGCGCCCGGAGGACTTACCGGAAGACGGCGGCTGCCTGCTGATCCACGCGGTCAATCCGTACGGCTTCGCCTGGTGCCGCCGCGTCAACGAGCACAACGTGGACCTGAACCGCAACGCGCTCGCGGCGTTTCCGGGCCCGCCGAATCGGGGCTACGACGCGCTCACCGCGTGGCTCGACCCGCGCACGCCGCCGCGGGGCATCGATCTCTTCCTGGTGCAGGGACTGCTGCGGCTGCTGCGCCACGGCCGCGATGCGATGCAACAGGCGATCGTGAGCGGGCAGTACCGGCATCCGCAGGGACTCTTCTACGGCGGCGAGAGACTCGAGTTTTCCGTGCGGACGGTTCTCGATCTCCTGCGCGCGCCGCGCTGGCACGGCGCGCGGCGCGTGCTCGTGCTCGATCTCCACACCGGCTACGGACGCTACGGGAGCTATACGCTCATGACGGACACGGACCCCGCGAGCGAAACGTACCGCGATCTCGTGCACTGGTTCGGCGCGGAGCGCGTCGCGACCAGCCGCGCGTCCGGCACCGTCGCCTATCCGGTTTCGGGCGGATTGAGCGAGCGTCTCGCCGCGGAGCTTCACGCGCATGCGGCGGTGCTCGAGTTCGGAACTTACGGACCGGCGCGGGTGCTCGCCGCGCTGCGGCGCGAGAACCGCGCGTTCCATTGCGAGGGCGCCCAAAGCGCGGCGCGCCGGCGCGCGGCCGCCGAGCTCGAGGAGCTGTTCTGCCCGCGCGACCCCCGGTGGCGGATGGGTGTGCTCGCACACGGCGCCGCCGTGCTCGCGCAGGCGGCGCGCGCCTGCTTCAGTCGGACGCCTGACGCAGCCGGGCGCGCACGCGCGCGAGAGGAATGACGCCGCCGCGGCCGATGCCTTCGCACTCCCGCGCCTCGGCCTTCCAGCGCGACGGCGAGGCCACGAGCTCCGGCCAGAACGGATAGGTACGGCACTGCGCGGGCCGCACGGGGTAGATCCGGCAGCGCCCGGAGACGTCGAGGAACACGCAGCGGTCGCGATTCCAGCGCAGGCTCTCCGTGCCGTCGGCGTCGCGCGTCACGTACCGGCGGCGGAACCAGCGCCAGGAGATGCCGAGAAACCGCTGAATGCGCCGCTGCTCGGCGGCCGTTGCCGCGACGTAATAGGCGCCGCGCCCCGTGCAGCAGCGGCCGCAGCCGGTGCAGGCGAAGCGAAAACCCGAAGGAGGCGGCCGCACGTCCCTCATCGTAAGGCGGATTATACGGCGTGCACCGCCGCGGTTCGCCGCGCGGTGCATTTGCTCTATCATGCGGCAGTTCTTTGAGTCCGGAGCGCGCGGGCCCGCGGGGCGAGAGCGGCATCGCTCATGCAGCCGCCGGCGCGCACGACGGGCCGTGCATTGGTCCCGCGGAAACGCCGCGCGCCCACGACAACGAATCGCACCAACGGGAGCAAGCACCGATGAGAAGAATCGTCGCGGCCCTCGTGCCGCTCGCACTGCTCGTCTCGGGCGGCGCCCACGCGCAATCCGGCAACCCCGAGGCCGGCGCGCTCAAGGCAGCGCAATGCGCCGGCTGCCACGGCATCCCCGGGTACCGGAACGCCTATCCTGCCTATCGCGTGCCCAAGCTCGGAGGCCAGCACGCGGAGTACATCGTAGCCGCGCTGCAGGGCTACAAGTCCGGAGCACGCCGGCATCCGACCATGCAGGCGATCGCCGCAGGATTGAACGAACAGGACATGGCCGATCTGGCCGCGTTCTTCGCCGCCGCGGGAGGGCAATCGCAATGAGAGCGTTCGTGATCGGAGTTGCGCTCGCAATGGCCGGCGCCGCAGCGTACGCCGGCGGGGACATCGAGGCGGGACGGCAGAAGGCGGCGCCGTGCGCCGCGTGCCACGGCGCGGACGGCCAGGGCACGAGCCCGCAGTATCCGCGGCTCGCGGGACAGCATCCGGACTATCTGGTGCATGCGCTGCGCGCGTACCAGAGCGGCGCACGACAGAATCCCGTCATGGCGCCGTTCGCCGCGCCGCTGTCAGCGCAGGACATGGAGGATCTCGCGGCGTATTTCGCCGCGCTCCCGAACGGGCTGGTGGATACGCGTATCGCACGCTGAGCCGAAGGCGCGGCGCGTGACCGCGCCGCGCCTCTTCCCGCCGCTCGAGTACCCGCGCGCATTCCACGGTCGCGAGAAGGGCGCGCACCGCGCTTTGCTATCATCGCCGCCGGTTCACCGGAAGCGGCGCCATGGCGATTCTCGTCTTCAATGCCGGCAGCTCCTCCCTCAAGTTCAAGCTGTACGAGCGAGACCCCGGCGGGAAAGTGCGTTCCTCCGTCCGCGGCGCGGTCGTTCGTCTCGGCGAGGAGGCCGAATGGGAATGGGAAGCCGCGGGGACGCGCGAGCGCGGGACGGCGCCGCTGCGCAGACACGGAGAAGCCGCGGCGTTCGCGCTGGAGCGCCTGAAGACCGCCGAGGCATCGATCGAGGCAATCGGCCACCGGCTGGTGCACGGCGGCGAGGAATTCACGGAAGCGACGCGCCTCGACGCCGACGCCATCGCCAGGCTCGAGGCGCTCGGGGCGCTGGCGCCGCTGCACAATCCGCCCGCGCTCGAGGTGGTGCGCGCATGCCGCGAAGCGCTCGGCGAAGCCGTGCCGATGTTCGGGGTCTTCGACACCGCCTTTCACGCCGCGCTCCCGGAAACCGCGTACCGCTACGCGCTTCCCGACGCCTGGGTACAGCCGCACCGCATTCGCCGCTACGGCTTCCACGGCATCGCGCACCGCTACATGTACGAGCGCTACCTCGTTCTGAGCGGGCGCAGCCGTGCGCGCGTGGTCTCCTTCCAGCTCGGCCACGGGTGCTCGGCCGCGGCGGTACGCGACGGCCGCCCGCTCGACACCAGCATGGGATACACGCCGCTCGAGGGGCTCGTCATGTCGACGCGCTGCGGCGACGTCGATCCCGGCGTCATCCTGCGCATCGCCGCGACCGGTGTGCCGACGGCGGCGATCGAGACCGTGCTCAACCACGCCTCCGGGCTGCTCGCGCTGTCCGGCACCAGCGCCGACATGCGCACGCTCCTCGCGCGCGAGGCCCAGGGCGACGCGCGTGCGCGGCTCGCGATCGATGCGTTCTGTTACCGCGCCCGCAAGTATCTCGGCGCCTACCTCGCGGCGCTCGAAGGCGCCGATGCCGTGCTTTTCGGCGGCGGCATCGGCGAGAACGCGCCCGCCGTCCGGGAGCGCATCTGCGCCGGCATGGCGTGGTGCGGGCTGCGCCTCGACGACGCCGCGAACGCGGCCGCGGTCGGACGCGAGAGCCGCATTTCCGCCGAAGGCGCCGCGGTCGCCGCGTACGTCATCGCCGTGGACGAGGAAGCGCTGATCGCGCGCGAGGTACTGGGTCTCCTCGGCTGAACCGCCTTCGTGACGGCACCGACGGCCGCGCGCGAAGCGCCGCGAGCACGGGACCCTGCAACGGAAACGAGGAGCCGCCGGGCCGCTTTCGGGCACCGGCGCTTTTTGTCACAATCCGAGCCCCACCGACCGGAACGACAACCAATGACGGCGCTCATCTGCGGCTCGCTCGCGTACGACACCATCATGGTGTTTCGCGATCGCTTCAGGAACCACATCCTCCCGGACAAGATCCACATCCTGAACGTGTCGTTCCAGGTGCCGCAGATGCGCCGCGAGTTCGGCGGTTGCGCAGGCAACATCGCCTACAACCTGAAGCTCCTCGGGGGCGAGCCGCTGCCGATGGGCACGGCCGGGAGCGATTTCGGCCCTTACGCGGAGTGGCTCGATCGCTGCGGCATCGACCGCCGCTACATCAAGATCCTCGAGGACGAGTACACGGCCCAGGCCTTCATCACCACCGATCTCGACGACAACCAGATCACCGCCTTCCATCCGGGCGCCATGAACCGCTCGCACGAGGTGAAGGTGAGCGACGCGCGCGGCGTGAGGATCGGGATGGTCTCGCCGGACGGCCGGGAAGGCATGATCGCGCATGCCGCGCAGTTCGCCGAGGCCGGGATCCCGTTCTTCTTCGACCCCGGCCAGGGGATGCCGCTGTTCAGCGGCGAGGAGCTGCTGCGCTTCATCGATCAGGCGACGTGGGTGACGTTGAACGACTACGAAGCGCAGCTCCTGCAGCAGCGCACGGGCGAAACGCTCGAAGCGCTGTGCCGGCGCGTCGAGGCGATCGTCGTCACGCTCGGCGCGCAGGGCTCGCGGATCTACATCCGGGAGCGGACGATCGAGATACCCGTGGTGCCCGCACGCGAAGCGCGCGATCCGACGGGCTGCGGAGATGCTTACCGGGCGGGCCTGCTCTACGGGCGACTGAACGGTCTCGATTGGGAGACGAGCGGCCGCATCGCGTCGCTCCTGGGCTCGATCAAGATCGCCCATACCGGCACGCAGAACCACCGATTCACCCCGGATGAATTCTGGGCCTTGTTCCGCACGAGCTTCGGCTACGTGCCCTAGCCCGCGCGGCCGGCGCACCATGCCGGCGCGGGCCGCACCTATATATAGCGCCTTCGCCACAGCGGCTTCGCCCGGCATATAACCCGCCAGCGTCGCTTTCGCCCGACGTGCGGAAGCGATTGTTCATTGATGAATCGCTAGATATTGGGTTTAATCCGCCGTGAGCTAACTACATGTAGTGGTGTGGACACAATAAAGGGGAGGGTTTTCCAGGCCCCGCGTCCGAAACAACGCCGAATAAGCCCCAGAACTAGGAGGAAGCCGAATTCATGAACGCGGTTCCACTGCAAGCCGTAGCGTCGACCCCGGCCGAGATCCCGTACCAGCCGGCCTCGCTCGACATCTGGGACAAGAAGTACCGGCTGAAAACGAAGAGCGGCGAGATCATCGATCAGGACATCGACGCTACCTACCGGCGCGTGGCGCGCGCGCTCGCGGAGGTGGAAGCGCCGGAGAAGCGCGAGTTCTGGTACGAGCGTTTCCTGTGGGCGCTGCGCAACGGCGCCATTCCGGCCGGCCGCATCGTCTCGAACGCGGGCGCCCAGGAGCACAAGCCGGCGACGAGCACGATCAACTGCACGGTTTCCGGCACCATTCCGGACTCCATGGACGGCATCCTGGCCTCGGTGCACGAGGCCGGCCTCACCCTCAAGGCGGGCTGCGGCATCGGCTACGAGTTCTCGACCCTGCGCCCGAAGGGCGCCTTCGTGAGCGGAGCCGGGGCGCACACCTCCGGTCCCCTCTCGTTCATGGACATCTTCGACGCCATGTGCTTCACGGTCATGTCGGCCGGCGGCCGCCGCGGGGCGCAGATGGCGACGTTCGACATCTCGCACCCGGACATCATGGACTTCATCCGTGCGAAGCGCGAGGACGGGCGCCTGCGCCAGTTCAACCTCTCGTGCCTGATCACGGACGAGTTCATGCAGGCGGTCAAGCAGAACAAGAGCTGGGACCTGGTGTTCCCGGCGAGCCGTCCGGAGTACGAAGACAAGAACACCAGGATCGTGTGGCGCTACTGGCCGACCACCGAGGGCTATATCACCGACGAGCTCGGGCGTGTCGCCTGCAAGGTGTACCGCACCGTCCCCGCGCGGCGCCTGTGGGACGTGATCATGGCCTCGACCTACGACTATGCGGAGCCGGGGTTCATCCTGATCGACCGCATCAACGAGATGAACAACAACTGGTTCTGCGAGAACATCCGCGCGACCAATCCGTGCGGTGAGCAGCCGCTGCCGCCGTACGGCTCGTGCCTGCTCGGCTCGGTCAACCTCACGAAGTTCGTCGAGGAGCCGTTCACCGAGCGGGCGCGCTTCAACTGGGAGCGCTACCGCGAGGTGGTCGCGGTGTTCACGCGCATGCTCGACAACGTCGTCGAGATCAACGGCCTGCCGCTCGAGCGCCAGCGCCAGGAGATCCTGCGCAAGCGCCGCCACGGCATGGGCTTCCTCGGGCTCGGCTCGGCGCTCGCCCTCCTCCGGATGAAGTACGGCTCGCCCGAGTCG
>DATCLR010000116.1:0-7169 GCA_036563785.1 Burkholderiales bacterium | reverse complement strand
GTCAGGTGGTGGTCGACGTGAAGGCGAGCTCGATCAACTTCCCGGACGCGCTCATGGTCAAGGGGCTGTACCAGGTGAAGCCGCCGCTGCCCTTCTCCCCCGGCGCGGAGCTCGCGGGCGTGGTGAAAGAGGTCGGCGAGGGCGTCACGCAGTTCAAGCCGGGAGACCGCGTCGTCGGTTTCTGCGGCTGGGGCGGCTTCGCGGAGGAGGCGCTCGCACCGGCCGATCGGCTCATGCCGCTTCCGGAGGGCATGGATTTCGAGATCGCCGCCGCATTCGGGCTCGTCTACTGCACCTCGCTGCACGCGCTGCAGGAGTGCGGGCGGCTCAAGGCCGGCGAGACGCTGCTCGTGCTCGGCGCCGCGGGCGGCGTCGGGCTCGCCGCGGTCGAGATCGGCAAGATCATGGGCGCGCGCGTGATCGCGGCCGCGTCGAGCGACGAGAAGCTCGCCGTGTGCCGCCGGGCGGGCGCGGACGAGACGATCAACTACAGCACGCAGGATCTGCGCCAGCGCCTCAAGGAGATCACGGGCGATGCGGGCGTCGACGTCGTGTACGACCCGGTCGGAGGCCCGTACTCGGAGCCGGCGCTGCGCTCGACCGGCTGGGGCGGGCGTTTTCTCGTCGTCGGGTTCGCCGCGGGCGAGATACCGAGAATCCCGCTGAACCTCGCGCTCCTCAAGGAGCGCTCGATCATCGGCGTCTACTGGGGCGACTGGACGCGGCACGATCCCGCCGGCCACCGGCGCAACGTCGAGCAGCTCGTGCGCTGGATGGCCGAAGGCAGGATCCGCCCGGTGATCAGCGAGCGCGTGGCGCTGCGCGATACGCCCGCCGCGCTCGAGCGCCTCACCCAGCGCAAAGTGACCGGCAAGATCGTCGTGCTGCCCGAGGCCTGAGCGGCTGCGCGCGGCGCGCCGCTCACCGCTCGCCGCGAAGCCGGCGCGCGGCGCCCCCGCAGGCCGCGACGCGCGGCCCGCGCGCTCAGCGCTCGCCGTTCTGCTTCAGGTTCTCCGCGTGCATGTTGCAGAACAGCGCGCCCTGCTCGAGCGCGTCGTCGAGCGCCACGTGCGTATGCGGCAGCGCATCGAACCAGCGCTTCGGAAGATACGAACGCGACGTCATATGGAACGTGGACTTGCGCATGCCCATCGCGTAGGAGCGCACGTCGAGCGCGTTCTCGCGAAAGGGCCGTTCGCCGGTGAAGCGGATCAGGTACCAATAGATCCACATGAAGTCCCAGCTCGCCGGCCAGCCGAGAAACACCGGCCGGCCGGGCAGCTCCTGCAGCCACTTCAGGTACTCGGGCATCACTTCCTCGGGCGGCCGCGGGTCTCGCCGGCACGCCGCCCAGGCCTCCGGAAACCCCTTCCACCATTCCATCGTGCGCGGGTCTTCTGTCGCGCCCGGCAGCGTCTGCAGGTTGGCGGTGAACGTGCCGACGATCGTCTTGTCGGGCAGAAACGCCGCGGATGCGAAGCTCAGCATCGAATGCGGACCGGGAATCGGCCCGTCGGCTTCGACATCCGTGCTGACGTAGATTTCGATTTGCTTGCTCATCGAACGTGTTGTTGGTCCCGCCGGAGCGCGGGAAAGCTCATGGACGGTAAAGCTTCCCGCCGGCGCCGGGCCGATCGTACTTGTCGAACGCATTGCCCATCGCGGCGTCCAGGCGCCGCAGCCGCGCCTCGGGCGGCGGATGGGTCTTGTAGAGGAGCTGCACGCGGTCGTCCGCCGGCGCGAGCGTCGCGATCTTCTGCAGCACTGCGGGCAGCCCGTAGGGACTGTAGCCCGCGCGCGCCGCGAGCACCACGCCCAGGCGGTCGGCCTCGAACTCGGCGTCCTGATCGAGCCGCCGCGCGAACAGTTCCGCGCCGGTGCCGATGAGGCGGCGCACCAGATCCCGGCGCTCGCCCCGCACCGCCTTCGCGACCGCCTCGCGCCCCTCCTCGATCAGCAGCGTCTCGCGCAGCAGCTCCACCTGATGGCGCTCGACCACGTGCGCGATCTCGTGCGCGAGCACGCCCGCGAGCTCGGCCTCGCTGCCGAGGCTCTCGTACAGCCCGCGCGTCACCAGCACGTAGCCGCCCGGCGCACTGAAGGCGTTGACGTCGGCGGAATCGATGACGCCGAAGCGCCACGGAAGATCGGGCCGGCTGCTGCCCATCGCGATCCAGCGCCCGACCGTGTTCACGTATCGCTGCAGCGCCTCGTCCGCGACGAGCGGCGCGACCGCGAGCAGGCTCGCCGTCGCCTGCCGCCCTGCGCGTATCTCGTCCTCTTCCGAGAGCCCGAGGAGCAGCCGTTCCGATTCCGGAATCTTCTCGAGCAGCTTGTCGCGCAGACTCCCGGCGTCGGCAACGCCGACGAGCAGCAGGCCGAGAAGCAGGCAAAGGAACGCGCGCATCGCTTCGACCCTACCGCTTCGGTGCCGGCAACTCCGCCACGTCGCGACGCGCGAGCCCGTGCTTGCGCGCGTAGGCGTTCGCCGCCTCCGGCGTGGCCGCGTAGCCTTCGAGCCGGGCCACTTCGCCCTCGTTCGGCGCGGCCGCGCGCAGCTGCTCCTCGCGCAGACCGCGGATGCCGGTGGTGCTCACGATGTTGCCGGTGCCGGCGCGGCCCGTCGCGAGCTTCGCCACCGACTCGAGCTCCTGCGCGCTCCCGCCGCCCGTGCCGGGCGGCTGCAGGCTCACGTGCAGCAGCCGCACCCAGCCCTCGCGCCCGTCGTTGATCACGCGCAGCCACCCGCCCTCGCGGTCGGCCGCGATCACACGCGTTCCCGCCGGGAGGCGCGCGAGCGTCGGCGCGTCGAACGACGGTTCGCGCTTGAGCTCGGTCTCCCGCAGCACCGTCCCGGGCGCGGGCGCAAGCGCGGGCTCGCGCGCCGTCGACGGTGTCGGCGCGGTCGCGTCGCCCGGCGGACGCGCCGCGCGCGCACCGTCCTGCGGCGCGCCGCCTTGCGTTTCCGGCGCCGTTGCCGGCGCTTCCGCCCGGGGCGTCGGCGGATGCGCCGGCTGCTCGTCGCTGCAGGCTCCGAGCGCGGCCGCGACCGCGCAAAGCGAGGCCCGCAAGAAGGTCGCTGCAATGCCGCTCGAAGCGCTCATTTGGTCGATCGCAGACGCAGGCGCGCATTCTAGCGCGCCGGCGGTGCGCTCCCAGAGGGCAAGCCCGCCCGCACGAGCGCCGCGGGCATCACGAAATCGGAGCAGGCCGCGCAGACGTCCCCGAACGCGGCGCTCGCCGCGATACCGGCGCGCCGCGGCTGCTCCGCGAGCTCGAGCGCGTGCATGAACGCGGCCTTGCCGGCGGTGCGCCATTCGCCGCCCGCATCGACGGCGAAGCGGGCGGCGTGCAGCGCGAACTGAACCGACTCCCGGCGATCGGGCAGCCGCGCGAGCACGCGCTCGAGCATCGCGACGAGATCGCGCAGCGCCGCGCAGGCGCGCGCCGGCGGCACCAGCCAGTAGAAGAGCAGCGTGTCGTGGTAGATGCCCTGCACCAGCGGCGCGTCCGCGAAGAGCCGCGGTGCGGCCGCGCCGTAGCGCGTGCGCCCGGCCTGCTGCAGCAGCAGCGCGCGCACGCGCCGGCGCCCGCGTGCGCCCGGCGCAACGATGCGGCAGGCGAGCATGAGCACCTGCGATTCGCTTCCGGGGTCGAGCGCGGCGGAGTACCACGGATGCCCGTTGCGCCGCAGCGTGAGCACCCGCGCGTAGAAGGTCGCGATCAGGAAGTACGCGAACGCCGCCGTGAACGGCGCCGTCAGGTTCACGAACCAGGTGCTCAGGTTGACGAACAGGTAAGTGACCGCGAGGAAGGCGATCTGCATGACCGTGAAGAGCGTACGCAGCCAGAGCCAGTCGACGTTGTACATGAACGCCGCCGCGAGCAGCGCGACGGCGACCGCCGTGACGAGCATGTAGAACGGACGGGGCAGCTCGCGCAGGTAGTCGCCGTTCTTCAGGTTGTCGATCGCCGTCATCAGGATCTCGACGCCCGGGTGCTCGCGCGCGAGCGGCGTCGGGGTGATGTCGAAGAGCGACGGCGCTGTCGAGCCGACGACGACGATCTTGCCGCGGAACGCGTCGTGCGGCCCCGCGCCGGCCAGCAGGCTGCGGTAGAGCGTATGGAACGAGACCGTGCGGTAGGCGAGCGGCGGGCCGCGCCAGTTGAGCAGGATATCCGGCTCCGGCGGCAGCGCGCCGCCGAGCGCCGCGACCACGTTCGCGGGCAGCGAATAGATCCGCCAGCCGCGCGCGTCGCGATGCACGTGATACGAGCGCGCGATCCCGTCGTCGTCGGCGTACAGGTTGTTGGTGCCGAGACGCCGGCCGCCGAGAACGTCGAAAAAATACGGGACGATCATGGCGACCGTCGCGTCGGGATCGGCCGACGGCAGCCGGCCCACCCCCGGCAGGCGCGCGAGCTCGAGCTCGCTCAGCGCGTCGTTCGCCGGATTGAGCCGGATCATGGCGAAAAACGTACGATCGAAGCGCGCCGCGACATCCCGGAGGTAGCGGTCGGACTCGCGCCGCCCCATGTCGAGATCGCTGAAGGTGATGTCGAATACGATCGCCGCCGGTTCCTGGCGCGCGAGTCCCTCCGCGAGCTCGGCGAGCACGGCCCGCGGCCACGGCCAGCGGCCGTACTCGGGCGCCATGGCGGCGAGGCTCGCCTCGTCGATGTCGACCAGCACCAGAGCCGGGTCCGCGGGCGGCACGCGGAACCGGCTCTTCATGATGAAGTCGTACGCCCGATGCTCCATGTCCCCGGTCGTGCCCGCCGCGATGCCGTAGAGGAACGCGGCGACGACGACCGCGGCGAGAACCGGATAGAAGCGGTTGCCGAGCCGCTCGGAAAGCAGCGCGAGCGGCGCGAGCAGCGCGCGCACCAGCCGCTGCAGGCCGCGCGGCACGGTTCAGCGCCTCCCGACCCGGCGGGCGCCCGCCTTCGCGATCGTCCGCCCGCGCACGCTACAGGATCGCCCCCGGCTGCGCCATCGCGTAGCGGCTCAGCTCCGTGACGAGGTACTGATACGCGTCGTCCACCGAGTCGGTGCGGTAGATCAGATCGAGATCGCGCGCGTCGATGCTGCCGTACTTCACCAGCGCGTCGAAATTGATCACTTCGTTCCAGTACTCGCTGCCGAAGAGCACCACCGGCAGGCGCTTGCGCATCTTGCCGGTCTGCAGCAGCGTCAGCACCTCGAACAGCTCGTCGAGCGTGCCGAACCCGCCCGGAAAAACGACGATGGCCTTCGCGAGATAAACGAACCAGAACTTGCGCATGAAGAAGTAGTGAAAGTGGAACGACAGCTCGCGCGTGACGTAGCGGTTGTCGAACTCTTCCCTGGGGATCGAGATGGTGAGACCGATGTTCTTGCCGCGCGCTTCGGAAGCGCCGCGATTCGCCGCCTCCATGATTCCCGGTCCGCCGCCCGTGCAGACGACGAAGCGTCGCTCGGTATCGGACAGACCCTTCGACCATTCGGTGAGCCGGTAGGCGAGCTCGCGCGCCGCCTCGTAGTAGCGCGCCATGTGCACGCGCATCCGCGCGCGCTCGATATCGCCCTCGCCGCGCTCGGCGCGCGCGAGCTCCTCCTGCGCCTCGGCGAGCGGCAGGGTACGGGCCGAGCCCATGAACACGATGGTGTCGTCGATGTGGTAATGGTTGAAGCGCGCCTCGGGCTCCATGTACTCGGCGAGGATGCGCAGCGCCCGCGCCTCCCGGCTGTTCAGGAACTGCTCGTTGTTGTAGGCCTTGACCGAATAGCGGCGTCTTTCGCTCATCGAGTTTCCCTTGTGAATCGCACCTGCTGTGAACCGTCTGCGCCCAGTTTAGCGTCACTGCGGCGCCGAGGGCGCGAGCGCGCCGCCCGGGCGGCGCGCCGGCGCGCGGCGGCGTACGACGGAGCGAGAAAAAAGAAACCCCGCCGCAGCGGGGTCTCCCGAGGAATCGAGAGGAGAAACTCAGAGGGGCGTCACGTTGCTGGCCGCGGGACCTTTCGGCGTCTGCTGAATCTCGAACGACACCTGCTGCCCCTCGGTCAGGCTCCGGAACCCGTTGCCCTTGATGGCGGAGTAGTGCACGAACACGTCCTTGCCGCCATCCTTGGGCGTAATGAAGCCGAACCCTTTAGCCTCGTTGAACCACTTCACGGTACCTGTAATCACGAATCACCTCAACGTAAAGATATGTGAGATCCTGCAGCGCGTCCTGGAGATCATGCGGAGTACTACCGAGACCATCGGGAGGAACTTCCGTACTGGCTTCAAGAGCTGGACTGCAGTGCGATGCAGCTTAGCCGAGGTCACGAACGAAAGCTATAGTTTCCCCTCGGGTCCGCTGACCGATCGGTTGGTGCGCCATGCACAGGTTGTGCCATGATCGCACCGTCCCGGAAGACCGCGCACCCTTCTTCAATCGACAGCCGACGATGCAATCACTGCCCGACGGTTTTCGTCCCGGCACGCTGCGGCGCCTGATCGTCGAGCGCACCGAGCGCGCGCTCGCGCTCGGTGCGCTGCAGCCGATCGCCACCGAAACCCATACGCTCACCGATCATTCGGTGCCCTTTCAGGTGCGCGTCGTATCGAGCCTTGCGCGCAAGCACGCGCACGGCGAGGACCGCCCGGCGGGAAGCGACCCGACGCGGCGCAACCCGTTCCTTCCCTACGAGGAGGATCTCTATGTCGCTGACGTCACGCCGACGCACGTCTGCCTGCTCAACAAGTACAACGTGCTCGAGCACCACCTGCTGGTGATCACACGCGCATTCGAACGCCAGGAAAGCCGGCTGACGCTCGGCGATTTCGCCGCGCTGTGGAGGTGTCTGCTCGAGTTCGATTCGCTCGGCTTCTACAACAGCGGGCCGCTCGCCGGCGCGAGCCAGCCGCACAAGCACCTGCAGCTCGTGCCTCTCCCGCTGACGGCGGACGGACGCGCGCTGCCCATGGACGTGCTGATCGAGGCGACGCCGCCAGGCCCGGGCCCGAGACACGTTCCGGATCTCCCCTTCCGCCACGCGTTCGCCTGGCTCGAGGCGCCGGAGGCGCCCGAGGCGGCCGAGCGGGCTCATCGATGCTACCGGGAGCTGCTCGCGGCCGCCGGCCTCGATCCCGAGCTGCCCGAACCCCCGCCGTACAATCTGCTGGTCACGCGACGCTATATGC
>DATCLR010000107.1:0-7046 GCA_036563785.1 Burkholderiales bacterium | reverse complement strand
TAGTGCGGTTCGTCCAGTATACTGCGCGGCGATCCGGCGTACCCCCGAAAAAAAACCCCCGTCAGAGACGGGGGTCCGAAGACCTGATCCGGAATTCGGGGTGGGGGTGCACAAAGGAGAGTCCGAATCAGGCAACTTGCTGCTGTCCGTAACCATAGTTCGGGGTCGAGGCGGCAACAACGGCTGACCGATGATCGGGAGGCGTCCACGGACGGACGGCCGAAGTCGGCGCCGCCGCAGGGGCGGCAGATCCACCCAAACGTGATGCACACCGGGCAATGAGCAAAGGCAAGCTGTGGGGCGGCCGGTTCGGCGAAGCGACCGACGCCCGCGTCGCGGAATTTACCGCATCCGTTCACTTCGATCGCCGCCTGTACCGCTACGACATCCTCGGCTCGATCGCGCACGTGCGCATGCTCGCGCACGTCGGCGTTTTGACGCCGGCCGAGCGCGACGCGATCGTGCAGGGCCTCGAGCGCATCCGGGCCGAGATCGACGCCGGTAAGTTCGTCTGGAAGCCGGAGCTCGAGGACGTGCACACCAACATCGAGGCGCGCCTCACCGAGCTCATCGGCGACGTCGGCAAGAAGCTGCACACGGCGCGGTCGCGCAACGACCAGGTGGCGACCGATCTGCGGCTCTACCTGCGCGACGGCGTCGACGCACTGCTCGGCGCCATCGGGCGGCTGCAGCGCGTGATACTCGACGTCGCGGAGCGCGAGGCCGACACGATCATGCCCGGCTTCACGCACCTGCAGATCGCGCAGCCGGTCACCTTCGGACACCACATGCTCGCCTGGTTCGAGATGCTCGCGCGCGACGCGGCGCGGCTGCGGGACGCGCGCGGCCGCATCAACGTGATGCCGCTCGGCGCCGCCGCGCTCGCCGGCACGAGCTACCCGATCGACCGCGACTATACCGCGCAGATCCTCGGCTTCGACGGCGTCTGCGCCAACTCGCTTGACGCCGTCTCCGATCGCGATTTCGCGATCGAGTTCGTCGGCGCCTGCGCGCTGCTCATGATGCATCTGTCGCGGATGTCCGAGGAGCTGATTCTCTGGTCGTCGCCGATGTTCGGGTTCGTCGAGCTCGCCGACGCCTACTGCACCGGCTCCTCCATCATGCCGCAGAAGAAGAACCCGGACATTCCGGAGCTCGTGCGCGGCAAGAGCGCGCGGGTCCAGGGGCACCTTACCGCGCTGCTCACCCTCATGAAGGGACAGCCGCTCGCCTACAACCGCGACAACCAGGAGGACAAAGAGCCGGTGTTCGACACGCTCGACACGACGCTCGCCTGCCTCGAGGTCTATGCGGGCGCGATCGCGACGCTCACCGTGCGGCGCGAGCGCATGGCGCGCGCCGCCGCCGAAGGCTTCGCGACCGCGACCGACCTCGCGGACTACCTCGTGCGCAAGGGCGTGCCGTTCCGCGACGCCCACGAGATCGTCGGGCGCGCCGTCCGCCGGGCGCTCGAGACCGGGCGCGAGCTGCCGCAGCTCGATCTCGCGGAGCTCAAGGGGTTCAGCCCGCTGATCGAGGCCGACGTCTACGAGGCACTGACGCCGGCGGGCTCGGTGCAGGCGCGCCGGCACACGGGAGGCACGGCGCCGGAGCAGGTGCGGGCGGCGATCGCGGCGGCGCGCGACCGGCTCGCGGCGGAATAGTGTTAGAAGGATTCGACGTGCCCGCGGCGGACGCCGCGGGCGGCGGCGCGAACGGTCGCGTCAGCGTCTCGGCGGCGGCCCTTCTTTCCAGAAGCGCTCGCGCTCCTCGGGCGTCATGCGGCGCCAGCGTTCCTTGAGCTGCGCCCGCTCCTCGGGCGGCAGGCTCTGGAACCACCGGTGCTTGCGACGCAGCCGCTCCTGCTCCTCGGGCGGCAGGCGCTTGAAGCGTTCGTAGCGCTCGCGCACGCGGGCGCGCTCTTCGGGTGACATCTGCTGCCAGCGCCGAAAGCGTTCCTGCGCCCGCGCCCGCTCCTCGGAAGACATCTGCTCCCAGCGCTGAGCCATTCGTCGCAGCCGCTCCTGGCGCTCCGGCGGGAGCTGCCCCCATTCGGGTGCGAACGGACGCAGGATTTCGCGTTCGTGCGCCGTGAGGTCGTCCCACGGCACCCCGGCGTCGGCGGACGCCGGGCCGCATGACCCGAGCAGCGCGCCGAGGAGAAGGGCGGCGCCCGCGTACGTACACCCGCGGCGGCGCACGTCCGCCGCTCGCTCCACGCGCCTCATGCACCGTCCCCGGAGTAGCACGGTCGACTCAGCCGGCGTCCGTCTGGCTCGCAAGCCAACGGTAGAATTCGAGGTCCGAATAAAAGTCCGGACTCTCGCTCACGAGGAGATCGAGATCCGCGCCGCTCGCATCGACCGGCGCCGGGAGCGGCAGCTCCGAGGGAGTCTGCAGCCATACGATGCCGGCGAGACCGAACGCGAGCCCGGCCGCAACGAGCCCGCCCGCAGCGGCGAGCCTCGGCCGGTGCCGCCCGGGCTGCGCCTCGAGCGCGCGTCGGCGCACGGCGCGCAGACGCGCCACCGTCAGCTCGTCGAGACTGCGCTCGCGCTCGCGCAGCAGCCGCACGGCCGCTTCGTGCAGATCCTTTTCGGTAGGTTCGCTCATCGCTCGTCGTAGTCCTTCAAGCGCTCGCGCAGCGCCTGCAGCGCGCGCGAGTAGTGCGTTTTCACGCTGCCTTCGGAGCAGCCCATCGCGCGTGCCGTCTGCTCCGTGTCGAGCCCCTCCCAGGCGCGCAGCAGGAACGCCTGCTGCTGGCGCAGGGGCAGCGCCGCAATCGCCGCCTCAAGGTCCGCGAAGGTGCGCTCGGCGGCGAGCGCGTCCGCCGGGTCCGCGGCCGCCGGATCGACCTGCTGCTCGAGCGGATCGTCTCCGGCGTCGTCGTCCCGGCGGAACCAGTGGCGCCAGCGGTTGCGCACGCGGGTGCGCCGGTACCAGTCGTAGATCCGCCGCTGCAGGATGCGGTGGAAGAGCGGCGCCCATTCGCTCTCGTCGCGGCCGCCGTAGTGCCGGACCAGCTGCAGCATGCTGTCCTGCACGATGTCCATCGCTTCCTCGGCGCTGCCCGTCGCCATCCGTGCCATGAGAAACGCCCGCCGCTCGACGTCGGCTAGAAAGCGGTCCAGCGCCTGCTTGGAATCCAGCGTCACTCTCCTCGTTGCCAGGCCGGCCGGCGAAGTCCTGGTCGACAGCTCGAGATGCGCCATGAGAGGCCTCAGGTAAACCGCGGATCGTCACTTGCCGGGCGACGGTATTCTCGGCAGCGCCGATCCCGCGGTAAAGCACGCGCGCCACCGCAGCGTAGAACGCGCAAACGGCCCCCGGGTTGACACGGCCGTGGTACAGTACCGGCGGCGAACGCTGAGGAGCGGGGGGATGCAGGAGTCGTGGGACGGCGAGGGCGGCAGCGGGCCGGGCGGATTCTGCGAGCGCCGACGCGGCGAACGGCGCAGCGGCACGGACCGTCGCGGCGTGCTGCGCTGGGACCCGCGGGCGGCCGAGCGGGAACGGCGCTCGGGGCGCGACCGCCGGCGCGCGTCGAGCGATCAGACGCGCCAGTAGGCCGCGAGCAGGTTGGGGGAGCCGGCGCGGTCCTGCATCGGGAGCTGCACGCGGCGCAGGTAGTCGAGGATATCCGAGATCGGGTTGAACTGGTGGTACAGCCGGCGGTAGGTTTCGCGCCGCGCCGGGTTGACCTCGTAGTCGGCCGAGCGCCAGAACGCGGAGCGGCCGTGCGAGATGTAGTACTCGAGCTCGCCGCGCGCCCGCAGGCGGTCGCGGAACAGCCCGCTCATGAAAAGCGTGTAGTCGCCGATGTGTCGGGCAATCGCGCGCTCGCGCGCGTAGTCGCGCCGGCCGGCAGCACTGTCCTGCGCCTGCTGCCAGGCGGCGAGCATATCGACGATGTGCTCGAGCGGGCGACCCTCGGCGTCGCGCAGCGCGTAGAAGAGGCGGGTGTGGGCGAAGCGCGCGAGAACTTCGCTCACGTAGTCTACGGTGCCGTTCTCGGGCAGGCCGCAGGTCCGGAAGGCGTGATGCAGCTGATGACGGAAGAACTGCTGCAGCGACGGCAAGCGCATGTCACCTCCACAGTGGGCACACTGTCTGTTGACTTTGACATCGGCTCCTCGCGGAATTCTTCGCGTCTGGTTTCAGTATAGGTAAGTCTGCGCGGCGGTACAGCGCGAGTGCAGCTGGATGCGTCGCTCTTTGCCCGGTAAGCTTCATGATTTGTCGCGCTCGTCACATGTTCGTTTTTCACGCGACCGTACGCCGACTGGTGATCGTGCTTCTCGCTACCGCGCCGCTCCTCGGTGCCTGCGGCAAGAAGGGCCCGCTCTACCTGCCGGACGCGGCGCGGCCCGCCGCCTGGGCGGACGCGCGACTCGCTGCTGACGCTTGAACCCGTTCGCTTACAAGAAAGGACGCCTGTGGGCGGAAGACTGCGACCTCGCCGCGATCGCGGCGGCGGTCGGTACGCCGTGCTACGTGTACTCGCGCGCGGCGATCGAGGAGCGCTGGCGCGCGTTCGACGACGCGTTCGGCGGGCGTCGGCACCTGGTCTGCTACGCGGTCAAGGCCAACTCGAATCTCGCGGTGCTCGAGGTGCTCGCGCGGCTCGGCTCCGGCTTCGATATCACGTCCGGCGGCGAGCTCGAACGGGTGCTCGCGGCGGGCGGCGACCCGGCGCGGGTGGTGTTCTCGGGCGTCGGCAAGACCGAAGCGGAGATGCGCCGTGCGCTCGAGGCCGGCATCGCCTGCTTCAACGTCGAGTCGCCGAGCGAGCTTGAAACGCTCGATCGCGTGGCCGGCGAACTCGGCGTGCGCGCTCCCATGAGCTTTCGCGTCAATCCGGACGTCGATCCGCTCACGCATCCCTACGTCGCGACCGGTCTGCGGGAGAGCAAGTTCGGCGTCGATATCGCCGAGGCCCTCGATCTCTACCGCCGCGCCCGACGGCTCGCGCACATCGACGTCAAGGGCGTGGCGTTCCACATCGGGTCGCGCCTGAACGACGTGCAGCCCGTGGTCGTCGCGCTCGAGCGCGTGCTCGATCTGGTCGGCGAGATGCTCGACGAAGGCATCGCGCTCGAGTATCTCGACATGGGCGGCGGACTCGGCATCCGCTACGCCGACGAGGAGCCGCCGGAGCCGCACGAGTACGTGCTCGCGCTCCTCGGTGCGCTCGAGCGCTTCGGCGCGCGCTATCAGTCGCTGCAGCTCATCATCGAGCCGGGGCGCGCGATCGTCGGCAACGCCGGCGTGCTGCTCACGCGCGTGCTCTACCTGAAGCGCGGACCCGAGCGCAATTTCGCGGTGGTCGACGCGGCCATGAACGACCTGCTGCGGCCCGCGCTCTACGACGCCTGGCACGACATCGCGCCGATCACGCTGCGCGAGGACATCGGCGCCGAGCTCTACGACGTGGTCGGCCCGGTCTGCGAGAGCGGCGATTTTCTCGGCCGCGCGCGCGAGCTCGCGATCGCCGAAGGCGACCTGCTCGCGATCGCCTCGGCCGGCGCGTACGCCGCGGTCATGAGCTCGAACTACAACTCGCGCCTGCGCGCCCCCGAAGTGCTCGTCGACGGCGACCGCTACCACGTGGTGCGCCGCCGCGAAAACATCGCCGACCTCCTCGCGCTCGAATCGCGCCTGCCGGGCTGAACGGTTGTTCGCCGTGCGCCTCGCGTTCACCAAGATGGAAGGCACCGGGAACGACTTCGTCGTGATCGACGCGTTTCGCGCGCCGGTGACGCTCACGCCCGAACAGATCCGCCGGCTCGCCGACCGCCATTTCGGCATCGGCTTCGATCAGCTGCTCATGGTCGAGCCGCCGCAGGCGCCCGACGCCGACTTTCGCTACCGCATCTTCAACGCCGACGGCGGCGAGGTCGAGCAGTGCGGCAACGGCGCGCGCTGTTTCGTGCGCTACGTGCACGAGAAGAAGCTCACGACGAAGAACGAGATCGTGGTCGATACGCTCGGCGGGCGCATTCGCCCGCGGCTCCTGCCCGACGGCAACGTCGAGGTGCAGATGGGCGTTCCCCGCTTCGAGCCGGCCGACGTTCCGTTTGTCGCTTCCGCACGTGCGCTCGTCTATGATTTGGATGTCGATGGCGAGCACGTGCGCGTCGCCGTGCTCTCGCTCGGCAATCCGCACGCGGTGCAGCGGGTCGACGACGTCGATCGCGCGCCGGTGACGACGCAGGGGCCGCGCATCGAGCAGCACCCGCGGTTTCCGCGGCGCGTGAACGCGGGATACATGCAGGTGATCGATCGCACCCGCATCCGACTGCGCGTCTGGGAGCGCGGCGCGGGCGAGACGCTCGGGTGCGGCAGCGGCGCGTGCGCGGCAGTGGTCGCGGGCCGGCTGCAGGGCTGGCTCGACGAGACGGTGGAGGTGCGCCTGCCCGGCGGTGTCGTGTCGGTGCGCTGGGCGGGCGAAGGCGAGCCGGTCTGGCTCACCGGACCGGCGCGCACGGTGTTCGAGGGCACGATCGAGCTGGACACACCATGACGACACACAACGAAATCCCCAACGAGACGCAGGAGAACGAGCTTTCCTGGGAGGAGGCGGTGGCGCGCTACCTCGAGGAGCATCCCGACTTCCTCCTGCGCCATCCCGAAGTGCTCGCGAAGATCACGCTGCAGCATCACGTGCCCGGCGCGACGTCGCTGATCGAGCGCCAAGTGCGCGTGCTGCGCGAGGAGAATCAGGAGCTGCGCCAGCAGCTGCGCGACCTCGTCGCGATCGCGCGCGAAAACGACGTCCTGTCCGCGCGCGTGCACCGTTTCGCCATCGCGATGGCCGACAGCGCCTCGCTCGACGACGTCTTCGACAACGCCTACGAGATGCTGCGCCGGGAGTTCCGGCTCGACGCCGTGGCGATTTTCTGCCGGGGCGAAGGCAACGGCGCTTTCGCGCGCTCGGAGTTCGTGGGCGACGATCCGCGCCTGCTCGAGGCGATCCGCGAGTACGGCACCGGGAAGCCAGTCTGCGGCTCGCACTTCGACGAGAGCCTGCTGCGCTATCTCTTCGG
>DATCLR010000106.1:0-23536 GCA_036563785.1 Burkholderiales bacterium | reverse complement strand
AAGTGCTATGACTGTAGCGGTCGTCCGAGAAGCGAATGTGATGATGAATTTTGTATAGGACTCACCAAGGCTTGCCAAGGCTACTATCGTGGTCGATTCGGCCAGCAACAATGTCAGCGTATGGCGCGGGCGTATTGCAAGGCAGTTCGTGAGGAAGGGAGCGAGTATTACCAAAGCAGATGAGAGAGGGGTTCTATGAGTGCGCATCCCGACCGACAAGCCGATCTCGCCCTCTTGTGGGCGGCTGCATCAATCGTGGTCGTAGTGCTGGGAGCATTCGCTATTAGAGCAGCGAGCGGTTGGGAAGCGATTGCGCTCTACTTCTTGCGTCTCTTCAGTGTGGGCCTTATCGCATTGGTTCCGATAGTCCTCGCGGCACTGGCGTTGACGCGGGGAACGGCCAAGCGAGAAAAAGCGATTCTCGCTGTTCTCGTTTCGGCGATTGCTTTCGTGGCTGCCATTATCTTCAACGCGCCGGCGGGCTAATGCTGACGTTGAAGGCAGCGCCCTTGCAGCCGGACGTTGTAAGGTGAGCTCCTCGGAACAGCAAGAAGCAAAGGCCCCAAATGGGGCCTTTGCTTTGGTACCGCTGCTGAAGCAGTTCTCAGGCGAGCAACTTGTCCTTCATCACGCTCAGCGCCTTCGCCTCGATCTGGCGCACCCGCTCGGCGGAGATGCCGTACTCCTTCGCGAGCTCGTGGAGCGTCGGCTTGTCTTCCTCGAGCCAGCGGCGGCGGATGATGTCGCGCGAGCGCGGGTCGAGGGTGGCGAGCGCGTTCTTCACCTGCTCCTCGCGCGCGTTCTCCTGGTCGGAGCGCGTCACCATGACCTCGGGGTTGTACCGCATGTCCTCGAGGTAGCCCGCGGGCGTCGCCTGGAAGCCGTCCTCGTCCGCGTTCGCGTCGCCGTCGAACGGCACGTCGACGCTCGCCATGCGCGACTCCATCTCCTGCACGGTCTCGGGCGCGACGTCGAGCGTCTCGGCGAGCGCGTCGACCTCGCCCTGGCGCATCCAGCCCAGGCGCTCGCGCGACTTGCGCAGGTTGAAGAAGAGCTTGCGCTGCGCCTTGGTGGTCGCGATCTTCACGATCCGCCAGTTGCGCAGGATGTAGTCGTAGATCTCGGCGCGGATCCAGTGCACCGCGAAGGACATCAGCCGCACCTTGCGGGCCGGGTCGAAGTGCTTCACGGCCTTCATCAGGCCGATGTTGCCCTCCTGGATCAGGTCGGCCTGCGGGAGCCCGTAGCCCGAGAAGCCGCGGGCGATCCGGACCACGTAGCGCAAGTTCGCGAGGATCAGCTGCCGCGCGGCGTCGAGGTCGTTGAAGCGCCGGTAGCGGCGCGCGAGCCGGAACTCCTCCTCGGCCGTGAGGACCGGCAGGGCGTTGACCGCCCGGATGTAGGCGGCGAGGCCCCGGTCGGGCTGAAGGGGAATGGCTAGGGCTAAGCTCTGGCTCATCTGATACGGTCCTCCCATGCGGGGGCATTTTAGCACTCTCACCCTGAGAGTGCCAAAACGGGCCCGGAGTTCCCTCCTGCGGCTAAGGTCTTGCCCGCCCTTGGCTTTTCGGGGGGCTACAACCCAGTGGACAGCCGGGAGCGCCGTCAGTTCGGTTCGATCGACCGGAGGTGGCGCCCGACCGAGATACGGGAGCCGAGCCACCCGAGGAGGGCCCCGGCTCCGAGAAGGTAACCCGTCGCCCCAGGGGATAACCCCTGGATCCGGGCGTCGCTGCCGTATAAGGCCGCCAGTTCGGCGATCGGGCCCTCGAGAAGGGCGAGCACCAGGGCGATCACGAGCCAGGCCGCAGCCGCCCCGAGAAGCCCCTGGAGCACGCCCGAGTAAAGGAACGGCCGGCGGATGAAGGCGTTGGTGCCCCCCATGAGCTTCATGACCTCGATCTCCTCCCGGCGGTTCAGGATCGCGAGGCGGACGGTGTTCCCGACCGTGAGGAGCACCGCGAGCCCCAGGAGGCCGGCGAGGATCAGGACCACACGCTCGCCGAGCGCGAGCAGGGCGTGGAGCCGCCGCACCCAGTCGAGGTCGAGCTGGGCGGATTCGACGGCGTCGATCGCCCGGAGATCGCGGAGCAGCGCCTCCACGGCCTCCGGGCGGCTGGTGCGCGTCGGGTAGACGGTGATGACGCTCGGGAGCGGGTTGCGGTCGAGGAGGTTCAGCGCCTCCCCGAAGCCCGAGAGGCGCTTGAACTCGGCGAGCGCCTGCTCGCGCGAGATGTACTCCACCCGCTCGACCGCGCGCATGCGCGCGATCCGCTCCGCGAGCCGCTGCGCCGCCGACTCGGGCACGTCGCGCTTGAGGAACAGCGAAATCTGCCCGCCCGCGTCGAGCCCGGCGCTCATGCGCTCGAGGTTCGCGATGAGGAGGTAGAGCCCGGTCGGCAGCGCGAGCGTAATGCCGATGACGCCGATCGTCATGAGCGTCGAGAGCGGCGCGCGCAGGAGCTGGCTCACGGTCACGCGCAGCGCGTACGCGTGGCGGCGCAGGTAGGCTCGCAGGAACCGGATCATTGCAGGATGTCGGCGGGCCCGAGCGAGTCGTGCACCAGCTCGCCGTGCTTGAGCACGAGCATGCGCTTGCCGGCGCGGCGGATCAGGCGCTGATCGTGGGTGGCGATGACGACGGTCACGCCGTGGGCGTTGAAGTCGAGGAACAGGTCGAGGATGCCTTCCGAGAGCACGATATCGAGGTTGCCCGTCGGTTCGTCGGCGAGAAGGAGCGAGGGCCGGTGCACGATCGCCCGCGCGATGCCGACGCGCTGCTGCTCGCCGCCCGAGAGCACGATCGGGTTGAGCCGCTCCTTGCTCAGGAGTCCGACCTTGTCGAGCGCGGCGCGCACGCGCTTGCCGATCTCGCGCGGCTCGAGCCCCGCGACGACGAGCGGCAGCGCCACGTTGTCGTACACCGAGCGGTCGAAGAGCAGCCGGTAGTTCTGGAACACGATGCCGATGTCGCGCCGGAAATACGGCACCCGGCGCGGCGCGAGCCGGCCGACGTTGCGCCCGTTGACCAGCGCCTGCCCGCGGGTCGGGCGCTCGATCGCGCTGATGAGCTTGAGGAGCGTCGTCTTCCCGGCGCCGGAGTGCCCGGTGACGAACACCATCTCGCCCCGCTCGATCTTGAAGTTGAGATCCTTGAGCGCGTCGTACTCGCCCGGGTAGCGCTTGAAGACGTGGGAGAACTCGATCATGGCTCGGGGAGAAGATACCGGACGCCGGCGACAAGTAAATGCGGCGGCGCGACGGGCCGTCGAGACGCTCGATCTGCGGGCGGGGCCTTCAGGTTACGGTCTCTTCGGGCAGGAGCGCGTCGACGAACGACTCGGGATCGAACTCCTGCAGGTCGTCGAGGTCCTCGCCGACGCCGATGTAGCGGATCGGCAGGCCGGAGCGCCGCGCGAGGGCGACGAGCACGCCGCCCTTGGCCGTGCCGTCGAGCTTCGTGAGCGCGATGCCGGTGACGTCGACCGCGGCGCGGAAATGCTCGAGCTGCGAGAGCGCGTTCTGGCCGGTGCCCGCGTCGAGCACGAGGAGCACCTCGTGCGGCGCGCCGGGATCGACCTTGCCGATCACTCGGCGGATCTTCTTGAGCTCGTCCATGAGCGCCGCGTTGACGTGCTGGCGGCCGGCGGTGTCGACGATGAGCACGTCGACGCCGCGCGCCCTAGCGGCGTTCATGGCGTCGTGCGCGACCGCGGCGGCGTCGGCGCCGGTGTGCTGCGCGATCACCGGCACCTTGATGCGCTCGCCCCAGATTTTGAGCTGCTCGATCGCCGCCGCGCGGAAAGTGTCGCCGGCGGCGAGCATCACGCGCCTGCCGTCGCGAACGAAGCGGTGCGCGAGCTTGCCGATCGTCGTGGTTTTGCCGACGCCGTTCACGCCGACCACCATAATTACGAAGGGGCGGTGCTCGGCGGAGGGGACGAGCGGCTGCGCCGCCGGCCGAACGACGTCCAGAATCCCCTGTCTCAGCACGCGGTAGGCCGCCCGCGCATCGCTCAGCTCCTTGCGCTTGAGCCGTCCGGTGAGGTCGTCGATCAGCGCCCGGGTGGTTTCGACCCCGACGTCCGCCCGCAGGAGCGCCGTCTCGATGTCCTCGACGAGGCTGTCGTCGAGCGCGCGCCCGCGGAGCAGACCGCCCACGCCCTGGGCGAGCGTGCGCTGCGTCGCCCCGAGCTTTTCCTTGAGGCGCGCGAAGAATCCCGGGCGCTTGGCTTCGCCCGGCGCGGCGGAATTCGGGTCGGTCAACGGATTACGGCGCTCGGATCGCTGGGCTATGCTAGGCGGCCATTATAAGAAGGGATCCTGATGTTGCACACACTGCGTTCGCGATTCTGGTCGGCCGGGCTGTGCGTCGTCGGCGCGCTCGGTCTCGCCGGCTGCGACGAGAAAATCCACGACACCACGCTCGAGAACGGCCTGCGCGTGATCGTGAAGGAAGATCACCGCTCGCCGACCGTCGCCACCATGATCTGGTACAAGGTCGGGAGCGTCGACGAGCCGGAGGGCCTCACGGGCATCTCGCACGTGCTCGAGCACATGATGTTCAAGGGCACGAAGCGCTTCGGGCCGAACGAGTTCTCGCGCATCATCGCCGAGCACGGCGGCCGCGAGAACGCGTTCACGAGCTACGACTACACCGGCTACTTCCAGCAGCTCGAGAAATCGCGCCTGCCGATCGCGTTCGAGCTCGAGGCCGACCGCATGCAGAACCTGCTGCTCGACGAGGCGGAGTTCAAGAAGGAAGTGCAGGTCGTCATGGAGGAGCGGCGGCTGCGCACGGACGACCGCCCGGAGGCGCTGGTGTACGAGAAGCTCATGAGCGAGGCGTACACCGTGCACCCGTACCGGCACCCGATCATCGGCTGGATGAAGGACCTCGAGCGCCTGACGATCGACGATCTGCGCGACTGGTACCACCTCTGGTACCGGCCGAACAACGCGGTGCTCGTCGTGGTCGGCGACGTCGTGCCGGGCGAGGTGGTCGAGCTCGCGAAGAAGTACTTCGGACCGATCCCGGCGCGCGACCTGCGGCGGCCCGCGATTCCGACCGAGCCGCCGCAGCGCAAGCCGAAGGAGGCCGTGGTGCGCGTGCCGGCGGAGGTGCCCTACCTGCTCCTCGGCTATCACGTGCCGGCCCTGACGACGGCGCTCGGCGAGGGCGCGCGCGTCGAGCCCTGGGAGCCGTTCGCGCTGTCGGTGCTCGTCGGCGTGCTCGACGGCGGGCAGAGCGCGCGCTTCGAGACCGAGCTCGTGCGCGGGCAGAAGGTCGCGGCGAGCATCGGCACGAGCTACGACCCGATCGCGCGCTACCCGACGCAGCTCCTGATCAGCGCCACGCCCGCGAACGGGCGCACCGTGGCCGATCTCGAGCGCGCGATTCGCGCGCAGATCGAGCGCGTGCAGAAGGAGCCCGTGAGCGAGGAAGAGCTCGCGCGCGTCAAGGCGCAGGTGGTCGCCTCGGAAGTCTTCCAGCGCGACTCGGTGTTCTATCAGGCGATGCAGCTCGGCGAGCTCGCCATCGCCGGGCTCGATCTCAACCTGATCACCGAGCGCGTCAAGCGGTTGCAGGCCGTGACGCCGGAGCAGATCATGAGCGTCGCGCGCAAGTATCTCGTCGACGACAACCGCACGATGGTCACGCTCGATCCGCTGCCGCTCAAAGGCAAGCCCGTGCCGCGCCCGGCGCCCGTCGAGGGGGGAGGGGTGCCGCATGCGCGTTAGCTCGGTGCTCATGGGTCTCGGAATACTCGCGAGCAGCTGGTCCGCGGGCGCGCAGCCCCGCATCGAGCACTGGACGCTCGACAACGGCGCGCGCGCCTACTTCGTGCGCACGACGGAGCTGCCGCTCGTGCAGGTGCGGGTGGTGTTCGACGCGGCCGCGAGCCGCGATCCGGCGGGGAAGCCGGGCGTGGCGCTGCTCACGAACGCGATGCTGCGCCAGGGCGCGGCGGGCATGAACGCGGACGAGATCGCGCACGGCTTCGAGCGCCTCGGCGCGGAGTACGGCTCGAGCTCGGAGCGCGACATGGCGGTCGTCGAGCTGCGCAGCCTCTCGGACAAGCAGATCCTCGATCCCGCGATCGATCTCTTCGCGAAGGTCATCGGCCGCCCGAGCTTTCCGCCGGACGCGCTCGAGCGCGAGCGCCAGCGTCTCATGGTGGCACTGCGGCGCGACGAGCAGTCGCCCGGCGCGATCGTCGAGAAGGCGTTCCTGCGCGCGGTGTACGGCGACCATCCCTACGGGCGGCATCCGGCCGGTACGCTCGAATCGGTGCCGAATATCTCGCGCGCCGACCTCGCCGCGCATCACGCGCGCTACTACACGGGCGCCAATGCCTGGATTGCGATCGTGGGCGACGTCACATCGGCGGAGGCGCGCGAGATCGCGAAGCGCACCGTGGGGAGCCTGCCGCGCGGCGAGCCCGCGCCGCCGCTGCCGCCCGTGCGCACCGTGACGCGCAACGAAAGCGAGGTGATTCCGTTCCCGGCGACGCAGTCGCACATCCGGCTCGGGCACCCCGGGATCGCCCGCTCGAGCCCGGATTACTTCCCGCTGATCGTCGGCAACTACACGCTCGGGGGCGGCGGCCTCGTCTCGCGGCTTTCGAACGAGATCCGCGAGAAGCGCGGCTACGCTTACAGCGTCTACAGCTACTTCCTGCCGATGCGGGTCGAAGGTCCGTTCGTGATCGGTCTGCAGACGAAGAATGCGCAGCGCGACGAGGCGATCGCGGTCGTGCGCAAGGTGCTCGCGGACTTCGTCGAGCGCGGCCCGACCGAGGAGGAGCTGCGCGCGGCGAAGCGGCACCTGACGGGGAGCTTCCCGCTGCGGATCGACAGCAACCGGAAGCTCGCCGACAACCTCGCCTACATCGGCTTCTACGGGCTTCCGCTCGATTATCTCGACACCTTCACCGAGCGCGTCGAGGCGGTGACGGTCGAGCAGGTGCGCGAGGCGTTCAAGCGCCACGTGCACCCCGATCGCGCGGTCACGGTCGTCGTCGGTGGCTCGGACTAAGGCGCCGCCGCGCGGCCGTCCGCGCGGACCCGCGACGAGCTATCCGGGGAAGATCCGCATCATCGGCGGCCGCTGGCGCAGCCGCCGCCTCGAGGTGCCGGCGGCCGAGGGGCTCCGGCCGACCCCCGATCGGGTGCGCGAGACCCTGTTCAACTGGCTCGCGCCTTACATCGAGGGCGCGCGCTGCCTCGATCTCTTCGCCGGCACGGGCGCGCTTTGCCTCGAGGCGCTCTCCCGCGGCGCGGCCGAGGTGGTGATGGTGGAGCGCTCCGCGGAGGCCGTGCGGCGGCTGCGCGAGAACGTGGCGCGCCTCGGTGCCGAGGGCGCGGAGGTGGTGGCGCTCGATGCGCTCGAATACCTGGCCGGACGGCCGCGCCGCTTCGATGTCGTCTTCATCGACCCGCCCTTCGTCGTCGCCGAAACGATCATCCGCGCGTGCGCCGAGCGATTGCTGCGCGGCTGGATCGGCCCGGGCTCGTTCGTGTACGTGGAAGCGCCGCGCCGGCTGTGCGAGCTCGACTTGCCCGAGCGTTTCGCGCCGTACCGCAGTGCGGCCGCGGGGCAAGTGCGCTACCAGTTGCTGCGGCTCGCGCCTGCGCCGAGCCGGGATGCCGAAAGCGCGGCGTCCTGAACGAAACGCTTCGAGCGCGACCGCTCGTCGGGCTATACTGCGCGCCATGAAAGTCACCGCCCTTTATCCCGGTACGTTCGATCCGCTCACCAACGGGCACACCGACCTGGTGCGCCGCGCCGCCCGCATTTTCGAGGAAGTGATCGTGGCGGTGGCTGCCAACCCGAAGAAGGCGCCGCTCTTTCCGCTCGAGGAGCGCGTCAACCTCGCGCGGGCGGTGCTCGAGGGAGTGCGCGGCGTGCGCGTGATCGGCTTCGACAGCCTCCTCATCGACTGCGTGCGCCAGCAGAACGCCCGCGTCATCCTGCGCGGGCTGCGCGCGGTCTCGGACTTCGAGTTCGAGTTCCAGATGGCGGGCATGAACCGGCGGCTCGCCCCGGAGATCGAGACCGTCTTCATGACGCCCTCGGAGCACGAAATGTTCATCTCCGCCTCGCTCGTGAAAGAGATCGCGGGGCTGGGGGGCGACGTCTCCGGCTTCGTCCATCCGCTCGTCGTCGCGGCGCTCAAGGCCAAGCTCGGCAAATAGGGCACCGGACGCGCCGCAGCTGTCTAAGGGGGTAAGGCCGTCCCGCAGGTCGGACGGTTCGAGGTTGGTTCAATGGCGCTTTTCATCACCGACGAATGCATCAACTGTGACGTGTGCGAGCCCGAGTGCCCGAACCAGGCGATCTCGCAGGGCGAGGAGTACTACGTCATCGATCCCAGGCGCTGCACGGAGTGCGTCGGGCATTTCGACACGCCCCAGTGCGTGGAGGTGTGCCCGGTGAACTGCATTCTTCCGGATCCCAATCACCGCGAAACCCGCGAGCAGCTGCATCAGAAGTACCTCGAGCTGACGGGCGCCCGCGTTTCGAACGGTACGTCCGGCAGCTGACGCCCGGCACCGTTCCGGCCGCTGCCCGTTGCCGACCGGAGCCGTCTACTTTTCCTGATGCGGCGAATGCCGCATTCGGCGCGCCCCCGGCGCACGCCTTGAACCACCCCCATCGCGTCGCTATGTTCGCGCGATGCGCCGGGTTCTCGCGCTTCTCGTCGTACTCGTCGTCCTCCCCGCGTCGGCGGCGCCGCAGCCGCCGGCCGTTGCGGTCGCGACTGCGCATCCGCTCGCGACGTCGGCCGCGGTCGAGATCCTGCGCGCCGGCGGGAACGCGTTCGACGCCGCCGTGGCCGCGTCGGCGGCGCTCGCCGTGGTCGAGCCCTTTTCCTCCGGGATCGGCGGCGGGGGATTTTTCCTGCTCCATCAGGCGGCGACCGGCCGCGAGGTCATGATCGATGCGCGCGAGCGCGCGCCGCTCGCCGCCCGTGCGGACATGTATCTCGACGCCGACGGCCGGCCCGTTCCGCGCGCTTCGCTCGACGGCCCGCTCGCGGCCGCGATCCCGGGGCTGCCCGCAGCGCTCGCTCATCTCGCCGAACGCTACGGCGCGCTCCCGCTCGCGCGTTCGCTCGCGCCCGCCATCCGGTTCGCGCGCGAGGGCTTCCCCGTGACGCCGCGCTACCGCCGGATGGCCGAGTGGCGGCGCGAGGCGCTCGTTGCCTGGGGTGCCGGCGAGATCTTTCTCGATCGCGGCCGGGTGCCGGGCGAGGGGCACGTCGTGCGCCAGCCCGACCTCGCCCGAACGCTCGAGCGGATCGCTGCCGAGGGCGCGGCCGGCTTCTACCGGGGCGAGGTCGCGCAGCGGCTGGTCGAGGGCGTGCGCGCCGCCGGGGGCATCTGGACGCTCGAGGATCTCGCGCAGTACCGGGTGGTCGAGCGCGAGCCGGTGCGCGGGCGCTATCGCGGTGCGCGCATCGTGACCGCGCCGCCGCCTTCCGCCGGCGGCGTCATGGTGCTCGAGATCCTCGGCATGCTCGAGCGCTACGACGTCGGCAAGCTTCCGTTCGTGGAGCGCACGCACCTCGTGATCGAGGCGATGCGGCGGGCCTACGGCGACCGGACGCTCTATCTCGGTGACCCTGACTTCATCGGCGGCGGTGCGGCGATGCGGCTTCTCGATCCGCAGCGGATCGCGCGGCTCGCGGCGAGCATCGACCGCCGCCGCGCGACGCCGAGTGCGGCGCTGTCGGACCTTCTCGAAGAGGGACGGGCGCGCGGCGAGGACACGACGCATTTCTCGATCCTGGATGCGGCCGGCAATCGCGTGGCCGCCACCCTCAGCATCAACCTGCCCTTCGGCGCGGCGTTCGTTCCGCCCGGCACCGGCGTCGTCCTGAATAACGAGATGGACGACTTCGCTTCGGGGCCGGGGATCGCGAACGCGTACGGCCTCTTCGGCGGCGCCGCCAATGCGATCGCGCCGGGGAAGCGCCCGCTCTCGAGCATGACGCCGACCTTCGTCGAGACACAGGATGCGCTGGCGGTGCTCGGGACGCCGGGCGGAAGCCGCATCACCACGATGGTCCTGCTCGCCGTGCTCGACTTCGTGCACGGCCGCGGGAGCGTGCACGAATGGGTGGCGCGTCCGCGCTACCACCATCAGTACCTGCCCGACGAAGTGCAGCACGAGCCGGACGTGTTCACGCCGGAAGAGAAAGCGGCGCTCGAGCGCCGCGGGCACCGGCTGCGTTCGATCGGGCGCGAGTACGGGAACATGCAGGCGCTCGTCTGGGACCGCGCCGCCGGCCGCGTCGAGGCGGCGTCGGATCCGCGCGGCGAGGGCGAAGCGGCCGTGGTCGAGCTTCGGGCGCCGCGCACCGAGAAGCGCGCGACCGGCACGAACGGGCATTGAGCGGTTCGGCCGGGCGGCCCATGCCGGAACCGTCCGTTCGGGGAGCGGGCGAAGAAGCTGCCCGAAGCGCTACGCGTGCGCGCCGGGGTCTCCGTACGCTATGCGCCGCGTGCGGTCGATCAGGCGCGGCTCAGTGAGCGCTGCGGCAGCTCGCCCGCGGCGTCGAACTCGAGGAGCTGCAGGATCGCGCCGAGGCGCCGCTCGAGCCCGCGCTCCTGCTCCAGAATGCCTTCGCGCACCTGCTCGAGCTCGTTGATGCGGTCGCCGAGCGTGTCCGTCGCCTTGTGGATGCGCTTGATCGATTCGAGCCGCCGCCGCAGCAGGATCTGATGCTCGCGCACCTGCGACTCCATCGGCGACATGATGGTCTTGAGCCAGGCGTCGGCGTCGCGGTTGGCCATGCGGAAGATGGCGCGCACTTTCGCGACCGACGACTCGAAGAACTTGCGCGTCAGCACCTGCTGCTCGGTGAAGACGAGAGACAGCCCTTTCATGAACTGGGCGTGCTTCGCCTCGAGCCGCTTGATCTCGTGCAGGTAGCGCGTGACCGAGAACCCGGCCGGTTTCACGTTCGCGAGGCCGTACTCTTCCTGGAACTTGCGGTAGACGCCCTCCATCATCTCCTTGATTTCCTGCGCCTGCCGCGCCACCTCTTCCATGGTCTTGTGGGCGTACACGAAGAAGTTGTCCATGCAGGCCTTGAGTCCGGCCGTGGTCATGCTGATCTCCATGTCGCGCTTGGTCTGCGCGATCACGGCGTCGAGCTGCTTCAGGTTGAGGTGCGTGTAGAGCTTGTTCGTCTGCTGCGAGAAGATGCTGCGCGTCGCCTGGAAGCGCTGCAGGCTCTTCTCGAACACCTCCTTGTCGGCCTTGACCTTTTCCATCATGTGATCGATGACGTCGAAGTTCTTGCCGTTCAGGCTCTGCAGCTCCGCAAGGTGCTCGTGCACGCCCTGCAGCCGCTGCTTGATCAGCCCGCGCATGCTGTCGACGACGAACTTGACGTCGCCGCCGATCGCGTCGCGCACGATCTCGCGCTTCGCCGGCAGGATCTCGGTGGCGAGCGCCTCCTCGAGCGCGCGGATGCGGCTGCGCTCGATGATTTTCTCGTCGCGCTTGATCTTGCCGAGCAGGCCCTTCTGCGCCGATACCGGGAACACGTTCGTCTCCGGCACGTCGAGCGTGCGCGCCGTCTCGCGGATCTGGCGCTCGATCTCGCGGTCGACCTCGTTCCAGTCGCGCAGCTCGTCCCACAGGCCGTCGATCTTGTTGAGCACGACCAGCCGCCCCTTGCCGGCGCTCCCCTTGTGCGGCGCGATGTGATCGTGCCACACCTGGATGTCGGTCTTGGTGACGCCGGCGTCGGCGGCGAGGATGAAGAGCACCGCGTGCGCGCTCGGCAGCAGGTTGAGCGTGAGCTCCGGCTCGGAGCCGAGCGCGTTGAGCCCCGGGGTGTCGAGGATCACGAGCCCGCCGTCGAGCAGCGGATGCGGCATGTTGATGATCGCGTGGCGCCATTTCGGGATCTCGACGAGCCCGTCCTCGGTGACGCGCACGCCCGGCTGGGTTTCGTCCTCGGCGATGTGCAGCCCCAGCGCCTGGGCGGCCTCGCGGTCGACGTGCTTCACCTCGGTGATGTGCTGCAGCGCCTTGGCCATGGCGTCCGCCGACTTGATGTCGAGCGGGACGACGTGCCATTCGTCCGGGAACCCGCGGTACTCGGCGATCGTGGTGCCGGTCTTGCGGGTCTCGATCGGCAGCAGCCGCAGCTCCGGCGGGCGGTCGGTGTCGTGGAGCAGCTCCGTCGGGCACATGGTGGTGCGCCCGGCGCTCGAGGGCAGGATGCGCGAGCCGAACTGCGCGAAGAAGATGGCGTTGATGAGCTCCGACTTCCCGCGCGAGAACTCCGCGACGAAGGCGATGTAGAGCTTGTCGTCGCGCAGGGTGCCGAGGATATGCGCGAGGCGCTGATCGACCTGGGTGTCCGAAAGTTCCTGCGCCTGCAGCCACTCCTTGAGCTCCGTGACGCTCTTTGCGAGCGCTTGGCGCCAGCCGCTGTACTGTTCGAACCGCTGTTCCAGACTCATCCCCGGGCTCCCTGACGTCGTTCTTTTTCAAAGAAAAAAGCGATCGCCGCCGCATCGACGCGATCGCGGCGAAAGCGAAGCGTGCTCAAGCACTTAGCGCGTCGTTCTCCGACCCCTCAAGAAGTCTAGTCGAGAGATTCGGGGTCGCAAAGCCGACGAACGGCACCCCGAGAGAGATGCTCAGTGCTGGCAGCGGGGACAGTAGAACGCCGAGCGCTGTCCGAGGCGCAGGAGCCGCACGGGCGTTCCGCAGGCGCGGCAGGGGGCGCCGGCGCGCGCGTAGACCTTGAGCGCGAGCTGAAAGTAGCCGGGGTCGCCGTTGCTGTCGCGGTAATCGCGGAACGTCGTGCCGCCGGCGCGCAGCGCGTGCTTCAGCGTGGCGCGTATACCGCGGACGAGGCGGGCGGCGTCCGCCCGCGAGAGCCGCCCGGCCGGGCGCGACGGGCGTATGCCGGCGCGAAAAAGCGCCTCGTTCGCGTAGATGTTCCCGACGCCGGCCACGATGCGCGCATCGAGCAGAACGTCCCGGATCGCGCGGCGGCGCCCGCGCGTGGCGGCGTAGAGGTAGGCGGGGGAGAACGCGGGCTCGAGCGGTTCCGGGCCGAGACCGGCGAGGAGCTTGTGGCGTTCCGGAGGCGCCGCGGTCCAGAGCACCGCGCCGAAGCGTCGCGGGTCGTGCAGCCGCAGCGCCCGGCCGTTGTCGAGCACGATGTCGACGTGATCGTGCCGGGCGGGCGGCTCTTCGGCATCGATCACGCGCAGGCGGCCCGACATGCCGAGGTGCAGGATGGCCGTCCCGGCATCCGTCGCGAGCAGCAGGTACTTCGCGCGGCGGCGGACCGTGTGGATGCGCTGTCCGGGAAGCTCGCTGACGATGGTTCTCGGGACGCGCCAGCGCAGCCGCGCATCGCGAACCACCACGCGCGCGACGCGGCGGCCGAGGACGTGCGGCTCGATCCCGCGGCGGATGGTCTCGACTTCGGGAAGCTCGGGCAAGGGCGGCGGACGGTCAGGGGTGGACGTGCGGCGACCGGGCTGCAGCGCGCCGATGTAGCGACCGCTCGCGTCCTGCGGCCGGCTCCGCCTGGCGTCTCGGACGCGCGCGGCTCACTCTTCGCTCTTCGCCGGCGGCGCGTCGAGCTCGAGCAGCCGCTTCGCCGTATCCTGCGGAAAGTGGTATTCGAGCCCTTCGTCCGCCCGATACAGCACGAGCTCCGGCTCGCGCGCGAGCACCCCGACGGTAATGTCGGACCGTTCGCCGCCTGCGCCTTCGATCGTGATGATCACCTGCGCCTGCGGCTTCTTGCCCGAGTACTTCTCGACCTTGAGTGCGCGCGCATGTCGCCAGTCGTCGACGAAGCCGTTGATGCGGTCGGAGGAGAGCGCTTCGATCCCGGGTTCGCGCCGCCACTCGCCGTCGCGCAGCGTGAGCGCGAATCCGGGCAGCTTGAAGCCGACCGGCTTGACCTCGGGCCCGAGCAGGCGGCTGTCGATGAGATTGGTGTACGACACGGCGAGGTGCGCGTAGTACCGGCTGCCGATGAGCCGCACCTCGTTCCCGTGCTGGACGTAGTACTCGTTCTTGAGCGGGTGGAACTCGCCGAAACGGAGCTCGAGGTCGTCGAAGCGCGCGGTGAGCCGCGGGGAATCGAGGCCGTAGCGCGCGAGGCCGCCCTCGGCCGGCGTCACGGTCGCGTCGATCGGCGCCCCGAGGACGCGCATGAGCTGCTCGACCGCGAACTCGTCCGCACGCGCCTTGACGGGCGCCGTGAGGTGCCACCGCCCGTCGCGCCGCTCGAGTCGGACGGTTTCTTCGTTCGGGCGCTCGATCTCGATGCGCTGCACCGAGGCGGGCGCGACGCTCGTGAGCGTGGGCTTGTCGGCGTCCGGGCTCTTGCCGGAGCGGTACCAGGCGTAGCCGCCGAGACCCGCGATCACCGCGAGCAGCGCCAGGTTGAGCCACCAGCGCCGCGCGAGCGGGTTCTTGGCCGCGCCGTCCGTCATCAGCGCCGACGACGCCGCCACCAGACCGCGATGCCGCCGCCGAGGAACGCGAGCGGCAGCACCACGAGGAAGGCGGCTCCGATGGTGGTCTGGGCGGCGGGGGAGAGCTCGAGGCCGCGGTCGCGCGCGGTGCGCACCGGAATGCTCACGTACGCGTCGTCCCGGGAGAGCCAGTTGGCGATGCTCATGCCGAGCTCGAGATTGCCGCCGTTCGCGATGAAGGCGTTCGAAAGAAAGTCGCCGTCGCCGATCACGACGACGCGCTGCTCGCGGCCCTCGACGGTGCGCGTGAGCGCGACGCCGAACGTGAGCGGCCCGGGAACGTCCTTGCCCTTGTCGAAGCGCACCTCGCCCTTGAGGAAGCCGGTCTCGGACCAGGCGCTGTCGCGTGTGTCGAGGAACGTCTGGCTGCTCCAGCCTTCGGGCGGGCGCACGCTCAGACCGGCGGTCTGCGGAAACACCGTCGTATCGGCGAAGTCCCGCACGATCGGGTGCGAGCCGTAGCGCGTAACGACGAGGGCGGTCGGGTCGCCCGCGAGCAGCTGCGACGCGACGTCGACGATGGTGCCGGGCTGAAGCTCGATGCCGAGCTGCTCGGCAACCCGCTCGAGCCCCTGCAGCGGGCCCGGGTCCGCGAGCCAGAGGAGGTTGCCGCCGCGCTTGAGGTATTCCTCGATCGCCTTCACCTCGCCGTCGAGCAGGCGGGTGCGCGGACCGGCGATGACGAGGGCGGTGGTGTTCTCCGGGATCGTCGGGTTCTCGGCGAGCGCGAGCGTGCGCGTCTTGAAGCCGCGCTTGCCGAGCTGCGCGGCCCAGGTCGAGAGGTCGAAATTCGCCTCGCGCTCGGGGCTGCGCTCGCCGTGGCCCGTGATGAAGACGAGCCAGCGCTCGCCGCGATGGCCGAGGCGCGTGAACGCGTTCGTCAGGTTTTCCTCGGTGAGCGAGGTCGGCGGGATGTTCTCGTGCGCGTCGCCGTAGGCGATCACCACCTCGCCGTCATAGCGGATACCCGCCGAGCGCACGCGCTCGGGCTCGACGTCCGGGTCGACGAACTCGAGCGTGATGTCCGGCTTGTGGCGCTGATAGCGCTCGATCATCTGGCGGATCGCCGGACGGACGTTGCCGCGCTCGCTCGCGTAGGCCGTCACCTTGATCGGTCCCTCCAGGCGCTCGATGGCGGCCACGCTCGCGGGCGAGAGCGAGTACCGGCGGTTCTGCGTGAGGTCGAACTGCCAATGGAACTCGCGGCTCGCCCACTGCAGCAGCCCGATGGCGACCAGGAACAGGACGACGAAGCTCGCGTTGACGAGCCGCAGCTGCCACTTGGTGCGCGGCGTGTGATACACGGCCTAGCCTCCGAGGCGATCCGCGTCCAGCCGGCGGATGCTGAGCGCGAGGAAGGTGACGACGACGAGCAGGTGGTAGATCGCGTCACCGGTGTCGAACACGCCGCTCAGGAACGGCTGGTAGTGGTTGAACATGGACAGGTAGGCGACGATGCTGTCGCGCGGGCTGTTCTGCCCCGGGTCGATTATCCAGAAGAGCACGAGCACGCCGAAGCCGGCGATCGCGGCCACCGTCGGGTGCTGCGTCATGGTCGACATGAACGTGCCGATGGCGGCGAAGCTTGCGACGGCGAGCGTGAGCCCGAGCAGCGCCGAGCCGAGCAGCCCGAAGTCGAGTGTGCCCCCGGCGAGCAGCGCGAGCGGCATGAGCGCGATCAGCGCGACGATGAGCAGCAGGAACAGCAGCACGCCGAGGTACTTGCCGAGCACGATCTCGGTCATCGAGACCGGCGCGCTGAAGAGAAGCGGCAGCGTACGGTTGCGCCGCTCCTCGGCGATGAGGCGCATGGTGATCAGCGGGACGACGAGCAGCAGGATGATGGCCGCGCTGCCGAAGAGCGCGGGCACGACGAGTTCGGTGGTGCCCGGCGCGCTTTCCATGGCAAGGAGCTGCGCGCGGTAGAGCTGCAGCTCGCCCACGCGCGCGAGAAAGAGGTATCCGAGCACTCCCTGCAGCACGGCGAGGATCGCCCACGCGAGGGGCGAGAGGAACAGCGATTTCAGCTCGCGCCAGGCGATAGTGAGGATCATGCCGCCGCCTCCGCTTCGACCGGCTGCTGTTCGCTGGTGGTGAGCTCGACGAAGATCTGCTCGAGCGAGGCGCGCTCCGGACCGATCTCGCGCAGACCCCAGTCGCGCTCCAGCGCGAGGCGCGCGATCTGCTCGACGGGATCGACGCCCGGTTCGTGGCGCAGCCGCCAACGGCCGTCGCCGAGGTTATCCACCTCAAGGATCCCCGGCACCGCCATGAGCTCCGCGGTCGGCGGCGGCCGGTGCAGGCCCACGATCACCGCAGCGGACCTGAGATGGCGGGCGAGCCCGTCGATCGTGTCGGCGAGCACGAGGTTGCCCTTGTGAATGATCTGCACGCGGTCGCAGGTCGCCTGCACCTCGGGCAGGATATGGGTCGAGAGGATCACTGCGTGGTTCTTGCCGAGCTCGCGGATCAGCTCGCGAATCTCGCGGATCTGGATCGGGTCGAGGCCGACCGTCGGCTCGTCGAGAATTACGAGCGGCGGCATGTGAATGATCGCCTGCGCGATGCCGACCCGCTGCTGATACCCTTTGGAAAGATTGCCGATGAGGCGGCGGCCGACGTCGGTGAGACCGCACTTCTCTTTCGCGCTCTCGCGCGCCGCGCGGCGCTTGGGCCGCGGAATGCGGTTGAGCGCCGCGCAATAGTCGAGGTACTCGTCCACCGTCAGGTCGCGATACACGGGCGGCTGCTCCGGCAGGTAGCCCAGCGCGGCCTTCGCCGCTTTCGGCTCGGCGAGCAGGTCGTGTCCGGCGATGCGGACGGCACCCGCGCTCGGTGCGAGATTGCCGGTCAAGATCTGCATGGTCGTGGTCTTGCCGGCGCCGTTCGGGCCGAGGAAGCCGAGGATCTCGCCCTGGCGGACGGTGAAGCTCACGTCGTTGACCGCGAGGAGCCCGCCGTAGTAGCGCGAGACATGACTGACTTCCGCCAGTACCGTACCGCTCATCGGATGGATTGAATCAGAACTACAAGGGGTTACGAGGGGCGCATTAAAGGCGGGGCGTCTTGCCGTGTCAATCCTCGTCGCGAAGGCATGCCTCTGAAACCGGTCTCGGCGCCCCGTCCGAGCGCGACGAGCGGAACGCTCGACGCGACGACCGTCGGCGCGAGTTGCGCGTCCCGTTCCGCACGGTATGCCGTATCGTGCGTGTCGCGCTGTCGGGCGTGCCCGGCGGACGAAAATCCGGCTCCGCACTCCGTGCGCCCGCCGCCGCGGCGCGCCGCTCTCCGGAAGCGTCGTGCTTTTTCCGCGCCGCGCCGTTCGGCGTAAAATCCCGTGCTTTGTCACGATCAGCCGCAAATGACAACGAAGACTTATCGCGTGCGCATCGAGCCGAGCGGGCGCGAGTTCACGGTTCGGGAGGGCGAAACCGTGCTCGCCGGCGCCATGCGCGAAGGCATCCTGCTGCCGTACAGCTGCCGCAGCGGGACGTGCGGCACCTGCAAGGGTCAGGTCCTCGCCGGCACGGTCGATCACGGCGTGTACGAGGAGAAGGCGCTCTCGGCGGCGGAACGCGCCGCGGGACAGGCGCTGTTCTGCCAGGCGCGCCCGCTCAGCGATCTCACGATCGCGGCGCGCGAAGTCGTGGCGCCGGCCGACATCGAGATCAAGACGCTCCCCTGCCGCGTCATCGCCATGGAACGCCTCGCGCACGACGTCATGCGGCTCGCGCTCAAGCTCCCGCAGCACGAGCGCCTGAAGTTCCTCGCGGGCCAGTACATCGACATTCTGCTGCGCGACGGCAGCCGCCGAAGCTTCTCGCTCGCGAATCCGCCGCAGCAGGACGACGTGCTCGAGCTGCACGTGCGGCACGTGCCGGGCGGCAGGTTCACGGACCACGTGTTCAACGAGATGCGGGAGAAGGATCTGCTGCGCTTCCGTGGACCGCTCGGAATCTTCTTCCTGCGCGAGCCCCCGCCGAGCTCCAAGCCGACGCTGCTGATCGCGGGCGGCACCGGGTTCGCGCCGATCAAGTCGATCATCGAGGACGCGCGCGCCCGCGGGCTCGAGCGGCGGTTTCACCTCTACTGGGGCGTGCGTGCCCGCCGTGACCTCTACCTGCACGAGCTCGCCGAGCGCTTCGCGTCGGAGCTTCCGGGCTTCCGCTATACGCCGGTGCTGTCGGAGCCGCTTCCCGAGGACAACTGGACCGGGCGCACGGGGTGGGTGCACGAAGCCGTGCTCGCCGACTACCCGGACCTGAGCGACATGGAGGTGTACGCGAGCGGCCCGCCGCCGATGATCGAGGCGATTCGCGCGACTTTCCCTGGCCACGGGCTCGCCGAGGACCGGCTGCACTACGATTCATTCGAGTTCGCGCACGCGGCCTGACCCGGCTCCCGAAAGCCGGGGAATCGACAGAAGAGAAGGGCAGCCGGCGAGGCGCGGTTGTGCCGACGCCGCCCCGGGCGCGTTTCTGCGCCCGGTTCAGTGCAGCGCGCGCTGACGCGGTACGAGGGTGAGGCCGGGGCGCACCGCGGGGACCGGGCGCGTTTCCTCCGCGTACGCTTCGGTGCCGCGGCGATAGCAGGCGAGCGCGCGGTCCTTGTCGCCGAGGCGCTCGAGCAGCGCGCCGAGCTCGCGGTACGCCTCGAGCGGTCCGCGCAGATTCACGCACTTCTCGAGATAGCCGACCGCCTTCTGGTCCTGCCGGCAATAGATCGCGAGGCGCCCGAGCGTCAGCAGCAGCTTCGGATTGTCCGGGTAGAGCTCGCGCCAGGATTCCGCCGTTTCGAGCTGCTGCTCGGGATGCTCGCTCCGGACGAGACCGTAGAGCTCGACCAGCGTGTCGTCCCACTCCTCGGCGATCGCGCCGCGCAGCAGCGCTTCGGCCTCGTTCATCTCCTGCTGCTGGATGAGGTGCCGCGCATAAATCGCGATGAACGCGGGCTGGCCGCGCAGCGCCTTCGGCACAGCGTTCCAGGCCTTGCGCAACGGCTCGAGCGAGCCCGACGGCAGGCTCAGCGTCAGGAGCTCGCGGTGGGCGCGCAGCTCCAGCGCATCGATCTCGCGCGCCGGCAGCGCCTGGTGCTCGCGCAGCGGCGCGATGAGCTCGGCGAGGTTGGTCCAGTCGCGCAGATCGAGGTAGAGCTGCGCCAGGAGCTTGAGGACGTGGCGGTGCTCGGGCGCTTGCTGGCGCAGCTGCGAGAGCGTCGCGAGCGCCTGTTCCGACTGGTGCGCCAGGTACTGCAGGTTAGCCTGCATCATCGCGATGGCGAGATGCTGCTGCGGGGCGCTGCGCTGAGCGGCCGCGAGCTGCTCGTCGCGCTTCTCGAGATTCCCCTGACCCTGCGCCGCGCAGGCGGCGCCGAGGTAGGCGAGGAGCGGCATCTCCGAGCCGCGCAGGCTCAGGACGAAGTTCGCTTCGGCTTCCGCCCAGTTGCCTTCCGCCAGCCGCAGCAGGCCCTGATAGAGCGCTTCACGGCTCTGGCGCGCGATGCGCTTCGCGCGCCACCGGGCGACGTCGCGCGGAATGCGGACGAGCCGCACCAGGAGGTACGCGAGGGCTATCACCGCGGCGACGGCCGCGAGCGCGAGCACGGCGAAGACGGGCAGCGAGGTCTCGAGGCTCCACGGATGGCGCGCGATCAGCACGTACCCCGGATCCTCCAGCGCCGCGAGCGTCGCCACGATGGCGACGAGCAGTGCGGCGATGACGACGAGTACGAGCCTCATGAGCCGCGCTGCCGACCGGAAGCCTTGCGCAGCATGTCGAGCGAGGCGCTGATGTCGGGCAGCTCGCTCATGATCGCCGTCTCGCGGAGCTTCTCGAGCTCGTCGATGAGGCCGGCGACGGCAGGCGCGCCCCGGTCGTAGTACTCGCGCAGCCACGTCGCCGCGGTGCCCAGGTTCTGCCGGTACGTCGCCGCGTTGCCCTGGAGCAGCGCGTGCTGCGCGCCGTAGAGCATGAGCCGCATGTTCTCGCGCACGAAATACTGCTGCTCGGGCGGCAGCAGGGGACGCTGCACGCCTTCGTGGCGGCGAATGCGCACGAGACTCATCAGGTCGCGCCAGATGCTCTCGCCCGGCGCTTCGGCCTCCTCGGGCGCGGCCGCGACGCGCTCGCTCAGCGCGCGCACGTCGGGCGCGAGCGGGAGCTGCTCGATGTGCTGCGCGAGCGTTCCGAGGCGGAGAGCGATGCCGGGTATGTCGGCGCGCTCGATCGCTTCGAGCTGCGCGATTTCGGTCGCGATCTGGCGGCGCACCGGGAGGAGCGCGGGCTCGCCGGCCAACTCGAGCTGCCGGTCGGCCGCGCGCAGCGCCGCGAGCGCGGCGGGCACGTCGCGCCCGAGCTGCAGGCGGCGGTTCGCGATGAGCAGAAGCTGCTCCGCTTCGCTCACCATCCATTGCGTCTGGCTGCGGCCGAGCTCCGCGCGAAGGCCGTCGACGGCGGTGCGCAGGGCGCTCTGCGTCTCGGCGAGCGCCGCGACCTGGTCTTCGGTGTCGTCGAGTGCGCTGCGCAGCTCCCCGAGCGCGCGCTCGAGCTCGGCGAACCTCGCCGGCAGATCGAGCTGCGTGAGCGCAGGACGCTCGTGGATGAGCGTGTACCAGAGGTAGCCGGTACCGAGCAGCGCAATCAGGGAGAGGATGAGCGCGAGCCCCCCCGATACGCGTCCGCCGCGCTTTGCGCTCGGCGGCGGGGGCAGCCGCTGCTCGGAAACGGGGGAGCCGGTCGCCTCGCTTTCGGGCTTCGCGCTCTGCTCGTTGGCGGACAAAGGATTCCTCTGCGACCGGATGGCCAATCGATTATAGGGAAAAAGCGCGGGCGCGCCACGCCTTGATGCGTTCCAGTATAGCCTCGTCGCTCGGCTGCGCCGCGACGAGGGGGCGAGTGGCGAAGCCCAGCCGACGGCATGCCTCCGCCTGTGCCTCGCTCAGCACCACGATGGGCGTGCACAGCAACAGCGCCCGCCCCTCGTCGCCGAGCGCGTCGTATAAATTCCGGAGCGCGTCGCTGCTCGTGATGGTGACGATCGCGATTTCCCCGCGGCGCCAGCGCTCGATCAGCGGGCCCGGATCGGCCGGCGGCGGGGCGCGGCGGTAGCACTCGGCGTAGGTTACCTCCGCCCCGCGTGCACGCAGCGTTTCGGCGAGCAGCTCCCGGCCGCCGTCGCCCCGGAAGATCACGATGCGCCGGCCGGCGACGTCCGCGAGCCGCGGGTGGGCGAGCAGCGCCTCGCTGTCGAATTGCCGCTCCGGGACCGCAGCGACCGACACGCCGTGCCGCTCGAGTGCGGCTGCCGTGGCGCGCCCCACGCAGGCGGCGGCGAGCTGCGGCGGCCACGATCGGTCTCGGGCGCGAAGGGCGCGAAACGTCTGCTCGACGGCGTTCGGGCTCACGAAGACGGCGAGATCGAACGTGTCGAGGCGGTCGAGGACGGCCTCGAGCGCGGCCGGATCGCGCGGGGGTGCGATTTCGATCGCCGGGAAGAGTATCGCCGTTCCGCCGGCCTGCTCGATCAGCCGGGCGAGCGGCGCCGCCTGATGAGCCGGGCGCGTCACCAGCACGCCGATGCCGGCGAGCGGCGCTTCGGGGTCCCGCGGTTCAGCCACGCCCGTAGACCCGCGCAAGGATCGCCTCGGCGCCGGCGGCGCGCAGCGCCTCGGCCACACGCCGGCCGAGCGCCTCCGGATCGTGCCGCGGGCCGTATGCCTCCTCGCTGAGGATGGTGTTGCCGTCCGGATCGCCGACGAGGCCGCGCAGGTAGAGCTCATCGCCGCGGCGCTCGGCGTAGGCCCCGATGGGAACCTGGCAGCCGCCGTCGAGATGGGCGTTCAGCGCACGCTCGGCGGTGACGCACTCGCGCGTTTCCGGATGATCGAGGGCCGCGAGCAGCGCGTTCGTCGACTCGTCGTCGCGGCGCGTCTCGACGCAGATCGCGCCCTGCGCCACCGCCGGCAGGCTCACCGCCGGGTCGAGCTTCTCGCGGATGCGGTCCTGCCAGCCGAGGCGTTCGAGCCCGGCGACCGCGAGTATCAGTGCATCGAACTCGCCGGCGTCGAGCTTTGCGAGCCGCGTGTTCACGTTGCCGCGGAGGTTCACCACCTCGCAGTGGGGATAGCGGGCGCGCAGCTGGCACTGGCGGCGCAGGCTCGAGGTGCCGATGCGCGCGCCGGCAGGCAGCTCGGCGAGGCGTGCGTAGCGCACCGAGACGAACGCATCGCGCGGGTCGGCCCGTTCGAGGACCGCCGCGACGTGCAGCCCATCCGGCAGCGTGACCGTGAGATCCTTCATCGAGTGCACCGCGAGGTCGATGCGGCGCTCGAGAAGCGCCTGCTCGAGCTCCTTAATGAAGAGGCCTTTGCCGCCTTCGGCCGCAAGCGGCCGGTCGAGGATCCGGTCGCCGCTGGTGGTGATCTTGACGAGCTCGATCTCGAGGTGCGGGTGGTGCGCGCGCAGGCGCGCGCGCACGTGCTCCGCCTGCCAGAGGGCAAGCGCACTCTTACGGGTGCCGATGCGAAGAGGTGTCACGCGTACGCGCGGGCGCCGGGTCGGAAAGCGTCCAATTATAGAGGAAACGCTCCGGCGACCGCGCGCGGGTGCGGCCCGAGGCGGGCCGCACCGAGCGCGCGCCCTTTCGCGCGTCGGCGCCGATCGCGCCGCGGGCGCGGCTTCAGATCCGGTTCTCGGCGCTGGCCGGGACCATCGGGCGGTTGCGCGCCCAACGCCGTACGGCCGCCGTATGGCGCCGGCTCACGTCGAGCTTGCGGTCGACGCCGCGCAGATTGACCTGCCAAGTGCCGAGCGGACTCTTTTCGATGCCCTTGATGTACTGCGTCGCGACGAGCGCGTTGCGGTGTATGCGCAGGAAGCGGTCGCCGAACTCCTTCTCGAGGTTCACCAGCGAGTCCTCGATCAGGTGTTCCTCGGTCGCGGTGCGCACGACGACGTACTTGCTGTCCGCGAGGAAGTAGATGATCTCCGGCACGGGCACGAGC
>DATCLR010000094.1:0-16843 GCA_036563785.1 Burkholderiales bacterium | reverse complement strand
GTACGCGATCCTGGTGCTGCTCATTCTCGCGCTGATCGCTCTCGGCTGCTTCATGGACAGCCTGTCGATCATCCTGCTGGTGATGCCGTTCTTCTGGCCGGTGGTCTCCGCGCTCGATTTCGGCATGCCGGAGGACGCGGTGAAGCTCTGGTTCGGCATCATTGCGCTGATCGTCGTGGAGCTCGGCCTGATCACGCCTCCCGTCGGGCTCAACGTGTTCATCATCAACGCGCTCGCGAAGGACGTGCCGATGATGGAGACGTTCAAAGGGGCGATGCCCTTCTTCCTGACCGAGCTGGTGCGCACCACCCTCATCGTTCTGTTCCCCTCGATCGTCCTGTTCCTGCCGCGGGTTCTGGGCGGGTGAGGCTGGCCGACCGTACCCGCGAACGGGTATGCTCGCGGTGCCGGAGAGCATAGGCATGGCGCAAGATTCGCTACTCGAGACCCTTCGCGCAGCCGTCGGTCCGGAGCACGTGGTCCTGCGCGCGGAGATCGACGGGCGCTACCTGCACGACTGGCGCACGGGGCGCGGGGACCACGCGCCGCTCGCCCTGGTGCGCCCGAAGACGACCGCCGAGGTCGCCGCCGTGCTGCGTGCCTGCAACGAGCACCGCGTCCCGGTCGTTCCCCAGGGCGGCCTCACCAACCTGGCCGCCTGCGCCACGCCGATCGACGGCGGCATCCTGCTGTCGCTGGAACGCATGCACGGGATCGAGGAAATCGACGCCGGGGCGATGACGCTCACGGCGTGGGCGGGCACGCCGCTGCAGGTGGTGCAGGAGGCGGCCGACCAGGCCGGTTTCCTGTTCCCGCTCGATCTCGGCGCGCGCGGCTCCTGCCAGATCGGCGGGAACGTCAGCACCAACGCCGGAGGCAACCACGTCATCCGCTACGGCATGATGCGCGAGCTCGTGCTCGGGCTCGAGGCGGTGCTCGCCGACGGCACGGTCGTGACCTCGCTCAACAAGATGCTCAAGAACAACGCGGGTTACGACCTGAAGCAGCTCTTCATCGGATCCGAGGGCACGCTCGGCATCGTCACGCGCGTGGTGCTGCGGCTGCATCCGAAGCCGAAGAGCACGTGCACCGCGCTCTGCGCCGTCGCCGACTACGCGGCGGTGCTGGGGCTCCTGCGGCACGCGAAGGAGGGGCTCGGCGGCACGCTCGCCGCGTTCGAGATGATGTGGCCGGACTTCTACGAGCTGGTCACGCGCAACGTGCCGGAGGCGCGTGCGCCGCTCGCCTACGGGTACGGGGGCTACGTTCTGGTCGAGGCGCTGGGTTCCGATCAGGCGCACGACCAGGCCCGCTTCGAGGCCATGCTCGAGGAAGCGGTGGAGGAGGGGTTCGTGCAGGACGCGGTCATCGCCAAGTCGGAGGCCGAATCGCGCGCGATCTGGCGGATCCGGGACGGCTCGGGCGACTTCCCCAGGATCCTGTGGCCCGCTGTCGGCTTCGACGTGAGCATCCCGACGAGCGACATCGGCCGGTTCGTCGAGACCTGCCGGGGTGCGCTCGAGGCCCGCTGGCCGGGCGTGCGGACCGTGTTCTTCGGTCACATCGGGGATTCGAACATCCACATCGCCGTCAAAGTCGGCGACGGGGCGCAGCCGGAAGCGGAGATCGAGGACCTCGTCTACGCGCTGGTCCGCGACTGGGGCGGGTCGATTTCGGCCGAGCACGGCATCGGCCTACTCAAGCGTCCGTTCCTCGGGTATACGCGCACCCCCGAGGAGATCGCGCTCATGCGCACGATCAAGCGGGCCCTGGACCCGAACAATATCCTCAATCCCGGGAAGATCTTCTGACCCGGCCGGCCGATTGTGCTAGACTTCCGGTCGCCGGTCCGCCTCCTTCGCCCGGCAATTTGCTGCCGGATCCGTGTCGTCGACGAGCACCAAGAGCGTCATCGCCAGCCTCAAGATCGCCTGCCATGCCTGCAGCCTGCGCGAGCTTTGTCTGCCGGTGGGGCTGGCCGAGGAGGATCTGCGCCGGCTGGACGAGGCGGTGAAGCGGCGCCGGCCGGTCCGCAAGGGTGAATTCCTGTATCGCGCAGGCGATCCGCTGCACGCGATCTACGCAGTGCGCCGCGGAACCCTCAAGACCACCGCGCTCCTCGAAGACGGCCGGGAGCACATCACCGGCTTCTACCTTCCGGGCGAGCTGCTCGGCTTCGACGCCATCAACGACGACCGCCACCCGTGCGACGCGGAAGCGGTCGAAAATTCCGAGGTCTGCGAGCTGCCGTTCGCGAAGCTCGAGGAGCTGGCCCAGGCCATTCCGGGACTGCAGCACCAGCTCTTTCGCATCATGAGCCGCGAAATCGTGCGCGACAGCGAGCAGCTGGCGCTGCTCGGGCACATGACGGCGGAAGAGCGGCTCGCGGCGTGCCTGCTCGACTTCTCGCGGCGCCGCGAGCAGCTCGGCCTCTCGGCCTCGGACCTCAGCCTCGCGATGTCGCGCCAGGATCTCGGGCACTACCTCGGGCTCGCGCTCGAGACCGTGAGCCGCCTGCTCTCGCGCTTCCAGGCGGACGGCCTCATCGCGCTGCGCGGCCGCAGCCTGCGTATCCTCGATTTCGAGCGCCTGCAGGCGCTCGCCGGCATGTGCAGCCCGCGGCCCGGCGCTCGCCGTCAGGGTCAGGCGCCGGCCTAGGGGCGACGCCGTCCTTCGCCGGGCGGGGCGTGCTCCAGTCAGAACGCTACGGCGCCGGCCCCAGCCCGATGGGAGGCGGGGCGATGTTCACCACCCGGTGAAAGAGCGCCGACAGCTCTTCCTTGGGCCGCAGACCGAAAAGCGGGTTGTCGTTCTCGCGGAACGCCCGCTCGATATGCTCCCAGTCTTCGTCCTCGAGCACCCGCTCGGCCAGGGGAAGGAGCTGGTCCTCCTCCTGTGTCATATGTTTCCAATGAAAATCAAAGTATTCGTCGACGATCTTCGCGAATTCCGTCGCCTGCTCGCTGGTGGGGTCGCGCTCGTACGCGAGCAGCGCCTCCTGCAAGCGCTTCAGCATCCGGTCGCCTTTGACGTGCTCCGCTTCCAGACGCTCGATCAGGGAAGCGGCTTCGGGATTGCGCTCGCGGACCGCGCGGAAGAGATAGCGATCTTCCTTGGGGTGATGCAGGCGCTCGGGGAAAGCCACGATGTAGTCGAGCATGGCGTGCAGAACCCGGAAGTCGGCCGGCTGTTTCTTCTGTACCGCCTCACGGGCCAGGTAGCGCAGTCCATGCAGCACAGCGGCGATCGCCGTGTGCTCGTCCTTGATGATTCGTATCGCTTCACGCATCGGCTTGTCCCTCGTCCGCGAGTTGCCTCAAAGAGTAGTGCTACCGGGTTGGACCTGCTTTGATGCAAGTCAATCCCGGCGTTCGGACTGGGGTCACAGCCATGCCGAGCAGCGAAGCGTCGAGATCAATCGGCATGGGGCGTTCTTGCGGGATCGCGGCTCGATCCGTTCGGGCCACGAGCCGCGGCGGAGGCGTGTATCGGTGCCTGCCGACTTCCTTAACTCACTCTAGGATGACGTCGAGCCTCGGTCGGTGGGGGCGAACCCCTTCGCGACGGCTGCGTGCGCGTCGGCCTCGTTCGAGGGAGACGGCCAGCTGCCACTGTAAAATACGCAGCAAACCGCGCAGCGACGACGCTGAATCGACGACATGAACCGCAAAGCGCACTGGGAGCAGATCTACCGCGTGCAGGCGCCGCACGCGGTCAGCTGGTATCAGCAGACGCCGGAGCGCTCGCTGGCGCTTATCGCGAAGACCGGGATTTCACGGGATGCCCGGATCATCGATGTCGGCGCGGGAGCGTCCACGCTCGTCGATCATCTGCTCGACGCCGGATACCGGCACCTCGCGGTTCTCGACATCTCGGCTGCCGCGCTCGAGCACGCGCGGCGGCGCCTGGGACGCCGGGCGGAAGGGGTAGAGTGGTACGAAGCCGACGTGACCGAGTTTCGGGCGCCGCGCGGCTTCGACTTGTGGCACGACCGCGCAGTGTTTCACTTTCTGACCGAGCCGGCCGAGCGGGCGCGCTATGTTGCGGTGCTGCGGCGTACGCTGAAACCGGGCGCGCACGTGATCGTGGCGACGTTTGCGATCGGCGGGCCGACGCGCTGCAGCGGGCTCTACGTCGTCCGCTACGATGGCGCGATGCTCCTCCGCGAGCTGGGCCGCGGATTCACGCTGCAGGAAGAAGTCGGCGAAGTGCACCTCACGCCGGACGGACGGAAACAGCCGTTCACGTACTTCCGTCTTTCGTATTCGCCGTAGCTCCTCGCCGGGGAAGAGGTGCGCGCCAGCCTGCTGTCGTGCCCGATTCTGGTCGCTAGCGCGGCGGGTCATGCGCGATCCCCTCCCTTGGTCATCCAGAGAACCGCGATCGAGGCGACGCGTGCTGTCCAAGTCGCGTACGGATCGGCGTACGGCGCAGACCGCCTCCCGGTGATCGGGCCATCCCGGCGCACGACCGATCCGCCGAGCACCGGTTCAGCGCACGGATCCGGTGCTGCGCTGCCATGCCATGGTACAGGGCTGCGCGCCGCTCCGTCCGTCGTGCGCGTAAACGTTCGTACACGCGCCGTCCACATATTTTGCAACGCCAACGTCTTTAGTAAGCTCCGAGCGACACCATGTTTACGCTTCCCGCCGAGCATCTTCTGCTGCTGATCCTCCTGGCGCTGCCTTTCGCCGGCAGCGCCGCGGCGATGCTCTTTCCGGTGAACGCGCGCAACGCCGAAGCCTGGCTCGCGGGCTTCGTCGCGCTCGCGGCGTCGATCGTCGTGTGGACCTTCTATCCGGAGATGGCGAAAGGGGAGGTGGTCCGGCTCGAGCTGCCGTGGCTGCCCATGCTCGGGGTGAACTTCATGCTGCGCATGGACGGGTTCGCGTGGATGTTCACGCTGCTCGTGACCGGCATCGGGTTCCTGGTGGTGCTCTACGCCCGCTACTACATGTCGCCGCAGGACCCGGTACCCCGGTTCTTCTCGTTCCTGCTCGCCTTCATGGGCTCGATGCTGGGCGCCGTGCTGTCCGGGAACCTGATCCAGATCGTTTTCTTCTGGGAGCTGACGAGTCTCTTCTCGTTCCTGCTCATCGGATACTGGCACCACAGTCCCGCGGCGCGCGACGGCGCCCGCATGGCGCTCATCATCACGGCGGCGGGAGGCCTGTGTCTGTTCGTCGGCGCGGTGCTGCTCGGCCGCATCGCCGGGGGCTACGATCTCGACACGGTCCTCGCCGCCGGTGCCCGCATTCGCGCGCACGCCCTTTACCTCCCGGCGCTGGTCCTCGTGCTCCTCGGCGCGCTCACCAAGAGCGCGCAGTTTCCCTTCCATGTCTGGCTGCCGCACGCGATGGCCGCGCCGACGCCGGTATCGGCGTATCTGCACTCCGCCGCCATGGTGAAGCTCGGCGTATTCCTGATGGCGCGCCTGTGGCCGGCGCTCGCGGGAACCGAGGCGTGGATGTGGATCGTGGGCGGCGCCGGGCTCATCAGCTTCGTGCTCGGGGCGTACGTATCGATTTTCCAGAACGACCTGAAGGGGCTGCTGGCGTACTCGACCATCAGCCACCTCGGCATCGTCACGCTCCTGCTCGGGCTCAACACGCCGATCGCCGCCGTCGCCGCGATCTTTCACATGATGAACCATGCGACCTTCAAGGCGTCGCTGTTCATGGCGGCGGGCGTGATCGACCACGAGACCGGTACGCGCGACATCCGCATCCTCAACGGACTGCGGCGCTTCATGCCGATCACCGCGACCCTCGCGATCGTCGCAGCGGCGGCCATGGCGGGCGTGCCGCTCCTCAACGGGTTCCTGTCGAAGGAGATGTTCTTCGCCGAAGCGCTGCAGGCGGCCGGCGGGGTGCCGCTGCTCGATCGCTCGCTGCCGTACGTGGTGACGGTGGGCGCGATGTTCAGCGTGGCATATTCGCTGCGCTTCATCATCGGCGTCTTCTTCGGTCCGGACCCCAAGGGCCTGCCGCGCGAGCCGCACGAACCGCCGCGCTGGATGCGCTTCCCCATCGAGATCCTCGTGCTCACGTGCGTCGTCGTCGGGGTCCTGCCGGGCCTCACGATCGACCCGATGCTTTCGGTCGCCGTGCGCGCGGTGCTCGGCGCGGATACGCCGCCTTACAGTCTCGCGCTCTGGCACGGCTTCACGCTGCCGCTCGCGATGAGCCTGCTCGCGCTCGCGGGCGGAACGGCCCTGTATCTCATCCTGCGCCGGCATCTCGGACGCGATACGGACAGCACGCCGTTCCTGCCGCCGATCGACGGCCGGCATCTCTTCGATCGTGTGCTCGCCACCGTGTCCCTGCGCTGGGCGCGGACGCTCGAACGGCTGCTCGGCACGCGGCGGCTGCAGCCGCAGCTGCGCTGGCTCGCGGCGCTCGCCATCGCGGCGGGCCTGTGGCCGCTCTGCCGGAGCGGGCTCGAGGCCGGCGAGGCGGCGGGAAGAGGGGATTACGTCCTCGGAACCGTCTGGCTGGTGGGCGCGCTGTGTGCGCTCGGTGCGGCGTGGCAAGCGAAGTTTCACCGGCTGGCCGCGCTCATGCTGGCGGGCGGCGCGGGGCTCGCGACGTGCGTTACCTTCGTCTGGTTCTCCGCTCCTGATCTCGCGCTCACGCAACTGCTCGTGGAGATCGTGACGACCGTGCTCCTGCTGCTCGGGTTGCGCTGGTTGCCGAAGCGCATCCCGTTCGAGTGGACGTGGGCCGGGGCGCGCGCGGCGCTGCCCCGGCGCCTGCGCGATTTCGCCCTCGCCGTTTCGGCGGGCGGCGGCCTCGCCGCCGTCGCATACGCCATGATGACGCGGCCGATGCCCGACACCATATCGCGCTTTTTCGTCGAGCATGCGCAGCCGGACGGCGGCGGCACCAATGTGGTGAACGTCATCCTGGTCGACTTTCGCGGATTTGATACGATGGGCGAGATCACCGTGCTCGGCGCGGTGGCGATAACCGTGTATGCGCTGCTGCGGAGGTTCCGCCCGGCGCCGGAGAGCATCGAGCTGCCGCAGCGGCGGAGGAGCGCGAACCCGGTCGAGGCGCTGCTGATACCGGGCGAGATCATGCGGTTGATGTTTCCCGTGATCAGCGTGTTCGCGTTCTATCTGCTCGCCCGCGGACACAATCTTCCGGGCGGCGGGTTCGTGGCCGGCCTCGTGCTCGCCGTCGCCGTGATTCTCCAGTACATGGCGGGCGGCACTCGCTGGGCGGAGGCGCGCATCGGGATCCGCCCGATACGCTGGATCGGCACCGGCCTGCTGCTCGGCGCCGCCACGGGCGCCGGCGCCTGGCTGTACGCCCGGCCGTTTCTCACGTCGCACGTCGCGCACCTCGAGCTGCCGCTCGTCGGCGAGCTCCACGTTCCGACCGCGCTCGCGTTCGATGTGGGCGTGTTCGCGCTCGTCGTGGGCGCCACCGGTCTGGTCCTGATCGCGCTCGCCCACCAGTCGATCCGCAGTCATCGACCGTCTGCATGAACGAACTCATCGTCGCATTGGCCATCGGCGTCTTGACCGGGTGCGGGACCTGGCTGCTGCTCCGTCCGCGCACCTTCCAGGTCGTCATCGGGCTGTCGCTGCTCTCGTACGCGGTCAACCTGTTCATCTTCGTCATGGGACGCCTGCGCAGCGGGGCGACCCCGATCGTGCCGGTCGGCCCCGGGGCCGATCCCGCGGCCTATGCCGATCCGCTGCCGCAGGCGCTGGTGCTCACGGCCATCGTTATCGGCTTCGCCATGACCGCGCTGCTCCTGGTGGTGCTGCTCGCGGCGCGCGGTCTGACGGGCACCGACCACGTGGACGGCCGGGAGCCGGGCGAGTGAGCGTGCTGCGCGAACATCTGGTCGTCGTGCCGGTGGTGCTGCCGCTCGCGGCCGGCGCGCTGATGCTGCTCCTCGAGGAGCGCCGCTATGCGTTGAAGGGCGCAATCAGCCTCGTGTCGACGCTGCTCCTGATCGCCGCGGCCGCCGCGCTGGTCCCGATCGTCGATGCGCCGGCGACGGCCGTATACCGCATCGGGGACTGGCCGGCGCCGTTCGCGATCGTGCTCGTGGCGGACCGGCTTTCGGTGCTGCTGGTCCTGCTCACGAGTGTCCTCGGCTTCGCTGCGCTCCTGTTCTCGCTCGCCCGCTGGCACCGCGCGGCGCCGCGGTTTCACGTGCTGCTGCAGATCCTGCTCATGGGGGTGAACGGAGCGTTCCTCACGGGCGACCTCTTCAATCTGTTCGTGTTTTTCGAGGTGCTCCTCGCCGCATCGTACGGGCTCGCCTTGCACGGCGCCGGGACGGCGCGGGTGCGTGCGAGCCTGCACTACATCGTCGTGAATCTCACCGCGTCGCTGATCTTTCTGATCGGCGTGAGCCTGCTGTACGGCGTCACCGGCACGCTCAACATGGCCGACCTCGCCGTGCGCATACCGGCGGTGCCGGAAGCCGACCGCGGTCTGGTCGAGGCCGGCGCCGCGATCCTCGGCATCGCATTCCTGGTGAAGGCGGCGATGTGGCCGCTCGGCTTCTGGCTCCCCGGCGTGTACGGCGCGGCGAGCCCGCCGTCGGCGGCGCTCTTCGCGATCCTCACGAAGGTCGGCGTCTACGCCGTGCTGCGCGTCGGACTGCTCCTCTTCGGCGGCGCCGACCCGGCCCCTGCATTCGGCGACTGGCTGCTCTACGGCGGATGCGTCACGCTCCTCTTCGGCAGCGTCGGTATGCTCGCCTCGCAGGACTTGCAGCGTATCGCCGCGTACAGCCTGGTCGTTTCTGCCGGGACGCTGCTTGCGGCCGTGGGCATGGCCGACGCCGCGGTCACCGGCGCGGCGCTGTACTATCTCGTCGCCTCCACGCTCGGCGTCGGGGCGTTCTTTCTGCTGAGCGAGCTCGTCGAGCGTGCGCGCAATCCGGCGGCGGACATGCTCGCGCTGACGGCCGAGGCGTTCGGCATCGAGGAGGAAGAAGAGCCCGAGGAGGAGGTTGGTGTGGCGATTCCCGCGACGATTGCGCTGCTCGGTTTCGTCTTCGCCTGCTCCGCGCTGGTCATCGCGGGGCTGCCGCCGCTGCCGGGCTTCATCGCCAAGTTCGCGCTTTTCGCGGGGCTGCTCGCACCGACACCCGTGCCCGACCCGGCCTGGCTGCTGATCGTGCTGATGACGCTCTCCGGGCTCGCCGCGGTGATTTCGCTCGCGCGGGCCGGCGTGCGCGCGTTCTGGACGGCGCCGGAAGGCACGGTGCCGCGCGTGCGCGTCATCGAGTTTTCGGCGGTGGGACTGCTCGTTCTCGCCTGCCTGGCGCTGACCGTCGCCGCCGGCCCCGTCATGCGCTACGTCCAGGACGCGGCGGCCGGGCTGCACGACCCTCGGGGTTACGTAGGGGAGGTGCTGTCCGGATCGCCATGAAGCGCTGGCTGCCGTATCCGCTGCTTACGCTGCTGCTCACCGGCATGTGGCTGCTGCTCAACCGGACGCTCGACCCGGGCCACGTCGTCCTCGGCGCCGCGGTCGGCGTCGCGAGCGCGCGCGCGTACGCCAAGCTGCAGGCGCCGCAGGAGTTCGTGCGGCGCTGGAGCGCGATCTTTCCGCTCGCGTGGCGGGTGCTGATCGACATCGTGCGCTCGAATATCGCGGTCGCACGCATCGTGCTGTCCCTCGGGGCGCGCCGGCAGACGTCGGACTTCCTGGACATCCCGCTCGAGCTGCGCAGCCGCGCGGGGCTCGCCGTGCTCGCCTGCATCATCACGGCGACGCCGGGAACGGCGTGGGTGCGCTACGATCCGGAGCGGAGCGTGGTCACGATCCACGTGCTCGACCTCATCGACCGCGAGGCCTGGATACGTACGATCAAGGACCGCTACGAGCGGCGGCTACGGGAGATCTTCGAATGACGACGGCGTTCCTCCATTGGGCGATACTCGTCGCGCAGACGTTCTTCGTGCTCGCCATGGTGTGCGCCGTGGCGCGCCTGCTGTACGGGCCGCGGGCGCAGGACCGGGTGCTCGCGCTCGATACGCTGTACGTGAACGCGATGCTGCTGACGCTCGCGTTCGGCATGCGCGAGGGGAGCGCGCTCTATTTCGAGATCGCGCTGGCGATCGCGCTGCTCGGCTTCGTGGCGACGGCGGCGCTCGCGAAATTCCTGCTGCGGGGAGAGGTGATCGAATGAGGGACATTCCGGGCTGGGCCGCCGTGCTGGCCGGCTTGTTCCTGCTGTTCGGCGCGACCCTCACGCTGATCGGATCGGTGGGGCTGCTGCGGCTGCGCAGCTTCTACGACCGCGTGCATCCGCCGACGATGGGTACGACGCTCGGCACCGGGTCGGTGCTGATCGCCTCCATGATCCTATTCAGCGTGCTGGAAGAGCGGCTGGTGCTTCGGGAGATGCTGATCGGCATCGCCATGACCGTGACGACACCGGTGACTTTCATGTTGCTCATGCAGGCGGCCCGCCACCGCGAAAGGGGGGAGGAGGGCAAACAGCCCTGCTCGCGCGACGGAACCGCATAGCCGGCCGCCCCGGGGCGAGGTGCCGCATAGCCCTGCCGTTTGTCCCCCTGATTCGCGCCTCGAGAAATGATGAACTGACGATGCCGCATCGGCGTGCCGGCCGACGGGGCGCATTCGCGCCGCGCTCGCCGGATGTCGCCCGGGTGCGCCATGGAGACGAGGTCATGCATATCCGCTTTGGCATCACGTGCAGCGCGTTGATATTGGCATTGGCGATTCCGCCCGCCGCCGGGGCGGCGGGCGGGCGCCCGCCCAAGGACGCACCGCCGCTATCCTCCATCCTGCAGCAGCTCGAGCAGCAGGGCTACGCGCCGATCGTCGACGTCGATTACGACAACGGCCAGTGGGAGATGGAGGCATATCGCGACGGCCGCAAGCGCGAGATCAAGGTCGACGCGATGTCCGGAAAGGTGCTTTCCGAGCGCGCCGACGACTGACGATTTCCGGGGTCGAAGGGGTGCGTCGCGCCCGCTCGCGTTCAGGCGATCTTCGAGCGCGCGCGAGTGCGGCGTTTCTGTTCGCCTCGCGCCGTGTCGGCGCCGGCGTGCGGAGCCGGCAGCGCGCCGTCCGCATAAACGACGCTCAACCGGCCGCCGAGGAAGAGCTGCCTGACCTTGTGGCGGCGCACCTTCCCGCTCGTGGTGCGCGGCAGGGAGAGGTACGGCACGATCACCAGCGTGTGCACGGCAAGATCGTGCGTGCGGTGAATCGCCGCGCGCACGTCGCGGCAGAGCTCCGCGAGCGCCGCGGCCGCCGGGACGGTGCGTCCTCCGAGTTCCGCCACGATCACGAGTCGTTCGCGTCCGTCGAGCGGAACACCGACAGCCGCCGCGGTGTTGAGACGATGCGTCGAGCCGGCGAGCACCGTGGTCGCCTCGATCGGCTCGGGCTGATGGTTCACCCCGTTCAGGATGATGGCGTCCTTGTACCGCCCGAGGACATACACCTCGCCGTCGACGAGCATACCGGCGTCGCCCGTGCGAAGGAACACCGGCCCGTCCGGGACTCCCGCGGGCCGGGCGGCGAACACCTCGCGGCTCGCTACGGGCTTGCCCCAATAGCCCGCGCCCACCTGCGGCGCGCTCACCCAGATCTCGCCGACCGCGCCGTCCGGCACGGGGGCAAGCGTCTTCGGATCGACGATACACACCAGCGCGCCTTCGACCGGCCGTCCGCACGAAACGCTCACGCGCGCGAGGTCGGTTCCTGCGGTCTTCCCGCCCGACAGGGTTCGTACCGCGGGCACCCGCCCGAGCGGGCCGCCGCTCACCTGCAGCGTCGCCTCGGCAAGGCCGTAGCAGGGGCGGAAGCTCTCGGGACGAAAGCCGCTCGGAGCGAAGGCGGCGGCGAACTTCTCCAGGGTCTCGAGCCGCACCGGCTCGGAGCCGTTGTAGGCGCACTCCCAATCGTGCAGCCGGAACGCGTGCGCGCGGTGCGCGGCGCTGCGCACGCAAAGATCGTACGCGAAGTTCGGGCCGCCCGAGATCGTCGCCGCGAAGCGACTGATCGCCGCGAGCCAGCGCTCCGGCTTCGCGACGAACGCCTGCGGCGACATGATCCAGCATTGGGCGCCGCTGTACACCGTCTGCAGGATCGAGCCCACGAGCCCCATGTCGTGATAATGCGGGAGCCAGCTCACGAAGCGGCTGCGCTCGCCGATCGAGAACGCGGCGGCGGAACCGCGCACCGCAGCCATCACGTTCGCGTGGCTCACCATCACGCCGCGCGGGTCGCCGGTCGAGCCCGAGGTGTACTGCAGGTAGGCCAGCGCCTGCGGATCCGGCGGCGGGAGCTCGTCCGGGCCCGGGGCCTCGGCCTCGCCGGCGGACTCGTGCGGCGCGTCCGGCAGGATGTGGCAAATCGCGCTCGCGCGCAGGTGCGGTGCGCTCTCGGCTTCGCGCAGCATGCGCGACAGCTCCGCGGTCGTGATCATCGCCGCCGCATCGGCGTCGCGTGCGATCTTCTCGACGAGCGGCGTGTCGTCGGAGGTGCGCCGGTGCGGAAAGTCGAGGTCGCGCTTGCGCAGCACGGCCACGGGAATCGGGACGCACGCCGCGTAGAAGCATCCGAACAACGCTTCGAGAAAGGCGTATCCCGCCGGCAGCATCACGACCACCCGGCTCCCGGACGCGAGCGTCGCACGCAGGCGCCGCGCGAAGCGCCGGGCGCGCGCATCGAGATCGGCGAACGTGAGGGGCTGGAGCGGCGTTTCGCCGTTCTCGAGGAACGTGAAGACGGGGCGCTCCGGCGTCGCGGCGGCACGCTGCTTCAGCACCTCCACGATGGAGGTGCACTTGTGGAGCGCTACGGAAGACCGCCCGGAATCGGCGTTACGGTTCGGTGCCATTGCGAAGTAGCTCGTTGAACAGCATCAGCCGCTGCATCGTGGAGGAGCCCTCGTAGATCTCGAGCAGGCGGGCGTCGCGCAGCATCTTCTCGAGCGGAAAATCGCACGTGTACCCGTAGGCGCCGAGGATCGCGAGGCTGCGGCTCGCGACCTCGAGCGCCATCTTGGAGCACGAGTCCTTCGCCGCGTAGATGTGCTTGAAGCCGGCCTCGCCGCGGTCGTAGCGGCGTGCCGCATAGTGCACGAGCGCGCGATGCGCGGCGATGCGCTCCCAGAGCTCCGCGATCTCGCACTGCACGGCCTGGAAGTCGGCGAGCGGCTTGCCGAACTGCCGGCGCCGGCGTGCGTACTCGAAGGCGCAGTCGAGCGCGGCCCGGGCGAGGCCCACGGCGGCGGCGCCGATCCCGAGGCGGGAGCGCGCGAGCGCGTGCGTGGCGACCATGAAGCCGGCGCCTTCGCGACCGAGGCGTGCATCGGCGGGCACCACGACGTCGTCGAAGTACACCGGCGCCGTGTTCGAGGCCCGCTGCCCGAGCTTGCGGATCGGCGCGCCGACGCTCACGCCGGGCGCCTTGCGCGGCACGACGAACGCGGTGAGCGACTGCAGCGCCCGGTCCTCGCCCTTGCGCTTCGCGAACACCGTGAAGTAGTCGGCGTAGCTGGAGTTGGTGATGAACGCCTTCTGCCCGGAGATCACGTACGTATCGCCGCGTCGCTCGTAGGTCGTACGGATGCTGCCCATGTCGGACGCGGCCTCCGGCTCGGTGCAGGCGAAGCTGAAGAGAGTCGGCTTGGCGCAGTACTCGGACAAGTAGCGCCGCTTCTGCTCGGCGTCGCCGTACAGAAGGATGGTGCTCGTGCCGAGATAGTTCACCATCAGCGAGGTGCCGATCCCCGTGCATCCGTAGCCGATCTCCTCCGCGATCAGGCAGATCGCGAAGAGCCCCTGGCCGGCGCCGCCGTACTCCTCCGGAACGTGGGCGGTGAGGAGGCCCGCCGCGTGCGCCTTGCGGATGATCTCGGCCGGGAACTCGCCGGTCTCGTCGAGACGCGCGCGCACCGGAACGATCTCGCGGTCCGCGAAGCGCCTCGCGAGGTCGCGCAGGTACTGTTCCTCTTCAGACAGCATGCCGCGCCTCCGGAAGCAGACCGAGCGCCCGCGCATGGCGCACGAGCGCGTCGACCGTGGTATCGATCTGCGCGCGCGTATGGCGTGCGGTGACGACGAAGCGCAGCCGCGATTCGCCGGGGCTCACCCCGGGCTCGGTGATCGGCTGGGCGAACACGCCGTCCTGCGCGAGACGCGCGGCGAGCTCGTAGAGCGCGCCGACGTCCGCCACGCGAATCGGAATGATCGGACTTCGGCTCGTGCCGAGATCGAAGCCGGCGTCGGTCAGGCGCCGGCGCATGTAGCGGTTGTTGGCATGCAGCGTCTCGGCGAGCGTCGGGTTGCCCTCGATCTCGTCGAGCGCCGCGAGCACGGTCGCGGCGATCGCCGGCGGAAAGCACGCCTGCGCCAGGTAGCTGCGCGCCGAGAGCGCAAGCAGGGTGCAGTGCGACGCCTTCCCGGCGACGAAGCCGCCGAGCGCGGCCGTGGCCTTGGAGAACGTGGACGCGATGAAGTCGACCTCGTCCAGAACGCCCTGCTCCTCGCAGTAGCCGCGGCCCCCGGTTCCGTAGAACCCGAACGTATGCGCTTCGTCGACGTAGAGCCGGAAGCCGTAGCGGCGCTTCAGCGCGACCAGCTCGACGAGCGGGCAGAGGTCGCCGCTCATGGAGTACGCGCTCTCGACCGCCACGTACACGTTGGCGTGCTTTCCGGCTTCGCGGGCCAGCATCTGCTCGAGGTCCGCGAGGTCGTTGTGGCGGAACACCATCCACCGCGCCCCGGAAAGCGCCGCACCCTGCAGCATGCTCGCGTGGCTCTCGCGGTCGAGCAGCACGAGATCGCCGCGCGCCGGCAGGGCGGAGAGAGCGCTCAGGTTGGCGGCGTAACCGGTCGAGAACAGGAGCGCCGATTCCTTGCCGAGCATCCGCGCGAGCCGGCGCGCGAGCGCGTCGTGCAGGCCGGTCAGGCCGCCCACCGGCGGCGACGCGCCGGCGCCGGTACCGTAGGTCTCGAGCGCGCGCATGGTTCGCTCGATCACTCGCGGTTCCCGGTTCAGGCCGAGGTACACGTTGTGCGTCCACAGGATGCATTCGCGCTCGGCGCCCGACGCGGCCACCACGCGCGCGGTGGCGTCCGCGCCGCGCTGCACGTGCAGGTGGAACGCCCAGGGATGTATCGCGGCGAGGCGGGCGAGCGCCGCCTCGACGCCCGCGGCCACTTCGTCGAGGCCGCGCAGCCCGCGCCGTCCGAGCGCCTCGCGCACGCTGCCGAGCGCGAGCGGCAGATCCGGTTGCTCCCGACTCATCGAGCCCCCGCGGCTTCGATGCGCGCGAGGTGCGCCGCGACCTCGTCGATCGTTTCGAGATGCGCGAGCGTGGCTTCGTTCACCTCGAACCCGATCCAGCACTCGAGCTGATAGGCGATGTTGACGCGCTCCAGCGAGTCGATACCGTAGCGGTACATCGGCTCGTCGCTCTTGATCTCGGCCGGCGCGAGGCGCGTGCGCTCGGCGACGGCCGCGATCAGCCAGTCGCGTATCTGCGCGACGCGCTCGGCCGGCGCGCCCGGCGCCTCGCCGGCGGCCTGGGAGGATTGCGGAGCATGCATCGTCTCTCTCACCTCGAATCAGGCGGCTGCACACGTCGGGCGGGCAGCCGGTTCATGCTTCCTTCGCGGCAACGGCCGCGTGCGCCCGCAAAGCGGCAGGCGCTCGATCGGCTCCAACCTTGGATAAGAAAGATTCCCCGTTGGCGTACCGCCCGCACCCGGCAGGGCGGCCGCTCGATGCCGGTATCGGTCCGGGCGGGTTCTCGTGCCCGCTGTCGTCCGCAGCACCCATTCCCTTGCAAGAAAGGGACCAACCCGGGCCTGTCGACCCGCCCGCGACGAAGCTGTCGCATATGGCTGTAAAACCAAGAATCTCTCCCGGTCGAAACGCGGTCGGTTGCTGCCCGCCGAGGACGTTCCAGTCGGCCGGGCCGGAAGCAGGGTGCTGCTGGAGTGGAGGGGCCGGCGACCCCTGCGGCCGCGTCCGATACCCGATGTTGCCCGGACGCAGAAGGGACCGGGGCTCCGGGCGTCAACAAACCGGCTCGTCCAATCGCTGGCACATATGTTGCTCCTCTCTCGAACAAGTCGCGGCGCGCACTCGCTCCGCCGACACAAAAAGAACCGCCCCGGGCACACTCGGGCGGTCGACCTCAAACGGAGCCGTACATGTACGAAGCCGCGCTTGTGCACGCGGGTAGGGTGGGTTGAACCCGATGCACTTCGATCTCAGCGCCTACACGCAAAACGCCTACGCGCTGCTGCAGCTCGTCTGCGCGCTCCCGGCGCTCGCTCTGGGAGCCATCATCATCGTGCGGGAGCGCGGCTCGAGGGCGAGCATCAATTACTTCTTCGTCACGCTCGGAATCGCCGTCTGGTACGTCGGCTTCAGCGCCGGCTACGTGGCGCCCGATCCCGGAACGGCGGATGCCTGGATCCGCTTCGGCAACATCGGTGTCGCCTTCATCCCGACATTGACGCTCCAGTTCACCTGGAGCCTGCTGCGTCCGCGCAACCGGCTGTACTGGCTGCTGACCGTCGGGTGGATGGCTTCGTTCGCGATGGCATATGCCATCGCCACCATGCCGGAGGCGTTCGGCCCGCCGTTCCGGTACTCGTGGGGGTACTACGGCCGCTACACGCTGATCAGCACGCTGCTGATACCCTTCCTCGGGATCTATTTCGGCGTCACGCTCTACCTCTACTGGGAGGCGTACCGGCGGGCGCGCCCGGCGAGCATCGCGGCGCGCCGCGCGAAGCTGCTTCTCATGGCCTGGAGCATCGGGTCGTTCGGCGCGGTCGACTTCCTGCCGTCCTACGGCGTCGACATGTACC
>DATCLR010000089.1:0-16686 GCA_036563785.1 Burkholderiales bacterium | reverse complement strand
CGCTCTGGGTGCATCGCTTCTATCCGTACCGCGCGCTGGGCAGCCAGCTCGCGCCGACGTCCGGCTCGATGGGCTACGGGCTTCCCGCGGCGATCGCCGCGAAGCTCGCGTTTCCGGAGCGGACGGTTGTCTGCTTCGCCGGCGACGGCTGCTTCCTCATGACGGCGCAGGAGCTGGCGACCGCGGTCAAGTACGGCGCCAACGTCATCGTCATCGTGGTCAACAACGACTCGTACGGCTCCATACGCATGCACCAGCAGCGCCAGTTCGGCGGCCGCTACTACGGCACCGATCTGGTCAATCCGGATTTCGTCGCGTTCGCGCGCGCTTTCGGCGCGGACGCCGCGCGCGTGGAGCGCACCGAGGACTTCGCGGGCGTGTTTCGCGCGGCGCGGGCGGCGGCGAAACCGTTCCTGATCGAGCTCAGGCTCGACGCCGCCATCCTGCGGCCTTGAGCACGCCGCCGCGCATCGAATCGGAGGGGCATCGGCGGCGCCGCCCGCCGTGCGCGGCGCGGCGGGCGGCGGCTGCGGGGCCGGCGTTCACAGTGCGAAGAAGCCTTCGTCCACCGGGCGCGGCAGCAGCTGATGCTTCGCGAGGAACACCGCCGCCTGCTCCACGGCCCGGCGGGCGTTCGCGTCGTTCATCGGACCGTGCTTGAACGCGAGGCGGCCCGAGGAGAGCGCGAGGCGCATCACCTCCGGCGGCGTGCCGGTCCGCTCGCCCGCGATCTTGATCGCTTCCTCGGGCGCCGACATGATGCCTTCGAGGCATTCCTTGAACGTCTCGTTGAGCCGCCCGACGATCGCCGGATCGCGTTCGATCGCGGCCTTGCGCACGGCGACGCCGAAGTAGGGAAGGTCGAGACCGGTCCGGTTCTTGTACTCCTGTCCCGCGTTGAACGTGATGCCGAGGTTCTGGCCCTGCAGCAGCCCGCTGCTGATGTTCGGCTCCCAGGAAAGACCCGCTTCCGCACGGCCCGCCATGAGCAGCGTCACGGAGGCGGCCGGGTTGGCGACGTTCTGCACGGTCATCGCCTTCTCGAGATCCATGTCGTACAGCTCCTGGATCAGCGCCCGCGTCAGGCGATAGGTGCCCGTCGACTGCGGCGCGGCGATCACGCGGCCGACCAGATCTTTGATCGTCTTACCGGCCGGCGCCAGGATGTTGATCATGTCCGCGCTGGTGATGGTGCAGATGAGCTGAATGGGCACGCCGCTGAGGTAGCGCGTCGCGAAGCTGTCCCAGCTGCCGATGCAGACGTCGTAGCTCCCCGCCACGAAGTCGCCGTAGTACGTCGGCACGGACGTGTAGGTGATCGGCTTCGCGAGCTTCAGGTTGTGCTTGACGTCCAGCCGCTTCGCCTCGATGAAGTCCGTGACGAGCGTGGTGAAGCCCGGAACGAGGTTCGCCCAGGAAGCCTCCGACATCCGGGAGGCGGCGGCGCGCGCGCTGCCGAATGGACTTGCACCCAGCGCGACGCATGCGCCGCCGAGCGCCGAGAGCTTCAGAAAGTTCCGCCGCGAGATCGAGTTCATCTGTCTCCTCCGGGATGGTTCTGGTTGCCGATGCCCATTGCCTGGCCGATGCGTCCCGATTCGGCATACGCCGAGAACGCCGCGCGGCGCGCGCACCGCGCCGGTGGCGATGCACCGCGCCGCACGCGCGATTCAGCGCAGGTTAGTCACCTCCCGCTCGCGAGAGTAGTGACGCTGCTGGGAAATGCGGTTCCAGTTTTGGAACGATCGGGATCGGCGTGCCTGGAGGATCGGGAGCGGCGAGGGTCGGGGAGGGAAGCGTGCGACTCGGCGGAGAGAGATTCGGCGCCGTGACCGTCGGGGCTTGCCGCGTGGATCGGCGTTCGTACCGGCACGGAAGCGGCGGCGCGCAGAGGCTCGTCCGTACGGGGGCGCCTGTGGTGCGGTTCCGGAGCGCCCGCGCCGCCGCCGAGCCGCTCCGACATGAAGTCGAGGAACGCTCTTGTCTTCTGCGGAATGCCCTTGCGGCCGAGGATGAGCGCCGACGCGCGTACCGGCGGACACTCCCAGTTCGTGAGGACGTGGACCAGCCGGTTCACCTGCACGTCGTGGCGACACATCGGCTCGGGCAGGATCGCGAGGCCGACGCCGGCGACGGCGAGCTCGCGCGCGATGCCGATGTTGTTCACCGTGACCTTCCCCGCGACTTCGACCACCCGCGTGCCCGCGGCGCTACGCAGCGTCCACACGCCCTCCTGACGCTGCTGCTCGGTCACGATGCAGTTGTGCTTGCTGAAGTCGTCGACGGTGCGCGGCGTGCCGTGCCGCGCGAGGTAATCGGGGCTCGCGTAGACGCCGCGGCGGATGGCGGCGAGCTGCCGGTAGATCATGCGCGAGGGCTTGAGCCTTCCGAGCACGATCGCGACGTCGTACGGCTCCTCCGTCAGGTCCACGTAATGGCCGTTGACGTCGATCTGCAGGTTGATCTCCGGATACCGGAGCGCGAACTCGCCGATCGCGCGGCTCAGCCAGCTGATGCCGAAGTCCACCGGCATGCTGATCCGCAGCGTGCCGCGCAGCTCCTTCTGCATCTCCGCCGCCTGCAGACCGGCGTCCTGCACCTCGGCCGCGATGCGCTCGCAATGCTCGAGCAGCGCCGCGCCGATGCTCGTCGGCACCAGCCGTCGACGGCCCTTCTTCAGCAGCATCGCGCCGAGCTGCTGCTCGAGCAGCGCCAGCTTGCGACTGATCGTCGATTTCGGCAGCTGCAGCTGCTGCGCGGCGCGAGTGATGCTCTGTGCGTTCACTACCTCGTAGAAGAGGAGGAGTGAGTTGAGGTCGAGATTCTTGTTCACGCCGGCCCCTCCTGAACGTTCCGCGAACGGAACGTATCGGTCGACAATCGGTTGCGGTCGTAGTCATGTTCCAAAAATGGAACTCGGCTTTCAAGGATACGCTCTATTCGCACGCAAACAAGCGGATTAATCTGCGCGCACGACACGAGCGGGCACGTGCAGCGCAGAAACACCATCGCTCGCGTGGAGGAGGAGAAGCAATGAAACCGCATCGCGCGGCGCCATCACGCGCCCGAGTCCGCATGCGTCGGCGCGCCGCAGCGCGAAAAGCCGCAACGCGGTGTTGCGTCGCCGCGGACACCCGTCGTTTCGCACGCGGAACGGAGCTCCGCCGACCGGCCGGGAGGCGCGCCGCGCGCGCGGGCGCTTCCGCGCGGTGCCGCGTGCGTTTCTCGATCGCGAGGTAGCCGCCATGCAGCAGAACGCACCGGGAAGCATCGGGTCCACGGAACGAAAGCTCGCCGTGTTGCCGCGCGCGCTCGGCGGCGCCGGCATGGCCGGCGAGCAAAGGCGCGAGGACCGCGCGCGCCGCGGCGAGACGATGTCGCTCCTTATCGTGGTGGCGTGCGTGCTCGTCGTCATGGAGATCGTGAGCCGCTTCGTGCCGCCCTACATCATGCCGTCGCCGGTGGTGGTGTGCCGGTCGCTCGCCGAGCTCATGACCAACCACTATTCGGACGTGCTGATCACGCTCGTCCGGCTCGCGGCGGCGATCGCGTTCTCCATGATCGTGGGCGTGCTGTTCGGCCTCGTCATGGGGACGTTCCGGAAGGCGGGAACGTACCTGCGCCAGCTCGTCATCCTCGACACCGGCATCCCCGCGCTGTCCTGGATGCTCATCGCGATCTTCTGGTTCAAGAACCCCGAGGCGCGGATCTTCTTCATCCTCACGGTGATCCTGCTCCCGTTCTACGCGCTCAACGTGTACGAGGGCGTGCGCGCGATCCCGAAGGACTGGATCGACATGATCGAGAGCTTCCGCCCTTCGCGCTGGCAGGTGCTGCGCTACCTCGTCATTCCGCACGTCGTCCCGTACGTCTTCATGACGACGAAGTCGACGATCGGATACGCCATCCGCATGGCGATCTTCGCGGAGCTGGTGGCTTCGGCCGCGGGTATCGGCGCGCGCATGAGCTTCGCGCAGTCGACGTTCCGGGTGGATCACGTGCTGGCGTGGACCTTCCTGCTGGTCGTTCTCAATCTGGCGCTGCAGGCCCTGCTCACGCTGACCGAGCGGAGGCTCCTCAAGTGGCGGGCCGAGGGGACGGTGCGCTGACCATGAACGCCGAAACGACCGTCATCGCTTTCGAGAACGTCACGAAGCGGTTCAACGGCAGCACCGCCGTCGACCGCCTGAGCTTCACCGTCGCGCGCGGCGAAGTGCTCGCGCTGCTCGGTCGCACCGGCGCCGGCAAGAGCACCGTCATGAACCTGCTCATGGGGGCGATCGCGCCCGACGAGGGCCGCATCCGCGTGAGCGGCGTCGATCCCTATGTCGAGTTCAAGCGGCTGCGCGGCAAGATCGGCGTCGCCTTCCAGACCGACCGCCTGCTGCCGTGGCGCACGGCCGAGGAGAACGTCGCGCTCGGCCTCATCATCCTCGGGCGCCCCAAGGCCGAGGCGCACGAGGCGGCCAGGCGCTGGCTCGCGCGGGTGAAGCTCGCGGACGCGACGAAGAAGTACGTGCACGAGCTTTCCGGCGGCATGCGTCAGCGCGCGGCGCTCGCGCGGGCGCTCGCCGTCGATCCCGATCTCGTGCTCCTCGACGAGTCCTTCAGTCAGCTCGATCCGGTCACCTCGAAGGAGCTGCGCGCCGACTTCAGCGCCGTCGTCCGCCAGTTCGGAAAGACGTGCGTCTTCGTCACGCACCGCATCGAGGACGCGCTCGAGATGGCGGACCGCGTTCTCGTGCTGGCCGCGCCGGCGCGCGTGTGCCTGGAGGCGCGGATCGGCGCGGCCGAGCGCGCGGACCCGGCGCGCATGGCCGAGCTGCACCGCGCGATCGAGAACGCCATCGGGGCGGATCCGGCGGGACACGACGCGCCGTAGGCAACACCGTACATCGACAGCAAGGAGTTCGTTCATGAGTTACCAAGACGTGGCGGTCACGCGGGCCGAGGGCTGGGTGGAGGTGCGGCTGAACCGGCCCGAGAAGCTCAACTCGATCCGCGAGCAGACCGCCGAGGAGATTCTGCGCGTGCTGCACGAGGTGGAGCACGACCGCTCGGTGCACGCCGTCGTCTTCGAAGGCGACGCGAAAGCGTTCTGCACCGGCATCGATACGAGCGAGTTCGAGCTGAAGCCGAACGAGTACTTCGACTTCTACCGCAAGCGCAATCGCTCGCGGAAAGTGAACCAGCTGTTTCGCGAGCTGCCGCGGTTCAGCAAGCCCGTGATCTGCGCGATCGAGGGTTACGCGCTCGGCGGCGGCCTCGAGCTCGCGCTGCTCGGCGATCTCATCGTGCTCGGCGCGAACGCGAAGCTCGGGCTGCCGGAAGTGAAGCTCGGGCTGATGCCGGGCGGCGGCGGCACGCAGACGCTGACGCGGCTCGTCGGCCCGCAGCTCGCGAAGGAGCTCATCTGGACCGGGCGGCGCATCGGCGCGCAGGAGGCGAAGGAGTACCGTCTCGCCAACCGCGTGGTCGAGGCCGGCAGGGCGATGGAGGAAGCGCGCGAGCTGGCGCGCCAGATCGCGCGCAGCGCGCCGCTCTCCGTGATGCTGACGAAGGCGGCGATCACGCGCGGCGCCGATCTGCCGCTCGACGCGGGCATGGCCGTCGAGTCGGACGTCTCCTTCATGCTGTATTTCTCGAACGACCGGAAGGAAGGGCTTTCGGCGTTTCGCGAGAAGCGCGAAGCGAACTTCAAGGGCGAGTGAGGGCGTTATGAAGAAGAAGCGGGACATAGTCATCGCGGGCTACGCCGAGACCAAGATCGATTACAAGACCGGCCGCAGCGCCTACGACCTGGCGGGCGAAGTGCTCGAGCAGATGCTCGTTCGCACGAAGCTCGACAAGTCGGCGATCGACGGGCTGTCGGTCACGCTGCCGCTGAGCGAGGGGTCGAATCCGTTCTTCGCCGCGTACGTGTGCGAGGCGCTCGGCCTCACGCCGTCGTGGCTCAACCTCGGAGCCCTCGGCGGCTGTTCGGCCACGAGCGGCGTCGCGCGGGCGATGGCGGCGATCCGCGACGGAATGTGCGAGACCGTGCTCGTGCTCTCGGCGGACGCGCCGAGCTCCGACTGGCGCTCGAACTACGGCGCCTACCGTCCGGAGTTCCAGGATCCGCCGGGCGTGCAGGGGCCGCCCGCGACCTTCGGGCTGCTCATGAGCCGCTACATCCACCAGTACGGCCTCAAGCCCGAGGCGCTCGGGAAGATCGCGATCACGCAGCGCGAGCACGCGCTGCTCAACGACAACGCGTATCCGAAGTTCAGGAAGCCGCTCACCATGGAGGAGTACCTGAGCTCGCGCATCATCGCCGACCCGCTGCGGCTGCTCGATAGCGTGATGTTCTGCGACGGCGCCAACGCGGTGCTGGTCACGACCGAGAAGAAGGCGGAGCGCCTCGGGCTCGACAAAGTGGTGTACCCGACGGCTTACGCCGAGATCACCAACTACAAGGGCGACGACCCGCTCGCGGACATCACCGAGTCCGGGTTCGCGAAGATCGGACCGCGCGTGTTCGAGCAGGCCGGCCTCAAGCCGTCCGACATCCGCATGTTCCATCCCTACGACGACTTCACCATCGCCGTCGTTATGCAGCTCGAGGATCTCGGCTTCTGCGAGAAGGGCAAGGGCTGCGACTTCGTGCTGCAGACCGACCTGTCGTACAAGGGGACGCTGCCGCTCAACACCGGCGGCGGGCAGATCTCCGCCGGCCAGCCGGGGCTCGCGAGCGGCGGTCTCAACCTGGTCGAGGCGGTGCGGCAGATGTTCGGCGAGGCCGGCGCGCGCCAGGTGAGCGATCCGAGGAACGCCCTGGTGACCGGCATCGGCGTGATCCCCTACGGCCGCAACTGGAGCACCAGTTGCGCGATGATCCTGGAGGCCTGAGGAAATGGCTGGCAACGACAAACCGTCCCGTCCCGTCCCGCGCATCGGCAGCTATGTCGACTCCCGTCCTTTCTGGGAGGGCATCGCGCAGGGCAAGCTCGTGCTGCAGTACTGCACGGAGAGCAAGCGTTTTCAGCACTATCCGCGGCCGGTGAGCATCTATACCGGACGCCGCACGCTCGAGTGGCGCGAGGTGTCGGGCAACGGAACGATCTACGCCTGTACCGTGGTGCGCATCCCCGGACCGGGGCTCGACGGCCGGCTGCCGCTGCCGGTGGCGACGGTCGAGCTCGACGAGGGCGTGCGCATCATCGCGAACATCCTCGACTGCAAGCCCGAGGACCTCAAGGTGGGCCGGCGCGTGAAGCTCGCCTGGGATCAGCTTTCCGCGGAGCAGCGCTACCCGGCGTTCGTGCTGGCATAGGGAGCGTCGCGATGCGCCTCGAAGTCGTGCTCGCCGCCCACGCGCTGCGCCATCCCGACAAGCCGGCGATGCGCTGCGGCGGGCGCTCGATCACCTACGGCGAGCTGCACGCGACGTCGCTGCGCGTCGCGTGCGGGCTGCGGCGGCTCGGCGTCCGCGAAGGCGACCGCGTCATGATCTACCTGCCGAACGGCGCGGAGTTCGTGCAGATGTTCTACGGCGCGCTGGCGCTCGGCGCGCTGGTCGTGCCCGTGAACACGCGCCTCGCGGCGAGGGAGATCGATCACCTGATCCGGGACAGCGAGCCGTCCGTGTTCGCATTCCACGCGGATCTGCGCGATACCGTCGCGGCGATCGCGGCGCTGCGGCCCGGGATCGTGCGCGTCGCCGTGGGGGAGGGGGCGTCCGGGGACACCGTGGCGTTCGCCGACCTGCTCGGCGCGCGCGACGAGGAGCCGCTGCCGGAGCTCAGGGCGGACAACACCGACTGCATGATCGCCTACACCTCCGGCACGACCGGCAAGCCGAAAGGCGCGGTGATCACGCACGCGAACCTGCTCGTCTCGCACGGCTTCCTCAACGCCGTCGAGTGGGGCATCTCGGGCGAGGATCGCTACCTCGTGACCACGCCGCTCGCGCACCGCACCGGGCTCGCGCGGCTGATGAACGCCCTTTGCCTCGGCGGCACGGTGGTCGTCATGAGCAAGTTCGATCCCGCCGCGGTCATCGACGTGATCGAGCGCGAGCGGATCACCGTGGTCGGGATGGTGCCGACGGTGGCGCGCATGCTGCTGCCGCACCTGCGCACGGGCGCCGCGCGCTGTGCGAGCCTCAGGCGCATCGTCGTCACCGGCGAGGCGTTCCCGGTCGGTCTGAAGCAGGAAATCATCTCGCTGCTGCCGCACGTCCAGCTCTGCTCCTTCTTCGCGATGACCGAGGTAGGCTCGGTCACGAGCCTGAGCCACCCGGAGCAGTTCACGCATCCGGACTCCGTGGGCCGCGTGCTCCCCGGCATCGAGGTGAAGCTCGTGGACGAGAACGGGCGCACGGTGCCGGTCGGCGAGGTCGGCGAGCTGCTCGTGCGCGCCGGTCCGCCGGGAAGCTTCGTCACCATGCGCGAGTACTACCGGCAGCCGGAGGCCACCGCCGCCACCATCACCGACGGCTGGGTGCGCACCGGCGACCTCGCGCGGTTCGATGCCGAGGGTTACCTCTACATCGCCGATCGCAAGAAGGACATGGTGCTGAGCGGCGGGTTCAACATCTACACCAAGGAGGTCGAGCGCGTGCTGGTCGAGCATCCGGCGATCGCCGACGCCGCCGTCGTCGGCGTGCCCGATCCGGTGTTCGGCGAGGCCGTCGTTGCGTGCATCGAGCTGCTCCCCGGCGCGCGGCTGACGGCCGAAGAGGTGATCGAGCACTGCAAGGCGAACATCGCGAGCTACAAGAAGCCGAAGTACGTCTACTTTCTCGACGCGCTGCCGCGCAACGCGCTCGGCAAGGTGCTCAAGCCCGCGCTGCGCGATTACGCGCTCAAGCAGATGTCGGCCGGAGGCGCGGCGTCGTGAACCACCACGTGATCGCGAAGCACTGGATCGGCGGCGAATGGGTGGGCGGCTCGCGCGGCGCCCTGTTTCCCTCGTTCAACCCGGCGAACGGCGAGATCCTCGGCGAAGCGGCCGACGCCGATGTCTCCGACGCGCGCGCCGCCATCGCCGCGGCGCGCGCCGCATTCGAGCCGCCGACGTGGCGGCTCGACGCCCGGCGGCGCGCCGACGTGCTGCTGCAGATGGCGCAGCGGCTGCAGGAGGAGCGCGAGTTCCTCGGGCGCCGGCTCGTCGCCGAGAACGGCAAGCTGCTGCGTGAGTGCCTGGCCGAGGTGGACGGCGCGGCCGCGGAGCTGCGCTACTACGCGGGCCTCGCCCGGTCCCTGAGCGGCCGGCTGGTCGAGAGCACGCCCGGCGCGCTCTCGCTGCTCGCGCGCGAAGCGGCCGGCGTGGTGGGCATCATCGTGCCGTGGAACGCGCCGCTCATTCTCCTCGTGCGCGTGCTTGCGCCCGCGCTCGCCGCCGGCTGCACCGTGGTGGTGAAGGCCGCGCCGCAGACGGCGCTCTTCACCTACGAGGTCGCGCGCCGCCTCGCCGCCGTCGACGGGCTGCCGCCGGGCGTCGTCAATATTCTGTTCGAGCAGGGACGCGCCGTGGCGCAGGAGCTCGCCGCGTCGCCCGAGGTGGACGTGCTGAGCTACACGGGCAGCACCGCGGTCGGCAAGAAGATCATGGCGGCCGCGGCGTCCACGCTGAAGCGGCTGTCGCTCGAGCTCGGCGGCAAGGCCGCCTGCATCGTGTGCGACGACGCCGACCTCGATCGCACGGTGCCCGATATCCTCGCCGCCGGCACGATCCTGTCGGGACAGCAATGCACCGCCGCGAGCCGCATCCTGGTGCAGCGCAGCCGCTACCGCGAGTTCAGCGAGCGCATGGTGGCCGCGATCGAGGCCTTCGAGGTCGGGCCGGGCGACCATCCGAAGTCGCAGATGGGCAGCCTCATCGACATGGCGAACCGCGATCGCATCCTGAGGCTCGTCGAGGACGCCGCGAAGCGCCACCGCGTGCTCGTGCACGGCCGGCCGCTCGACGGGGTGTACTCGAAGGGCGCCTTCGTCACGCCGAGCCTGATCGAGGTCGACGACGTGCGCGATCCGCTCGTGCAGGAGGAGCACTTCGGGCCGGTGATGACGCTCGAAGTGTTCGACGACGACCGCGAGGCGGTGGCGAAGGCGAACGCGACGCGCTACGGCCTCGCCTCGAGCGTGTGGACGCGCGATCTCGCCCGCGGCCTGCGCATCGCGCGGGAGCTGCGCTGCGGCACCGTGTGGATGAACGCGCACAATCGTCTCTTCGCCGAGGCCGAGGTCGGCGGGTACCGCGAGAGCGGCTTCGGCCGGCTGCACGGGCCGCAGGGCCTCGACGACTTCCTGGAGACGAAGCATGTGTATCAGGACATCGGCGTGCTCTAGCGCGGTCCCGTCGGACGCCGGGGAGGAGCGGTGCTGAGACCCGAATCCGCGGCGGAACGGCGCTTCCGCGCCGAGGTGCGCGGCTGGCTCGAGGAGAACCTGCCCCCGGAGCTGCGATACCTCACGTTCCGGCCGCCGCCCGAGGTGATCATGCCGTGGTACCGGCGGCTCTCGCAGCGAGGCTGGATCGCGCCGCACTGGCCGCGCGCCTGGGGCGGCATGGAGGCCTCGCCGGCGGAGGAGGTGATCCTCATGGAGGAGATGGCGCGCGCCGGTGCGCCCGATCTGCCGTCGCAGGGCTTGAACCACATCGGTCCGATCCTCATGCGCTTCGGGACCGAGGCGCAGAAGCGGCGCCATCTGCCGCCCATCGTCGCGGGCGACGTCATCTGGTGCCAGGGCTACTCGGAGCCCGGCGCGGGCTCGGATCTCGCGGCGCTGCGCACGCGGGCCGAGCGCCGCGGCGATTCGCTCGTCGTCAACGGGCACAAGATCTGGACGACCTGGGGGCACCACGCGCAGTGGATGTACGCGCTGGTGCGCACGTCCGCCGGCGCTTCCAGGCGCGACGGGATCACGTTCGTGCTGATCGACTTGTCGACACCTGGCATCACGCGGCGCCCGATCAGGACCATCGCCGGCGACGACGAATTCTGCGAGGTGTTCTTCGACGACGTCGTCGTGCCGCTCGAGAACGTCGTCGGCGAGATCGATCGGGGCTGGGAGATCGCCACGGCGCTCCTCAGCGAGGAGCGGCTGCGCGTGGCGGCGCCGCTGCAGGCGCTGCGGGCGCTCACGCGGCTGCACATGCTGTGCGAGGCGACCGGTGCGCTCGAGGATCCCGTGCTCGCCGTTCGCGTCGCCGAGGTCGAGATCGAGACCGAAGCGCTGATCGCCTCGTACCTGAGCGTCGCGGAAACGCACGCGGCGGGCGGCGCGGTGGACAGCTCGTATCTCAAGATCCTCGCGACGGAAACGGTGCAGCGCATCCTCGACGTGCTGCAGGAAGTCGCCGGCGAGCGCCGCGCGGTGAAGCGGGCGCTTCCCCGGGGCGACAGGCGGCTCGACTTCTCGGAGATGTTCCTGCAGGCGCGGCGGCTCTCGATCTACGCGGGCAGCAACGAGATCCAGCGGACGCTCATCGCGACGCGCGTGCTCGGGCTCGGAGGCGGCGGGAAATGACGGCGAGCGGCGACGAGCAACTGATCGTGGAGAGCGCCCTCCGGTTCGCGGAAGGCGCGGGCGGCCTGCGGCGCGCGCGGGCGCGGCGCGACGCCTGGCCGGGCTTCGACGGCGCCGTGTGGCGGCAGATGGCGGAGCTCGGCTGGACCGGCGTGTGCGTATCGGCGGAGCGGGGCGGGCTCGGCCTCGGCGTGCGCGAAGCCTGTCTGCTGCTCGAGGCGGTCGGCCGTTCGCTGACACCCGAGCCGCTGGTTCCGGTGATCGCCGCGGGCCATCTGCTCGACCGGCTGGGCGAGGAGGCGGCCGAATCGCTCGGCGCGCTGCTCCGGGGCGAGGTCGCGGCGGTGCCGGTGCCGGTCGCGGACATGTCGGCGCCGGCGCTGCACCTCGAGAACGTCCCCGACTGGTACGACTGCACGCTGCTCCTGCTCGGCGGCCCGCGCGGGGATTCTTTCCGCGTATGCGCGCTGTCCGCAGCCGCCCCCGGCGTGCGGGCGCAGCCGATCGAGTGCGTCGACGGCAGCGTGCTCGCCGACGTGCGTTGCGACGACGCGTCGCACGCCCGCGTCGTCGGCAGCGGCGACGCCGCGCGAAGCGCGTTCGATGCCGCCCTCGATGTCATGCGGCTCGGCTACGCCGCCTATCTCGTCGGCCTCATGGACGCCGCGTTCGCGACGACGCTCGAATACCTGAAGACGCGCCGCCAGTTCGGCGCGCCGATCGGCTCGTTCCAGGCGCTGCAGCACCGCGCCGCGTCGTGCTACGTGGACATACGTTCCACGCGCGCGCTGGTCTTCGAAGCCTGCCGCGCGTTCGCGACCGAACGGCAGGCGTGGGCGAGCGCCGCCGCGAAAGCGCGCGCCTCGGCGGCGGCGCTGCGCGTGACCAAGGAGTGCATCCAGTTTCACGGCGCGATCGGCTTCACCGACGAGCACGACATCGGCCTGTACCTGAAGCGCGCGATGGCCGTCGCGGCACGCCTCGGCGGCGAGGTCGCCAGCGTGCGCCGCTGCTTCGAGCATCGACCGCGCGGCGCCGAAGCCGCGGCGTAGTCGCCGCTTCGCTCCTATTCCCGCCCCGCGCTTTCCCCCGCCGCGGCCGGCGCCGGCGCGCGCAGGGGCGGCAGGTGCTCGGCCGCGCAGCGGCGACGGGCGCCCGGCATGGAGCAGCGACCGGCAGTCACGAACCTGAATCTGCGCGGACGGGTCGGACGGCAAGCCTTCGAAATAGACACGGAATTGCCGCGCAAGCGGTGCCGCTGAGCTCGGGGAGCGGAAGCGCGAAGGCCTAGCGGCTGTGCCGCCGCGAGGCCGCTTTTTTTTGGCGCGGCGCTCGCGGATTTCCGGATAACGAGGTCCGTGCACCCGTGTGCTCGCGCGCTGCGAGATACCGGCGACTTCGACCGGCTCCGAGGCGCGATGCCGCGGGCGTATTCCTGCTCCGTTGCCGCGCCCGGTTTCGGCCGCACGGCGCGCGACGTCCGGCGTTGGACCGACGCCCGCAAATGGTGTGCGCCCTCGCATCGAGCACGCGAGACGCTATGATTTGTAGAGAACTGTAGCCGGTCGGCGTTACGGATACTCGACGGAGGGAGGCGCGCCGGTTCGAAACGGCGCAGGTGCCCTGCCGCCCTTCGGCGGCAATCGCTTTATCCACTAGGAAGAAACTCGCCGCCGGCGGTAACCGCTTCAATAGAAGAGAAATAGGGCCTCTCCCATTGGTGGCAGGTGCATGGCGCCGGGTCGGCACCCCCGTGTCGTCCCGGCCGGAATCGGCCTGAGGATCGTTCATGCATGCAACGGCTCGGATAAGACGTTTTGCGGGTGCAATCGCGAAGCGCTCGCTGTCGGCGGTTCGCCGCCCGGTTGCGAAGCTCCTGCACGCGTCTGGCGCGCACTATTGCCCCGTTTGCGGGAGCAACGTACGCCGATTTCGACCTTTCGGCTATCCGCGCCGCGAGAACGCCAGATGCCCCGTCTGCGGTTCGCTCGAAAGACACAGATTCCACTGGCTGTTTCTCACCCGGCAGACGAACCTCTTCGATGGCTCTCGCAGGAGAATGCTCCATGTCGCGCCGGAGGAGTCGTTGTCGGCAGTGTTTCGCGGAATCGATAACCTGGACTACTTGAGCGTGGACCTGAACGATCCCGCGGCCATGGTCCGGATGGACATAACGAACATAAATTATCCCGACGAGCATTTTTCGGTCATTTACTGCAGCCACGTTCTGGAGCACATACCGGACGACCGCAAAGCGATCGCAGAGCTCAGTCGGGTGCTGCACCGCGACGGATGGGCCTTGATTCAGGTACCCATAACTGCCGAGCGGACTTACGAGGACTTCTCTATCGTCGACCCGAAAGAGAGGAAGAAGCACTTCGGTCAGGAGGACCATGTGAGGCGTTGCGGGCCGGACTATGTCGAGAGGATCAGATCGGGCGGCTTCGAGGTGCAAGTGCTCGACGCGACGGATGTCGCAACAGATGCCGAATGTGCGACGATGGCGCTGGAGGTGGGAGCGCCCATATTCTATTGCAGGAAGCGGTGACCCGGGTGCGGCGGAGCCGGGCCGGCGCATAGCGCTGAGACCGGATAGCACCGAAAGGAGACTGCACCCTGATCCCGGAATCGGAAGCCATCGAGCGCGCGGCGCTCGAAGACCTGCATGCGGCGGCGACGGCAGAGGTGCGCGAGGCGCTCGGGCTGTGGACGCTGCACGTGGGTCCGGCGCTGGTCTCCATCGCGGCGCGGCTGCCGGCATCGGCGATCGCGATCAATCGCGCCGTCGGTATCGGCCTGGACCGCGCGGCGGCACCCGAGGACGCAGCGGCGATCGTCGATGCGTATCGCGCCGCCGGGGTGGCGCGCTATTTCATTCAGGTGGCGCCGCACACCGCGCCCGCGGCGGTGGGCGCGTGGCTCGAGGCGGCGGGCCTGCGCAAAGCCCGCGCGTGGCAGAAGTTCGAGCGCGGCGCCGAGCCGGTCGCGGACCGCCGGACGGATCTCGAGATACGGCTCGTCGGGCCGGAGCACGGCAGCGCCTTCGCGGAGATCGTTTGCGCGGCGTTCGATCTCGGCGACGGCGCGATTCCCTGGCTGCAGCGAATTCCGGGGCGCCCGGGGTGGCACGTCTACATGAGCTTCGACCGCGGCCGGCCCGCCGGCGTCGGCACGATGTACGTGCGCAACGGCTGCGCCTGGCTCGATTTCGGCGCCACGCGCCCCGAATACCGCGGGCGCGGCAGCCAAGGGGCGATCGTGGCGCAGCGCGTCGGGCTCGCGCTCGCTCTCGGCTGTCGCCGGATCTACACCTGCACCGGCGTCGAGGTCCCGGGCGATCCGCAGCACTCGTACAAGAACATCCTGCGGGCCGGGTTCCGGGAAACGTACGTACGGGAGAACTACGCGCCGCCGAACGACTGACGGAAACGCCGACCGGCTGTGCCATCGCACGAGGTGCGCGTATGCAATTCACGGTGAACGTCGACGTCGACGTTCTGGATCGGGCGGTCGATTTCTACTGTGCCGCGTTCGGGCTGAGCGTCGGCCGCCGCTTCGGCGCGTACGCGGTCGAGCTCGTGGGCGGCTCGACGCCGATCTATCTGCTGGCGAAGGAAGCCGGAACGACGCCGTACGCGAACGCTTCGGCGGGGCGCAGCTACGGGCGACACTGGACGCCCGTCCATCTCGATTTCATCGTCGACGCGATCGAGCCCGCGATCGAGCGCGCCGTCGCGGCCGGGGCGCGCGTCGAGAAGCCGGTCGCGGTGTATCGGTGGGGAAAGCTCGCGCTCATGGCCGATCCGTTCGGCCACGGCTTCTGCTTCATCGAGTTCCTCGGGCGCGGGTACGACGAGATCGCGGAGTAACGCGGTTTTCACGAACGGAGAGCGCAGTCATGGCCATACGCATCGTACGTCTGGGGACGCGTCGGGAGGCGGGCGAAGGATTGCGTGTGGGCACCGTGCGGCGGCCGCCGCGCGGCGTGCCGAAAGCGCGGCTCGCGGCCGACAACTGGTACGACGTCTGGCTGCCGCAGCTCTCGCCGAGCCCCGGGCTCGTGAAGCAGGCGCAGCGCGCGAGCACCGCACGCGACTGGCAGGCGTTCGCGCGCCGGTACCGCAAGGAAATGTCCGACCCGGACAACGCGCGGTTGATCGCGCTGCTCGCCGCGCTCTCGCACCACACCGATTTCTCGGTCGGCTGCTACTGCGAGGACGAATCCCGCTGCCACCGCTCCGTGCTGCGCGAGCTGCTCGCCGAGCAGGGCGCGAAGCTGAAGTGAGCCTCAGTTGAGCTGCACGCGCTGGCCCCACGGCACGGGGGCCTTGCCCTTCACGAGCCAGAGCACGGGAAGCGGCGGTTCGGTCGGCGGGAACTCGCCTTCGGCGTCGGTGAAATAGACGAGCAGATCGGGCGGCGGCTCGAGCCGTGCGGCCCATTCGAACGCCGGCGTGAAACGCGTGCCCCCGCCGCCGATCAGCCGGCGGGGAAGCACCAGCTCCTCCCAGGGCTCGTAGATCCAGGGACCGTCGGGCGCGAGCGCGGCGTCGCAGGCGTGCAGCGTGATACGCGCGTTGAGCTGTCCCTTGAGCGCGTTCACTTCGGTGACGAACTCCCGCATCTCGGCGTCGGTGATCGAGCCGCTCGTGTCGATGACGATTGCGACGTCGATCTGCGCCGCCCGCAGCCCGGGCAGGATCGCGTCCCCTTCGCGGCGGCTCGGACGGGCGAAGCTGTAGTCGGTGCGCGCGACGGCCGTCATGTAGCGCGCGAGCAGCATGCGCCAGGGAAGCTGCGGCTGGACGAGATGGTCCACGAACCGCGCGGCGCTCCCCGGGAGTCTGCCCGCCCGCAGCGCCTGCTGCGCGGCGGCCGCGAGCCGCAGCTTCCATTGGATCGCGAGCTGCTCGCTCTCGCCCGGGCCCGGCGGCGAAGGCGGGCTCGCCCCCGTTTCGCCGGCGTCCGCCGGCGGGCCGTGGTTCGGCGGCGGCGCGCCGGCCGACGCCGCTGCGCCTTCGCTGCCCTCGCCGCCGCCCGCGCCCGGAGGCGCGTGGCCGTCGGCGTAGACGTGCAGGTCCTGCGTCGCTTCCGCCGTGTTCTCCCTGACGTACGGGTAGATTTCCTCCGCCGACATGCCGGCGCATTCCTTGCGATAGAGCGCGTTCGGCGG
>DATCLR010000083.1:0-6322 GCA_036563785.1 Burkholderiales bacterium | reverse complement strand
GCTGCACGTCTGCCGCCTGTGCCGGTTCTTCGACGCGCGCACCGCGCGCCAGTGCAGCGAGATCCGCGCGGAAGAGGTGATCGACAAGGAGCGCGCGAACTACTGCGACTGGTTCAAGCCCCGGCCCGGGGCGTACGATGCACGCACCCGGGAGAAAGCGGCGAGCGCCAGGGCGCGCCTCGATGCGCTCTTCGGCGGCGGCTCCGCGCCCGAGGAAACGCCCGAGGCGGCGCGCGCCGCGGTGGAGAGGTTGTTCGGCCGCAAGGACGGGAAAGACGCGTAGCGCGCGCCGCCCGCGGCGCGGCTTGCCTCGGCCGGTCCGCCGGCGCACCATCCCGGGCATGAAAGCGCGAAGCAGGAAACGCCCCACGCCGCCCAAGACGCTGCGCGACGAGCTCCTCGTCAAGCAGAACCGGGCCGCGGCCGCGCAGACGCGGAAGATCCTCGGCCGGCACTACGCCGCCAAATATCGCGTACACAAGGGACGTTGAGCATGCATTCGTACACCCGCACCATCCCCGTGGACGGCGCCGGCATGGCGCTGCACGGCGGGACGCCGGCGACCGCCGAGCGCGTGCCGGCGCTCGTCGTGGTGATGCACGCCCCGGGCGTCGATACGTTCATCCATTCGATCGTGGAGCGCCTCGGCCGCGCCGGCTACGCGGCCGTCGCGCCCGACCTCTACCACCGCCAGACCGGGCACGCCCCGCCGCTTGAGCGCATGCGCCGGCTCAAGGACCGGGAGATCATCGCCGACGTCGAGGCGGCGATCGGCTACCTGCGGGAGCACCCGCAGGTCGACCCCGAGCGCATCGGGATCCTCGGGTTCTGCATGGGCGGGCGCATCGCCTACATGATGGCCGCCGTCAGCCGGGCGCTGCGCGCCACGGTGGTGTACTACGGCGGAAACATCATGGTGCCGTGGGGCGAGGACGTGCCGGCACCCTACGAGCGCACGGCCGACATCGGTTGCCCGCTGCAGTTCCACTTCGGGGAGGAGGACGACAACCCCTCGCCCGCCGACCGCATCAAGCTCGATGCCGAGCTCACCCGCCGCGGCAAGGCGCACGAGTTCCATACGTACGCGAACGCCGGGCATGCGTTCATGAACTTCACGAATCCGGAACGCTACCGGGAGGCGGCGGCGGAGGCTTCCTGGCCCCGTACGCTCGCGTTCCTCGAGCGGCACCTGCGCGGTTGAGGCGGGGTGCAGCTTCCTAGTATCTTCAAATAAAGCCGGTTTTTTCGGGTTGTCAGGAGGTAGGATGGCGTCGTACACGTACGAGGAGCTCAAGAAAAAGTCGGTTGCGGAGCTGCGCGAGATCGCGGCGGGCATCCAGCACGAAGCGGTTCAGGGCTACACGCAGATGAACAAGGATCATCTGCTGCCCGCCATCTGCAAGGCGCTCGGGGTCGACATGCACGCCCACCACCGGGTGGTCGGCATCGACAAGACCGCGGTCAAGGTGAGAATCCGCGAGCTCAAGAAGAAGCGCGACGAAATCCTCGCCTCGAGCGAAAAGGACCGCGCGCAGCTCAAGAGCGTGCTGCGTCAGATCCACGACCTGAAGCGCCAGATCCGCCGCGCGATCGTCTGACGGGACGCCCGCCCTTCGCGGAGCGGACGTCGTTCAATCCGACACGATCCGGGCGCGGCGGCGCACGAGGCGGTCGTTGTTGTAGTCCTCGATCGCCTCGCGAATCTCCTCGGGCCGGTTCATGACGAACGGACCGTATTGCACGATCGGCTCCCCGAGCGGACGCCCGGCGACGAGGAGGAAGCGCGCACCCGCCGTGCCCGCGCGCACTTCGACCCCGTCGCCCTCGTCGAGCACGGCGAGCGAGTCGTTCGGAAGCTTCGCGCCCGCGACATCGGCCTCGCCTTCGAAGAGATACACGAACGCCGAGTATTCCGCGGGGAGGGTGTGCCGGAGCTCGCGCCCGCCGGCGAGCGCGACGTCGAGGTAGACGACATCGGTGTGCGGATCCCGGACCGGGCCGCGCGCGTCGCGGTACGCGCCCGCGATCACCTTCACCCGCTCGCCGTCGCCCTCGACCACGGGAATCCGCTCGGGCTCGTAGTTCCGGTACTCCGGATCGCTCATCTTCTCGGCCGCCGGCAGATTGATCCAGAGCTGGAAGCCGCGCATTAGCCCGGCCGTCTGCTGCGGCATCTCCGAGTGGATCACGCCGCTCGCGGCCTTCATCCACTGCACCCCGCCCGAACGCAGGTCGCCGCGGTTGCCCATGCTGTCGCGGTGCAGCATGTGGCCGTCGATCATGTACGTGAGCGTGACGAAGCCGCGGTGCGGGTGGTCCGGGAAGCCGGCGATGTACTGCTCCGGGTCGTCGCTGCGGAACTGATCGAGCATCAGGAACGGATCGAGGTGCCGCAGCCGGGGCGTGCCGATGGTGCGGTGCACGACCACGCCCGCACCCTCGAGCGTGCGTACGGCGGGTACGAACTGGCGAATGCGGCGGGTCGGCACGTCGTCGCTTCCGAAAGAATCCCTCAGTGGCCGCTGATCTCGGCGTGCAGCGGCTTGGTTTCCTCGAACTTCCGCTGCTGCTCCGGTGTGGCTTCCTTCTGGTACTTCGCCTTCCAGGTTTCGTACGGCATACCGTACACCACCTCGCGCGCTTCGTCGTAGCTCATGTCGATGCCGCGCTCCTTCGCCGCCGCCATGTACCACTTGGCGAGGCAGTTGCGGCAGAAGCCCGCGAGGTTCATGAGGTCGATGTTCTGTACGTCGGTACGGCGCTGCAAATGCTTGATGAGCCCGCGAAAGGCCGCGGCCTCGAGCTCGATGCGGGTTTGCTCGTTCATGTCGGCGTCCTCGCTATTGGCAACGTTGCCGATGAGGATACCAACGCACCCCGGGTTTTTCATCGCCCGTTTCGCCGCGCCGGCTGCGGTAACATCAGGCGGTCGCGTTGTTACGGGAACGCACATGATGCTCAATCTGAATCCCGAAATCGTCTGCACGCTGATCGAGCGCGCGCGCGAGTTCCACGCCAAGGAAGGCGTGAGCCTCCCCGAGGAGCCGATGGCCTCGCACGACATCGTGGCCGACGTTCTCAGCGACTATCAGGAGGATCCGACGTTCCAGGAGTTCAAGAGCACGGTCGACGACCTCGAGCCCGACCAGCAGGTGGCGCTGGTGGCGCTCATGTGGATCGGGCGCGGCGACTTCGACGCCAGCGAGTGGAACGCGGCGTTCCGGCAGGCCGGAGAGGAGTGGACCCCGCACACCGCCGAGTACCTGCTGACGACGCCGCTCGTCGCCGACTACCTGGAAGAGGGTCTCGCGGCGCTCGGCTACTTGTGCGGCGACTGAGCCGTCAGTCTCTTCGCCGGCTGATCCGGAAGCACTGGTGGATGCGCGGGTTGCGCGCGAAGTCCCGCGGTATCGAGGCGCGCGTGATGTCCTCGATCGCGAGCCCGGCGAGCGCCTCCCGGTCCAGCTTGAAGCGCTGGTAGTTGGTCGAGAACAGGAGCACCCCCTCCGGCGCGAGCAGCCGCATCGTCCGCTCGATCAGCGCGACGTGATCGCGCTGCACGTCGAGCGTTTCTTCCATGCGCTTCGAGCGCGAGAACGTGGGCGGATCGAGGAATACGAGATCGAACGGCTCGCCGCGGTACGCCGCGAGCCAGCGCAGCACGTCGGCCCGGACGAGCACGTGCCGCCGCGTGTCGACGCCGTTCAGCGTGAAGTTGCGCCGCGCCCAGTCGAGATAGGTGCACGACATGTCCACGGTCACGCTCTCGCGCGCTCCGCCGAGCGCCGCGTGCACGGTGGCCGTTCCCGTGTAGCCGAACAGGGTTGAGGAAGCGCCGTCCGCGCGCGAGCGCTCCGATCATCTGCCGCACCGGCCGGTGATCGAGGAAGAGGCCCGTGTCGAGGTAGTCGGTGAAGTTCACCAGGAAGCGGCACGGGCCCTCGCGCACTTCGTAGAACTCGCCGGTGTGGGCGAGACGTTCGTACTGCCGCCGGCCGGTCTGCCGCGCGCGCACCTTGAGGTATACCTGCGACTCCGGGACGTCGAGCACGAGCCCGATGACCGCGAGCGCCTCGCGCAGCCGCCGTGCGGCGACGCGCGGGTCGATGCTCGCGGGCGCCTGATACTCCTGCACGTGCACACGGCGGCGGTCGCACTCGTACACGTCGACCGCGACGTTGTACTCGTGAAGATCGGCATCGTACACGCGGTAGGCGTATATGCCCTGGCGCGCGGCCCAGCGTCCGAAGTGGCGCAGGTTCTTGCGCAGCCGGTTCGCGAACATCTCGGCGCCCGCTCCGAGATCGGACGGTGCGGCGACGGGCTTGCGCTCGCGGTGATACCAGGGCTCGCTCACCTCGAAATGCAGGAGCTTGCACTCGATCGCTCCGTTGTAGAGCGTGTGCAGCCGGCGTGCGCGCAGGCCGAGGCGCTGCCCGAGCGCGGGATTGCCAGTCAGTACGGCCGCGCGCCAGCCGCGATAGCAGCGCTTGAGCGTCTCGCCGAGCTGCTCGTAGAGCGCCCCGAGCGCTGCGGCTTCGCCCATGCGCTCGCCGTAGGGCGGGTTGGTCGCGACGAGACCGGGGCCGGGCGCGTCGAGCTCCGGACACTCGCCGAGCGCGCGGACCGCGAAGCGCACGCGGGCGGGATCGAGCCCGGTGCGCGCGAGATTGCGGCGCGCGGATTCGATCGCGCGCGGGTCCCGGTCGGCGCCCGTCAGCAGCGGGAGCCGGCTGCTTCCGGCCGCCCGGCGCGCCTCGGCTTCCGCGCGCAGCCGCGCCCAGGCGGCCGCGTCGTGGCCGAGCCAGCGCTCGAAGCCGAAGCGCGCCCGCAAGAGCCCCGGCGCTACGTCGGCGGCGATGAGCGCGGCTTCGAGCACGAGCGTGCCCGCGCCGCACATGGGATCCACGAGAGGCGCGCCCTGGGCCGCGAGCGCAGGCCAGCCGGCGCGCATCAGTACCGCGGCGGCGAGGGTTTCCTTGAGCGGAGCGGCGGTCGCCTGCGTGCGGTAACCCCGCCGGTGCAGGCTCTCGCCCGCGAGGTCGACGCCGAGCGTCGCCTCGTCGTCGCGCAGATGCAGGTTGATGCGCACGTCGGGCTGCGCGGTGTCGACCGAGGGACGCCGACCGCACTCGGCGCGCAACCGGTCGACGATCGCGTCTTTCACACGCAGCGCCGCGTAGTGCGAATGCGTGACCGCGGAATCGGCGACCACCGCATCGACGGCGAAGGTGGTCTCGGGCGTCAGGTGTTCACCCCACGGGATCGATAGAGCGCCTTCATAAAGCGCGTCGGCGGTGGGCGCATGGAAGCGGACGAGAGGGAGCAGCACGCGGCTCGCGAGGCGCGACCAGAGGCAGACCCGGTAAGCGGTAGCGAGATCTCCCGCGAAGCTCGCGCCGGCGCGCGTCTCGCGAACATGGGACGCGCCGAGGGCCCGCAGCTCTTCGGCGAGCAGCGGTTCGATGCCTTTCGCGCAGACGGCGAAGAAGCGAAACGGCGAATCGGAGACGGACGTGCTCAAGGACGACGCTCCCGCGCCCATGGGGGCGCGGCGCGCGGGAGCAGATTACAACGCGAAGTCCTGCGCGGCGAAGGCCGGCGGCGCCGCGGCTAGCGCGCCTTCTTCGCGTCGCGGCGCGTGGACCAGACGGAGTGCGAGCCGAAGGCGCGGCTGTTCAGCTGCTCGGCGTAGCGGTGCGCGTGCGCGGTCACGTCCTTGAGCGAGCCGCGCCGCTGCCCCGTGATGGTCGAACGCCCGTTCTCGAGCACGTAGCGGTACCAGTGGCCGCCGGCCTCGGGCACCTCGACTTTCTCGACGCGGGCGAGCCGATACGGCGCGGCACGGCGAGACGAACCGGAAGAGGGATTGCGGTTGGCGGTGTTCGCGGTGGACTGCGGCATCAAACTTCTCCCAGATCGGGCCGCCCGAGGAGCGCCATTCTCGGGAGAGGACTGAGAACCTCGGGATTACCTGAGCCACACCCGCAAGGTGTGGAGTCCCGGTCCAAGGAGGCAGCGCGTCAACGGGCAGGTGAGACGATGCGGCGTAGGATACCACAGCGTTTCTCTGGGCTAAACCGCGGCGAGTGGCAGCAAGGCAACAGGGTAACGCCCGGGCAATGACCCCGTAGAGCGCCGGGTTATTGCTTGTTCGAGGTCCTCTTCGGCGTGACTTCCCGGAGCATTCGCATCGGTCCGACCCTCCGGATCGTCTCGAGCAGTGTGCGGTCGCGCACGAAAAACGAACCAGCGAACCCGAGCGCATTGACCGACACCCCCTCGTACGTGTCGCGAGTTCTCGGTACGAGCAGCATATAGC
>DATCLR010000081.1:0-8982 GCA_036563785.1 Burkholderiales bacterium | reverse complement strand
GCCATGAGCACCGCTTCGGCCAGCGCCGAGGCGCCGTCGTAGAGCGAGGCATTCGCGACGTCCATGCCGGTAAGGCTCGCCATCATGGTCTGGTACTCGTAGAGGAGCTGCAGCGTCCCCTGGCTCGCCTCGGCCTGGTATGGCGTGTACGCGGAGTAGAACTCGCCGCGCGTCGCGATCTCCCACACCGCGGCGGGAATGTGGTGCTCGTAGGCGCCGGCGCCGATGAAGTTGAGGTAAGTCCCGTCCGCGGCCGCACGCTCGTGCATGAGCCGCGCGACCTCCATCTCGGTCATGCCCTCGGGCACGCGAGTGAGGCGGCCGCTGCGCAGCTCCGGCGGGATCTCCTCGAACAGCCGTTCGATGCTGTCGACGCCGATCGCGTCGAGCATCGCCTTGACGTCGGCTTCGGTGTGGGGAATGAAGGGCATCAGCAGTTATCCGGTCTGACGAGTTCGTTCTTCACAGGACCGCGGAAGGGGAGCACCGCAGAAGGCGCGCGCCTTTGCCGCGGCTTTCCGGTCACATCGACCGCTTCCGCGTCCAACGCCCGCGGCGCGATCAGTGCTTCTCCGCCGCGACCTGTGCCTCGTAGGCCGCCGCGTCGAGCAGCGCGTCGATCTCCTTCGGGTCGGACGGGCGGATCTTGAACATCCATCCCTCGCCGTACGGGTCCTTGTTGATGAGCTCGGGGGTGTCGCCGAGCGCGGTGTTCGCTGCGACGATCTCGCCGCTCACCGGCGCATACACCTCGGATGCCGCCTTCACCGACTCGACGACGGCGCACTCCTTGCCGCTGCTCACCTGGCGGCCGGCCTCGGGCAGCTCGACGTACACGAGATCGCCCATCAGCTCCTGCGCGTGGTCCGTGATGCCGACCGTGACGGTGCCGTCGGGCTCGCGCCGCACCCATTCGTGCGACTTGGTGTATTTCAGCTCTGCGGGTGTGTTGCTCATGCCAGCCTCCTAAGCGAGACAGCTCTTGCCGTTGCGGACGAACGGATACTTGACGACGCGCGCCTCGAGCAGCTTGCCGCGCACGTCCACGCGGCAGCGCATGCCGGGACTCACGCCGGCCGGCACGCGCGCGAGCGCGATCGAGCGGTTGAGCGTCGGCGAGAAGCCGCCGCTCGTGATCTCGCCGTCGCCGAGCGCCTCGCACAGCACCTTCTGGCGGCTGCGCAGCACGCCCTTTTCCTCGAGCACGAGCCCGACGAGCGTGCGCGGCGCGCCGCTCGCGCGCTGCTTCTCGAGCACGTCGCGGCCGATGAACTTGCGGTCGGGCGGATCGAAGGCGACCGTCCAGCCGAGGCCGGATTCGAGCGGCGTCGTGGTCTCGTCCATGTCCTGACCGTACAGGCACATGCCCGCCTCGAGCCGGAGCGTGTCGCGCGCGCCGAGCCCCGCCGGCGCAACGTCTCTTTCGCGCAGCGCCTCCCAGATGTCGCGCGCCGCCTGGCTCGGCATGATGAGCTCGAACCCCTCCTCGCCGGTGTACCCCGTGGTGGAGATGAAGATCTCGCCGACCGTCATCGAATGGAACGGTTTCAGCTTCTCCGCGGGGCGCACCGGATCGCCGAGCGCGCGGCAGACCTTTTCCTTGGCTTTCGGCCCCTGCACCGCGATCATCGCGAGCTCGTCGCGCGGCACGATCTGCAGCCCGCCGAAGAGCTCGGCGGAGTTGCGGATCCAGGCGAGGTCGCGCTCGCGCGTCGCCGCGTTCGCCACCACGCGGAACAGCGTGTCGTCGAGGAAGTAGACGATGAGGTCGTCGATGATCCCGCCGTTCGTGTTGAGCATGCACGAGTAGAGCGCGCGGCCGGGGGTCTGGAGCTTGGCGACGTCGTTCGCGAGGAGCAGGCGCAGGAAGTCGCGCACCTCCCTGCCCTTGATGTCGACGATGGTCATGTGCGACACGTCGAACATGCCGGCGTCCTGGCGGACCCGGTGGTGCTCCTCGATCTGCGAGCCGTAGTGCAGCGGCATGTCCCAGCCGCCGAAGTCCACCATCCTGGCCTTGAGCGCTACGTGCGTCTCGTATAGCGGCGTGCGGTTTCCCATGCGTCTTGAGGAACGAACCAAATAAAAAGGGGCGACGGCAATATACGCCGTCGCCCCTCTGTCCGGTAACCTGAGAGTCTTAGCCCCTTCGGTGGGCAGTCCTGCGGACTACCGCTCTCCAGAGTTCGCCCGGGCTGCCGCGCAGCCCGAACCCGCGGTCCTTTTGCCTGAGCGATTCCGGGCGGTTGCGCCTTCGGCGCCCGGCATCCGTACGCCGCGCGGCTCTGCGGGAGAGCTGCGGCTCCGGACGCGGGTCTCTCCCGCGGGTGTGCAGCGAGGCCGGCACTATAGCCCAGCGGCCGAATCGAAGCCAAGCCGCCGGGCCGCCGGGACCCCACGGCTTACCGGCCGGTCCGCGAAGAACTGAAGGCGGGAACAATCGCGCCCAAGCCCGCACGTCGTACCGAGGTGGAACGTCGCGCTTCCGGCCGCACCCGGCGGGCGCGCTCGAGTGCGTATCGAATCGAGCACCCGCGCGCGGCTCGTTCGTGCAGCGGCTTCATAGCGCCCTCCCGCGTTGTGCGAGCGGCGTCACAGCCGGACGCCGCTGCGATGCCCGGCGGCGGCGCAGCCAGACGATGAATCCGGTGACGTACAGCACGGCCGGAATCAGGCCGAGCAGCGCGACCAGCACTTCGCCCGGTGTACCGAGGATCGACCCGTCGTGCAGTCCTTCGAGCCAGCGCTTCACGGTATCCCGCGGCGAGCGCGTGGCGCGCGTCTGGTAAAGCGCGACGATGCCGCAGGAGAGATCGGCGTACACCCAGACGTCGCCGTGCGCGCGGTCGGTGTCGCCGCCCGCCTTGAAGCCGATGGCCCACCGCCCGGGGTGATCTTCGGGGTAGATCGCGGTCCAGTCGCGCCCCGGTGCAAGACCGCGCGCCGCGGCGATAGCCGCATCGAAGCCGATCGGCGCACCGCAGCTCTTGCCGGCGGCCGGATCGTGCTCGGGGTCGGGAAGCAGCGCGAGCGCCGGCTCGACCCAGGCGGGCCGCACCAGATAGAGCCCGGTCGCCGTCACCACCGACAGCAGGACGAGCGTCCACACGCCGAGCCAGTCGTGCAGGCGCATGGCGTTCTTGAGCGACCGCCAGGGACGCGGCGAAAGCTTGCGGCCGATGTGCCGCCACGACGGCCACCAGAGATACAGCCCGATCAGGAGCATGACGAGCGCGCCGACGGCCATGACGCCGCTCACGATGCGCCCGGTCTCGCCCGCCCAGAGGTCGCGGTGCAGAAAGAGCGGCGCCCAGCCGGGGGAGCGATCGACGTCGACGACGCCGAGCACTTCGGCCGTCGCCGGCGCCACCAGCACGGCGGTAAGACCCATGTTCCCGAGGCCGCCGGGCTCGCCGCCCGCGAAGACGAGCATGCCCGCGTCGCTCACGTTGTGGGCCACGTGCGGGCGCCAGATCGCGACGGGCTCGCCGTGGTCGGGCACGACCGCGCGCGCGTTCGCGACCCAGGCGTCGACCGAGCCCGGCGCGTCGGCGAGATCGTCCGGGATCAGCTCGCCATGCGCCCACTCGAAGTACTGCGCCTGGAACAGGAGCAGGCTTCCGCTGAGCGCCACGAGGACGAAGAGCAGGCCGAGCGTGAGCCCGAGCCAGCGGTGCAGCCAGCGCAGCAGCGCTCGCAATCCGGTGCGGGAAACCACGCTCACAGCTTCACCTGCACGCCGACGCCGACTTCGCGCGGATCGACGAGCTGCGCATTGCCGTCGAAGAGAAGCAGCTCGTGGTCCTTGTCGAGAATGTTGGTCACGAACGCGTACACCCGCAGGTTCCGCCGCTCGTAGGCGACCTGCGCGTTCAACAGGAAGTAGCCGTCGACCTTTTCCGCCGGGTCGTTGTCGTCGTCGGAGAAGTACGAACCCACGTACTGCCCGTCGAAGCCGAAGGTGAACCCGCTCGGGCGGCGATGGATCGCGCCGAACGAAGCCGTGAACTTCGGCGCGCGCGCGAACTCGTTGCCGGTGAGATCGAGCGCCGAGGCCGAGAACCGCTTGATCTCGGTCTCGAGCAGACCGACGCTCGCGAAGAGCTCCAGATCCGAGCGCGCGAGCCACTGGACGCCGATCTCGGCGCCGTAGGCTGCCGTCGACTCGGCGTTGCGGATGACGCCGCTCGCCGGATCGCTTGGATCGAGATACGCGAGGCGCTGGTGATTCTCGTAATCGGCATAGAAGACGTTGCCGGTCAGCTGCAGTCGGCCGTCGAGCAGCCGAGAGCGGAAGTACGCCTCGTAGTTCCAGACGAACTCCTCGTCATAGATGAACGAGGTGAACGAGGAGAAATCGACGCCCGCGCCGCCCGCGTTCCAGCCGCGCTGCACGACGAAACCGACGGTGTGCCGGTCGTTCGGCCGGTAGGCGATGCCGAGCTTCGGCAGAAAGGCGTCGTAGGTCTCGTCGAGATCCACGTCGATGAACCCGCTCAGGCCGCCGAAACGCTCGCGGCTCTCGCGCTCGTACCGCGCGCCGAGCGTCAGATCCCACTTGTCGAAGAACGTGCGCGTGCCCTCGCCGAAGATCGCGACCGTGCGCGTCTTGTCGTCGAAGCTGCCCGGCCCGATATCGATGACTTCGTCCGCATCGGCGGCGAGGAAGTACGTGCCGAGGATTCCGCGCAGTGCCCCGAAGCGGTAGTCGAGCAGCAGCTCGTTCGTGACTTCGTCGGCCCGGATGTCGACGTTGCCGCTGCCCGGATTGGTCAGGCGCCGGATCTCGATGTCCGAGTACGTCGTGGTGTTCCGCAGCTCGAGGTTCTCGCTCAGCGCATAGTTGACGTTCAGGATGCTGCTGTCCGTCTTGTTCTCGAACACCGGGAAGTCGGCGCCGTTGAACCGCCGCTGCGCGAACGGAGCGTCGACGTACTCGGTCTGCGGCCGCCGGGTGTCCGTATGGCTCAGCGTGAGCTTGGCGCTCAGCTCGGGCAGCGCCGCCGGTGCGAACAGGAGTTTGCCGCGCACGTTAAGCGCCTTCTCCTGCGTGGGATCGTCGATGCCGACGTTGCCGGTCACGTCGACCCACGAGTCGTGGTAGCGCTGGTCGACGGACAGGCGGTAGGCGACCTGGTCGTTGATCGGACCGGACACCATGCCCGCGACTTCGTAGGTGTCGTAGTTGCCGACCATGGCGCGGGCCGCGGCCTCGGGCTTGAAGCTCGGATCCTTGGTCTCGACGACGACCGCCCCCGCGATCGAGTTGCGCCCCTGCACGGTGGTCTGCGGGCCGCGCAGCACCTCGATGCGCTCGGCGTCCCACAGGCCGCTGCGGCCGTAGATCAGCTCGTTGAAGCTGAGCGGGCGCCCGTCCTGCTGCACGGTCATGCGCGGACGCGTGCCGGCCAGGAACGCGAACACGCCGTTGGCCGGCCCCGTTGCGTCGTTGCCACGCACCGTGGGCGCGAAGTTGCCGGTGCCGCTGCCGACCACGTTCGGCAGCCGGCCGAGGACCTCATCGAGCGTGTTGAGGCCCGGCAGCTCGTCGAGCCGCCGATCGGTCAGCACGCTCGCGCTCGTTCCCGTCTCCTGCAGCGTGCGCTCCGTCTTCTCGCCGACCACCGTCACGGTCTCGAGTTGCGTGACGTCGGTGTTCGTTTCCTGCGCACCGGCGGCGCCGGCGGCGAGCACGAGCAGCGAGACGCCGACGAGCAGCGGGCGCGCGGCGGCGAAGAGGCGACCCCCTTCGGATCGAACGGCGAATGAACGGTTGTGGTTCTTCAGTCGTGGCATAACGAGCCCCCCCTAAGCGAGTTCCGGCTTGCTGGCTCGCCGACGACCGGCTGGCTGGCTGGCGCTGGTTGTTCTTCAATGATCATGCGACGCGCGCGCGCCGGCGCGGAGAGGCCGCGCCGGCGCGCCTGCGACGCTTACAGATCGATCTCCAGTCCGACGTACACGAACCGCGGCTGGCCCGGACGCGGGCCGTGCGGCTGGCGCGAGACGATGTATTCCTTGTCGAACAGGTTGTGCACGCCCGCGAGCGCGCGTGCCCCCTTCTGCAGCCGGTAGTGGCCGGTCAGGTCGACGATCGTGTACGAGTCGGTCTTGCCGAAGCGCGCATCCGGATCGCCGTTGCCGTTCACCTGCTCGGTGGTGTTGCTCGCGCTCGTGAAGGTGTCGTCCACGTACGTGACGACGGCGCTCACACCCCAGTTTGCGGCCTCTATGCCGGTGCCGGCGCTGAGCTGCCACTCCGGCACGTACGGCACCTTGTTGCCCTTGGCGCCGAAGCTGAAGATCGATTCGGGGTTGGTCGAGCGCGCGTCGTTCTGCTGCTCGGCGTTCGTATAGGTGAGCGCGAGGAAGTACGGGTTGCGCACGCTCCAGCCGTTGGCCACGCCGGCGTCGTAGCTCAGCGCCACCTCGGCGCCGTACGAAAGGACCTCGCCGAAGTTCTCGTCGAGCCCCGTTCCCGTGCCGCCGATGTTGCTGACCACGATCAGGTCGTCGAAGCGGGTGTAGAACCCGACGACCTCGGCGCTGAATGCGCGCCGGCGGTCGGTGTAGCGCGCGCCGAGCTCGAAGCCGAGGCTCGTCTCCTCCGAGAGGCCGTTATTGATGCGGCCGCCGGCGCTCGGCGGCGAAAAGCCGCGATGCACCCCGCCGAAGAGCTTCCACTCCGGGCTCCAGTCGTAGATCACCCCGAAGCTGCCGCCGGCCAAGCTGAGCGACGATTCGCCGGAGACGCCGGAGTTGCGATTGAGCAGTTCATAGTCGAGGCGCTCGAGCCGGATGCCGGGCAGGAACTGCCACTTCCCGACGGTGATGCGGTCCTGAACGAACGCCGCCAGCGCTTTCACCTCCTCGATGCGATTGTCCTGCGACCCGGGAGCGCCGGGGGTGAAATTCGTGATCGCGCCGTTAGCCGCCTGGGTGTAGATGTCGTCCTGCTGGAAGCGCTCCTCCTGATCGTGATGGTAGCGGATGCCCGCCGTCAGCTCGTGCTGCACCTCGGCCCCGCCGAACCGCACGGTCGCGAGCTGCTCGACGCCGCGCGCGTAATAGGTGCGGTCGTTGTTCCTCACGCGCAGCTCGCAGTCGATCTGTCCCTTGAGGCACGCGAGCGCGTCGCCGCCGGCGGCGAGCGCGGTCGAGAGGTTGACGGTCCCGGCCACGCCGCCGACGTTGCGGATATCGTTCAGCTTGTACCAGGCGCGCGCGAACTTGTTGTAGTAGACGGTCGTCGCGAGATCGACGTCGTCCGTGGGCGAGGCGAAGTAGCGCAGGTACGTGCGGTCCTGCTCGGTGTCGATGTTGTCGAAGCGCGAGGCGCTGTAGCGGCGGTACGGATCGGCGCGGAAGTCGGCCTCGGAAAGCCCGAGATACGTCTCGTTCGCCTCCATGTCGGTGTGCCCGATCTTGAACTCGAACCGCTGGTACATCGTCGTGTTCGGCTCCCACGCGAGCTTCACCATCGGCTCCGCCCGATGGAAACCGGTGTCGTCGCCGTCGCGGAAATCGGGCGCGAGATCGATATGCTTGAACCCGTCGGTACGGCGGAAATAGCCTTCGACCAGGTAGCCGAAGCGGCCGTTTTCGGTGTCGACCGTGTTGCCCGCGAAAGCGTGCGTGCGCAGCTCGTTCTCGCTTCCCGTGAGCGTCTTGAGGTACGTGCGCTGCTCGCGCGGAATCGGCGTCGACAAGTAATTGATGACGCCGCCGGTGATGTGCGGTCCGTACTTGATCTGGCTCGTCCCCTTGAGCACTTCGACCGCGCTCATGCGCCCGACCGTGGGCGAGTAGTAGGCGGCGGGCGCGGCATAGGGCGCCGGCGCGCTCGGGACGCCGTCTTCCATGATCGTCACTTTGCTCGAGCGGGACGTGTCGACGCCGCGCAGGCTGATGTTCGGAAACAGGCCGAAGCCGTCCTCCTCGCGCACGTACACGCCCGGCACCTGCCGCAGCACCCGGTTGATGTCGTCGTAGCTCTGCGTGCGAATCGCCTCCTCCCCGACGTAGTGCGCCGAGCCGGGCACGGCTTCCGCAGCCTCGCGGCTGCCGACGACGTTCACGGTATCGAGGACGGTGGGCGCGCGCCGCTCGTCGTCGGCGCCGTGAGCGGCGGCGCAGACGAGCAGCGCGCCGGAGCAGGCGAGTGACCAGCGTCGGATACTGTTCGCGTTCTTCGTTCTTAGCATCGCTCTCTTCTCCTTTGTTGCGGGGCTGGCTGGCGATGCCGACGAACGGCTGGCTAGCTGGCTGGTGATCTTGGCGTGTGATCGATCAGCTCATGTGACCCTGTGCCGGCGGCGTCCGGCCGCGTAGAAGCCGATCGCAACGAGCGCCGCGGCGAGCGCCTGCGCGCCGAGCGTCTGCAGCGTCGGATAGATGCCGAGCGCCGGCACGCGGATGAAGGGCACGGCGTCGACGTCGATCGCGCCCGCCTCCTGCAGCGCGGCCACCCCCTGGCCGGCGAAGACGACGGCGAGCACCGCGAGCAGCGCCGCAGTAACGGTGAAGAACGGGCCGATCGGCAGCCGCAGCCCGTAGCGGAAGATCGCCCACGCGATCGCCGCGAGCAGCACCGCCGCCGCGCCCATGCCGGCATAGAGCGCGCTCGCGCCGCCGGCCTGCGCGGCGAGCGCCTGATAGAAAAGCACGATCTCGAAGAGCTCCCGGTACACCGCGAGGAACGCCACCGCCGCCATCGCCCAGAGCGTGCGTTTGGCTAGGGCGGCGTCGAGGCGCTCGCCGATGTAGCGCTGCCACGCCTGCGAGTGCGCCTTCGAGTGCAGCCAGATCCCCACGTAAAGCAGCATCGCCGCCGCGACGAGTGCGGTGATGCCCTCGGTCAGCTCGCGGTCTGCGCCGGAAATGTCGATGAGATGCGTCGCGGCGAACCATGTCGCCGCGCCGAGCAGGAGCGCCGCCGCCCACCCCGCGTGCACCCAGGGGAGCGCGTCGCGCCGTCCGCTC
>DATCLR010000076.1:0-5506 GCA_036563785.1 Burkholderiales bacterium | reverse complement strand
CCGGCGGAACGTCGGCTTGCAGGAACTGCCGGTACGAGTCCTTCTGAATCGCCAGCAGGTACGGCACGCGCAAAATGCTCGGCCGCTTTCCGAAGCCCTTGCGGATGAGTTTCTTCTCGGTGAATGAGTAGGCCATTAGGTTTCCTCTGGATGCCGAAGATCCGTCGGGATCATCGGACCGTCACAACGGCAGCACCCCGCCGCTCAAGCCGCTTCCTCCCGCTGCCGGCGGGATTCGAACGACTTGAGGGGCGGGGCCATAAGCCCCTTTGCGGAGAGGGCCCTGTAAGACAGTAGCAAATTACTTCAGTTCGACCTTCGCGCCGGCCGCCTCGAGCTCCTTCTTGATCTTCTCGGCCTCCTCCTTCGGCACCGCCTCCTTCACCGTCTGAGGCGCGCCCTCGACCAGATCCTTGGCCTCCTTCAGCCCGAGAGTCGTCACCGCGCGTACGGCCTTGATGACGGCGACCTTGTTGTCGCCGGCGGAGACGAGGACCACGTCGAACTCGTTCTTGGCCTCCGCCGGGGCCGCGGCCGCCGCGCCTGCGGCCGCCGGAGCCGCCACCGCCACCGCGGCGGCGGCGGAAACGCCGAACTTCGCTTCCATGTCCTTGATGAGCTCCGACAGCTCGAGGACGGACATGCTCGCGATGGTGTTCAGAATCTCTTCTTTGGATACAGCCATGATGATCTCCTGATGCGATCGTGTCTTGGTTCGGTTGGCGTCAGGCGGAAGCCTTGGCGTCTCGCACCGCGGCGAGCGTCCGCACGAACTTCGCGGGCACCTCGTTCAGGGTGCGCACGAACTTCGCGATGGGCGCCTGCATGGTGCCGATGAGGGTCGCGAGCAGCTGCTCGCGGGAAGGCAGCTTGGCCAGAGCCTGCACCTCGTCCAGGGACATGAGCTTGCCGCCCATGGCGCCCGCGCGGATCTTGAGCATCTCGTTGTCCTTGGCGAATTCCGCCAGGAGCTTGGCCACGGCTACCGGGTCCTTCGCGACCGCGAGCGCGAGCGGGCCGGTCAGCTGATCCCGCAGGCACTCGAACCGCGAACCCTCGACGGCGCGCCGGGTGAGCGTGTTCTTCACGACGCGCAGATAGACCTGAGCCTGGCGCGCCCGCGCGCGCAGCTCCGTCATCTGTGCCACCGTGAGACCACGGTACTCGGCGAGCACGGCCGCCTCCGCCGCCTTCAGCTGCTCGGCGACTTCGGCGACTACCGCCTTCTTCTGCTCGATGTTAAGACTCATACGAGTCACCTCTCTCGATAGCGACCGGCGACCGTATGCAGGAGACGTGCTGTACTCCTGTCTCGGGTCTACCGTCTGCGCAGGCCGCCCTTGCCTTCTCCGGGACGGCGAGCCGCCGTCCGGATCCGGTGCAGGCGATTAACCCGAAGGGCCTGCGGTCTTGGACTTCTCCCGGCCCCTGAGCACGGGACCGTGAGACCCAAACTTCAAGTTCCTCGCTTCCCGGCCGACTTGGCGCCGTCAGCCGAGGCTGTTCACGTCGAGCTGTACGCCCGGACCCATGGTCGTCGAAAGCGTGATGCGCTTGAGATACGTGCCTTTCGCCGCCGCCGGGCGCGAGCGGTTGAGCGCCGCGACGAGCGAAAGCAGGTTCTCCTTGAGCGCATCGACGTCGAACGACGCCTTGCCGATGGAGCAGTGGACGATGCCGGCCTTGTCGGCGCGGTACTGCACCTGACCGGCCTTCGCGTTCTCCACCGCCTTCGCCACGTTCGGCGTCACCGTGCCGACCTTCGGGTTCGGCATCAGCCCCCGGGGACCGAGAATCTGGCCGAGGGCGCCGACAATGCGCATCGCTTCGGGCGTCGCGATGACCAGGTCGAAATCGATCTGCCCCTGCTTGATGCGGTCGGCGAGGTCCTGGAAACCGACGATGTCGGCTCCGGCCTTCTTCGCCGCCTCGGCGGCCGCGCCTTCCGCGAACACCGCAACGCGCACCGTCTTGCCGGTGCCGCGCGGCATGACGGCGGTGCCGCGCACCGTTTGATCCGACTTCCTCGCGTCGATGCCGAGGTTCACGGCAACGTCGACCGACTCGTCGAACTTGGCCGACGCCGTCTGCTTGAGCAGCGCCAGCGCCTCGTCGACCGGATACGCTTTCGAGAAATCGAACTTGGCGCGCAGCGCCTTCATGCGTTTGCTCACGCGCGCCATGTCACACCCCCTCGACCTCTACGCCCATGTTGCGGGCGCTGCCGGCGATCATGCGCACGGCGGCCTCGAGGTCGCCGTGGCAGTTGAGGTCGGGCATCTTGATCCTGGCGATCTCCTCGAGCTGCTTGCGGGTGATCTTGCCGACCTTGTCGCGGTTCGGGACGCTCGAGCCCTTCTCGATGCCGAGCGCCTTCTTGATGAGCACGGTGGCCGGCGGCGTCTTCAGCACGAAGGTGAAGCTCTTGTCGCTGTAGACGGTGATGATCACCGGGATCGGCAGGCCCTTCTCCATCTTGTGGGTCTGCGCGTTGAACTGCTTGCAGAACTCCATGATGTTGAGGCCGTGCTGACCCAGCGCCGGACCGATCGGCGGCGAGGGGTTCGCCGAGCCGGCCGGTACCTGCAGTTTCACGTAGGCCGTTACTTTCTTTGCCACTGATTCTCTCCTGCGAGTCCGAGCGCCCTACCGGATTCGGGCTCCTCGCTCCTGTTGCAGAACATGCGAGCCCCGGGCCGGGAAGGAGAGGCGCGCTTCGCGCTCACGCCCTCCCGATCCCGCGCCTTCGCGTCACGTCACGCCTTCTCCACCTGTGAGAAGTCGAGCTCCACGGGCGTCATGCGCCCGAAGATCGAAACCGACACCCGCAGCTTGTTCTTCTCGTAGTTGACGTCCTCGACCGTGCCGTTGAAGTCCTGGAACGGGCCGTCGATGACGCGCACCTGCTCGCCGGCCGAGAACGAGAACTTGGGCTTCGGCTTCTCCACGCCCTCCTTCACCTGGCGGATGATCGCCTCGGCCTCCTTGTCGGAGATCGGCGTCGGCTTCTTGGCCGTTCCCCCGATGAAGCCGCTCACTTTCGGGACGTTCTTCACCAGATGCCAGGTGTCGTCGTCCATCTCCATCTGCACGAGCACGTAGCCCGGGAAGAACTTGCGTTCGCTCGTGCGCTTCTGGCCGCTCTTCATCTCCACGACCTCTTCGGTCGGCAGGAGGATCTCGCCGAACTTGTGCTGCAAGCCGGAGTTCTTGATGTGCTCCTTGAGCGAGCGCACCACCTGCTTCTCGAAGCCGGAATAGGTGTGCACGACGTACCACTTCATCGCCATGGGATCAGGCCCCCTGCCCGGTTATCGCGCGCATGATCTTGAGCAGCCCCCAATCGACCACCCACAGGAACAGCGCGACCAGCAGCACCATCGCGAACACGACGATCGTCACCTGCACGGTTTCGCGGCCGCTCGGCCAGACCACCTTGCGCAGCTCGGCCCGCGCGGCCTTCACGAACTCCCACAGCCGGCGGCCGGGCTCGGTCGGATAGCCGAACGCGATCGCGACCGCGGCGGCTCCGAGCACGATCAGCACGCGCACGAACGCGGGCTGATCGGCGAGGTAATAGAAACCGCCGATGCCGGCGGCCAGCGCCAGCACCGCGAGCGTGAGCTTTATCTTGTCTGCCATACGTACCGCTGAAATCGAATGGCAGGCCAGGAGGGAATCGAACCCCCAACCTGCGGTTTTGGAGACCGCCGCTCTGCCGATTGAGCTACTGGCCTGTAGTAATCCTCCGTACGACTATGCTACCCGGATCTTGCCGATCTTGACCCGCCACTCGGCCGGGCCGGTTTCGTGCACCGAGGTGCCGTTGGCGTCGACCGCGACCGTGACCGGCATGTCCTTGACCTCGAACTCGTAGACCGCCTCCATCCCGAGGTCCGGGAACGCCACCACGCGCGCCGCGCGGATCGCCTTCGACACCAGGTAGGCCGCACCGCCGACGGCGATCAGATAGGCGGCCCGATGCTTCTTGATCGCCTCGATCGCCGCGGGACCGCGTTCGGCTTTCCCCACCATCGCGAGCAGGCCCGTGTGGGCGAGCATGGCCTCGGTGAACTTGTCCATGCGCGTCGCCGTCGTCGGCCCCGCCGGCCCAACCACCTCGTCGCGCACCGGATCGACCGGGCCGACGTAATATATGACGCGATTGCGGAAGTCGACGGGCAGCTTCTCGCCCTTCGCGATCATGTCGACGAGGCGCTTGTGGGCCGCGTCGCGCCCGGTGAGCAGGCGCCCCGTGAGGAGCAGGCGCTCGCCCGGCTTCCAGGATGCCACCTCCTCGCGCGTCAGCGTATCGAGGTTCACCCGCCGTGCGCTCGGCGCCGGCGCCCATTCGACCTGCGGCCACTGCGAGAGATCCGGCGGATCGAGCCGCGCCGGACCGCTGCCGTCGAGCACGAAATGCACGTGCCGGGTGGCCGCGCAGTTCGGGATCATGGCGACGGGCAGGCTCGCGGCGTGCGTCGGGTAATCCTTGATCTTGACGTCGAGCACCGTCACGAGGCCGCCCAGCCCCTGCGCGCCGATGCCGAGCGCGTTCACCTTCTCGTAAAGCTCGAGCCGCAGCTCCTCGATCCGGTTCGACGGTCCGCGCGCCTTCAGCACGTGAATGTCGATCGGCTCCATGAGCGCCTCTTTGGCGAGCACCATCGCCTTCTCGGCGGTCCCGCCGATACCGAGCCCGAGAATGCCCGGCGGACACCAGCCGGCGCCCATGGTCGGCACGGTCTTAAGCACCCAGTCCACGATCGAATCCGAAGGATTCAGCATCGTGAACTTCGACTTGTTCTCGGAGCCGCCGCCCTTAGCGGCCAGGGTGACCTCGACTGTATCGCCGGGCACGATCTCGTAGTGAATCACCGCGGGCGTGTTGTCGCCCGTGTTCTTGCGGCTGCCCGCGGGATCCGCGAGGATCGAAGCGCGCAGCTTGTTGTCCGGATCCAGATACGCGCGCCGCACGCCCTCGTTCACCATCTCGGCGAGCGACAGGCGCGCATCCCAGCGCACGTTCATGCCGACCTTGAGGAACGCGACGACGATGCCCGTGTCCTGGCAGATCGGGCGATGCCCTTCGGCGCACATCCTCGAGTTGGTGAGGATCTGCGCGATGGCATCCCGCGCCGCCGGCGACTGTTCCGCCTTGTACGCCTCGCCCAGCGCGGTGATGTAGTCCACCGGATGGTAGTACGAGATGTACTGCAGCGCGTCGGCGACGCTCTGGATCAGGTCGTCTTGTCGGATCGTCGCCATGGCCTCACGCCAGGCACGAGGGCCGCGGAGCGGGGGGCGGTAATCTTGATCAATTGACCGCGCTTCCCCTCCGCGTGCGTTCCCCGTCCCGTTCCCCTACTCCACCACCTTCGACACGACACCGGCGCCGACGGTGCGGCCGCCTTCGCGGATCGCGAAGCGCAGGCCCTCCTCCATCGCGATCGGGGAGATGAGCGACACCGTGATCTTGACGTTATCGCCCGGCATCACCATCTCG
>DATCLR010000075.1:0-39814 GCA_036563785.1 Burkholderiales bacterium | reverse complement strand
CCTGCAGCTTGCGCTGGAAGTTCGTCCGGGTCTGCGGATCGGCCATGAACTCCTCGAAAGTCGGGATCTTCGCCGGCCGCGTGTCGTCCACCCGGATGACGTGCCATCCGAACTCCGACTGCACCGGCTCGGGGGAGATGGCGCCCTTCTCGAGGCGCGTCACGCCCTGGAAGAATTCGGGCACCACCATTCCCTGATTGATCCAGCCGAGGCTTCCGCCGCGGTTGCCTGACTGCACGTCGATCGACTTCTGTTTGGCGAGCTTGGCGAAGTCGGCTTTCTTGGTCTTGAGCTCGCTGATGATCTCCCGCGCCTCTTCCTCGTCCTTGGTGAGGATGTGGCGCACGAGATACTCGGTCTTGTGCGTCGCGGCGACCTCCGTTTCGAAGCGCTGCCTCAGCTCCTCCTCCGTGATCGGCGACTCCTGCAGCATCCGCCCGATCAGCGTCTGCACCAGGATGTTCTCGCGCATGCGCGCGAGCAGGTGCCGTACCTCCGGGTCGTCGTCGATGCCGTCGGCCTCCGCGCGCTGCGTAAGCAGCACGCGATCGATCATCTCGTCGAGCAGCTTCCGCTGGTCTTCGGCCGCGAGCGGCTCGCGCTGCTGCCGCAGCTGCAGGTACTGCTGGAACTCGGCCTCGGTGATCGGTTGGCCGTTGACGGTCGCGATCACCTTGCCGGTCTCGGTAGGCGCCGGCTGGCAGGCGCCGAGCGCGAGCAGCGCGATGAGCGCCGCGAGCGCCGGGGAACGGTACGGCATGCTGGAAACCCTCTCGTTGATTCGCTCAGAGATCATCGGGTGCGAGCGCCTCGATACGCAGTGCGTGGATCTCGCGCCCCATCAGGTCGCCGAGCGCCGCGTAGATCAGGCGATGGCGCTCGAGCAGCGGCTTTCCGGCGAAAGCGGCGGCGACGATCGTGAGGGCGTAGTGGCCGCCGCCGTGGCGGGCGCCGGGATGTCCGGCGTGCTCGGCGCTCTCATCGGTCACGGTCACGGTCTCGGGCTGCAGTGCTTCGCGCAGCCTCGCTTCGACGGCCGCAGGAACATTCATTATGGCAACACTTTGCGAAACGGCTCCACCGTCACGCTCGCGTAGACGCCGGCCTCCATATAAGGATCGGCATCCGCCCAGCGGCGGGCCTCTTCGAGCGAGTCGAACTCGGCGACGATGAGGCTTCCGGTGTAGCCGGCCGGCCCCGGATCTTCCGCGTCTATCGCGGGAAGCGGTCCGGCGAGCAGCAGCCTTCCGGCGCGCTGCAGCTCCTGCAGGCGGGCGAGATGGGCCGGGCGCGCGGCGAGACGTCGCTCGAGGCTGCCGGGATGGTCGGTGGCCTTGATGACGTAGTACATGCGGGCTCTCCCGGGCTCAGGGCGCGGCGCCGCCCGAGCCGTTCTTCGCGGGCGGCTCGTTCAGATGGCGGGCGAGCAGCACGCCCTGTATCAGCAGGAACAGCAGCGTCAGGCCGAGCAGGCCGAACACTTTGAAGTTGACCCAGATCGCCTGGCGGGCCGCCGGGTCGAGGTCCGGGCGGAAGAAAAACGCGACGTACAGATTGAGCACGCCGAGCGCGGCGAAGAAGACGCCCCAGGCGAGGTTCTGGCGCGCCCACACGGCCCGCGGCAGGTGGATCTGTTTGCCGAGCAGGCGCTCGATCAGTGTCGCGCGGCCCAGCCACTGACTGCCGAGCACCAGCGCGGCGAGCAGCCAGTAGACGAGCGTCGGCTTCCACTTGATGAACGTGTCGTCGCGCAGCCCGAGCGTCAGCCCTCCGAAGACGACGAGCACGCCGAGCGTCACGAGCGGCATGGTTTCCACGCGGCGCGTGCGCAGCCAGGAAACGGCGACCTGGGCCGCGGTTGCCGCGATCACCACGGCGGTGGCGACGTAGATGTCGTACGCCTTGAACGCGGCGAAGAAAAGGAGCAGCGGGATCAGGTCGTAGAGGAGCTTCATGCGCACACCGGCCGGGCGCCGAGTATCGTCCGGCAATTGTCCACCACGGCCGCCGCGAGGCGCAACCGCGGCCGCCTCAGTTCATGCGCGGGCGCGTCCAGCGATCGAAATAGCGCGCCATTACGGCCCGCGCGGCGAGCGGAAAGTCGAGTCTCTCCAGCTGCTGCATGCCTTCCGCGAAGAAGCGCGGCGCTTCGGTCGGGAGGTTGCGGACGAGCTCCTCGAACACGTGCTCCATGAGCGCCGGGTTGCGGGTGCGCGTGGCGACGATGCCGCAGTTCAGATGGAGCAGACGCCACGGTGAATCGGGATGGGGCGGCCCGGACGCGCCGCGCGCCCGGGGTGCGGTCGAGCGGATGATGCGCGTGCCGAGCCGGGTAAGGCGCTCGAGCGCCGCGAGGTCGTGCTCGCGGTTGGCCCGTTTCGCGAGCGCGTCGGCGAGCGGCCCGATCATGTGCACTTCGCCGCCCCGGCTCACCGCCCAGTCCGCGAGCGCCAGCATGAGCTCGTCGAAGCGGGGCTCGATGTCGTCGAGCCCCAGACGCTGCGCCCAGGCGGAGAGATCCATGAGGAGGTGGATGGCCTCGTCGACGAGGCGGGCGGCGGTGCGCGCGTCTCCCGCGGTGGCGTCCGCTTCCAGGTGCTGCATCGCGTCCATACGCTCCCGCAGCGCGGCGTCGAGGAGCCGCGGGGAGACCTGATGCGCAGGCGGGACGTCGAGCAGGTCGTAGGCTTCGATGACGGCGGCCGCAGTGTTCTTGTAGCGGCCCACGGCTTCGGCGAGACTTGGCGGCGAATCGGCGAGCAGACCCATAACCCCAACTATAGCGGGTTTTCTTTCGCCGCAGGGTGCCGTCCGGATGACTGGTCATGACTACCATACGCACAGCACGTGCTCGGACGGCACGCTCACGCCGAGCGAGCTCGTCGAGCGTGCGCACGCGAACGGCGTGCGGACGCTCGCGCTGACGGACCACGACGCGACGGACGGCGTTGCGGAAGCGCGTGACGCGGCGGCGCGACTCGGGCTGCGCCTCGTTCCGGGGGTCGAGATCTCTGTCACCTGGAGCCATCAGACGGTGCATGTCGTCGGTCTCGGCGTGGACGTGACGCACGCGCCGCTTCAGGCCGGGCTCGCGCGGCTGCGCGAGTTCCGGGAGTGGCGGGCGGAGGAAATCGGACGGCGGCTGCGCAAGAAGAACATCGAAGGTGCCTACGAGCGGGCACGCAGCCTGGCCAAGGGGGCGGTGGTATCCCGCACGCACTTCGCGCGCGCTCTGGTGCGGCAAGGGTGCGTCGCGACCATGGGGCAGGCGTTCAAGCAGTACCTCGGGCGCGGGCGCGTCGCGCACGTGCCCGGCCGCTGGGCGGCGCTCGAAGAAGCCGTGGGCTGGATACGGGGCGCCGGCGGCGTCGCCGTCATGGCCCATCCCGCGCGGTATATGTTGAGCGGCGGGAAGCTGCGGCGCCTGCTGGAGGAGTTTCGCGCCTGCGGCGGTGAGGCGCTCGAGGTGATCTCGGGTGCGCAGCCGCCGGCCGCTACCGCGCACCTCGCACGGCTCGCGCTGGAGCTCGAGCTTTTCGCTTCCGCCGGCTCCGATTACCATGGGCCGGAGCAGCAGTGGATCGACGTCGGGCGCCTGCAGGAGTTGCCGGCGGAGCTCACGCCGATATGCGAGGCGCCGGCGCTGCGCCGGGCCTTTGGCTGAGGCGCCACGGAATCCCGCTCCATGGCCCAGTTTTTCCAGATTCACCCGGTCAACCCGCAGCCGCGCCTTATCAGGCGCGCGGTCGAGATCATTCGCGACGGCGGCGTCATCGTTTACCCGACCGATTCGAGCTACGCGCTCGGGTGCCACATCGGCGACAAGGCGGCGATGGAACGCATACGCCGCATTCGTCAGCTCGACGACCAGCACAACTTCACGCTCGTCTGCCGCGACCTCTCCGAGGTGGCGGTCTACGCGCGGGTCAGCAACAGGGATTACCGCATCCTGCGCGCGCATACGCCCGGCCCCTACACCTTTATATTGCCGGCCACGCGCGAGGTACCGCGGCGGCTGCAGCATCCGCGGCGCCGGACGATCGGGCTGCGCGTCCCGGACCACAGGATCGCGCAGGCGCTCCTCGCGGAGCTGGGCGAGCCGCTCATGAGCGTGACGCTCATCCTGCCCGGCGAAGAGCTGCCGCAGCACGACGCCGAGGAGATACGCGCCCGCCTGGAGCACCAGGTGGATCTCGTGATCGACGGCGGCAACTGCGGCTGGGAGCCGACGACGGTCGTCGTGCTCGAGGACGGGTCGGCCCGGATCGCGCGCCGCGGCCGCGGCGACACCGCCGACTTCGAGCCGGCCGTGCACGCGTGAGCGTCGCCCGCGAGCGCCCGGTCCGGGGTCATGCATCGCGGCGGCGCGGCCTGTTATACTGCCGGGCGCGATGGGCGAATTAACCCTCCCTCAGGAAATCGCGGTAGCGATCCTGCCTGTTCTGTTCGCAATCACCGTGCACGAAGTGGCGCATGGCTGGGTGGCGAAGCATCTCGGCGATCCGACGGCGCAGCGTCTGGGTCGGCTCACGCTCAACCCAATCAAGCACATCGATCCGGTCGGCACTATCATCGTGCCGGCGAGCCTGCTCATCCTGGGCTACCTGAGCGGCGGCCGGCCGTTCATATTCGGCTGGGCGAAGCCCGTGCCCGTCACCTGGGAAAACCTGCGGCATCCGAAGCGCGACATGGCGATCGTCGCGGCCGCGGGGCCCGCCGCGAATTTCCTGATGGCGATGCTCTGGGCGCTCGCCATCAAGGTCGGCACTTTGCTTCCTGCGGGTGCGGCGTGGGTCGCCGTGCCGCTCGTCCACATGGGCATCTGGGGGATCGGCATCAACCTCGTCCTCATGGTGCTAAACCTCCTCCCCGTGCCGCCGCTCGACGGCGGCCGCGTGGCCGTGGGGATCCTGCCCGGCCCGCTCGCGTGGCAGCTGAGCCGCCTCGAGCCGTACGGCTTCTTCATCCTGCTCGCGCTGCTCGCAACCGGCGTGCTGTCGCTGATCTTGATGCCCCCGGTGCAGTTCTTCCACGACCTCGTCACCCGGGCCGTGGGGCTCTGACGCATGAGCGCCGTTCTCTCGGTCGAAGCGCCGCGAGTGCTCTCCGGCATGCGCCCGACGGGCGCGCTGCACCTCGGGCACTATCACGGCGTGCTCAAGAACTGGGTGCGGCTGCAGAACGAGTACGACTGCTACTTCTTCGTGGCCGACTGGCATGCGCTCACCACGGACTACGAAGACCCGCACATCATCGAGGAAAACGTCTGGAACATGGTCACGGACTGGCTCGCGGCCGGCGTGGACCCGAACTACGCGACGATCTTCGTCCAGTCGCGCGTGCCGCAGCACGCCGAGCTGCACCTGCTGCTGTCGATGATCACGCCGCTCTCGTGGCTCGAGCGCGTTCCGACGTACAAGGATCAGCAGGAGCAGCTCAAGGACAAGGACCTCGCGACCTACGGCTTTCTCGGTTATCCGTTGCTGCAGAGCGCCGACATCCTCATTTACCGGGCGTCGTATGTGCCGGTCGGGGAGGACCAGGTGCCGCACATCGAGCTCACGCGCGAGGTGGCGCGGCGGTTCAATCACCTGTACGGGCGCGAGCCGGGCTACGAGCAGCTGGCCGAGGAGGCGATCGTGCGCCTCGGCCGCAAGAACGCGAAGCTCTATCGCGAGCTGCGCGCCGCCTGGCTCGAGCGCGGCGAGCGCGAGGCGCTCGACCGCGCGCGGGCGCTCCTCGAGCGGCAGAAGAACATTTCGCTCGGCGACCGCGAGCGGCTGTACGGCTACCTCGAGGGCGGCGGAAAGATCATCCTGCCCGAGCCGCAGCCGCTGCTCACGCCGGCGTCGCGGATGCCCGGCCTCGACGGCCGCAAGATGTCGAAGTCGTACGGCAACGCCATCAGCCTGCGTGATCCGCCGCAGCAGGTGGAGGAGAAGCTGCGGACCATGCCGACCGATCCGGCGCGCGTGCGGCGCTCGGACCCGGGCGATCCCGACAAATGTCCGGTCTGGCAGTTCCACGCCGTCTATTCCGACGAGAAGACGCAGCAGTGGGTGCGCGCCGGCTGCACCACGGCCGGAATCGGGTGCCTCGAATGCAAGCGCCCGGTGATCGAGGCCGTCCTGGCGGAGCTCGCGCCGATCCAGGCGCGCGCCGCCGAGCTCGAGCGCGACCCCGCCACCGTCCGCACGATCCTCGCCGACGGCACGCGCAAGGCGCGCGAAGTCGCGGAAGCAACGCTCGTCGAAGTCCGCGACGCGATGGGCCTCGGGTACAAATGACGACGCCCGTCGAGCAGAACGCCGCCGCCCGCCCGATCGCCGTGGTGCGCGGCGACGCCGTGGTGCAGCTGCCGGAGGACCTTTACATTCCGCCGGATGCGCTCGAGGTGTTCCTGGAAACCTTCCAGGGGCCGCTTGACCTGCTGCTCTACCTCATCCGCAAGCAGAACATCGACATCCTCGACATCCCGATCGCGGAGGTGACGCGCCAGTACATGGCGTACATCGAGCTCATGCAGGAGCTCAAGCTCGAGCTCGCGGCGGAGTATCTCGTGATGGCCGCGATGCTGGCCGAGATCAAGTCGCGCATGCTCCTGCCGCGTCCGCAGACCGCGGGCGAGGAAGAGGAGGAGGATCCGCGCGCCGAGCTCGTGCGCCGGCTGCAGCAGTACGAGCGCTACCGCCAGGCGGCGGAGAACATCGACCGGCTGCCGCGGGTCGGGCGCGACATCCATGTGGTCGCGATCAACACCGATTACCTGCCGCACCGCAAGCCGCTGCCGAACGTGCAGCTGTACGAGCTGATCGACGCGTTCCGCCAGGTCATGGAGCGGGCGGCGCTCTACCGCCATCATCGCGTGCAGCTCGAGGCGCTGTCGGTGCGCGAGCGCATGACCGAAATCCTCGCGCGCGTCAACGCCGCCGAGTTCGTCAGTTTCGAATCGTTGTTCGAACCGCGCGAGGGCCGCCTCGGTCTGGTGGTGACCTTCATGGCGGTGCTCGAGCTGCTGAAGGAGGCTTTGATCGTCGTGATACAGCAAGAGCCCTACGCGCCCATTCACGTGAAGGCGGCCGCCTGATGAGCGGGGAACCGAACGAGCTCAAGAACATCGTCGAGGCGGCGCTCCTGGTCGCGGGCCAGCCGCTCACGATCGAGCGCATGGCCGATATGTTTCCCGAGGACTCGCGCCCGGCGCGCGAGGAGATCCGCGCCGCGCTCGAGCAGCTCGAAGCCGAATACGCGGAGCGGGGCATCGAGCTCAAGCGGATCGACAAGGGCTATCGCCTGCAGACGCGCGAGAAATACAGCGCCTTCCTCGCGCGTCTCGTCGAGGAGCGCCCGGCGCGCTACTCGCGCGCACTGCTCGAGACGCTGGCGATCATCGCCTATCGCCAGCCGGTGACGCGCGGCGACATCGAGGAGATTCGCGGCGTCGCCGTGAGCACGGAGATCATCAAGACGCTGCTCGCGCGCGGCTGGATCCGCGAGGTCGGGCGCAAGGAGGTCCCGGGGCGGCCGGTGCTCTACGGCACGACGCGCGCGTTCCTCGAGTACTTCAATCTGAGCAAGCTCGAGGACCTGCCGCCGCTCGCGGAGCTGCGCGACATCGGCGCGATCGCCGCCGAGCTCGACGGCAAGGCCGGTGCCGGAGATCCGGCGGCCGCGCACGACGGCGGCAGCGGGGCCGAGCCGGGCTCCGAGGCGCAGGCCGAGCGAGCGGCGGGCGGCGCGGAGGACGGCGAGAGGCCCGAGCAGGCCGCGAACGCGGCGGAATCCGTGGAGCGGACGCCGCTCTACGCGGACTCCAGCTCATCCGGCAGCTGAACCGGGAGACGGGCGAGTTGCGCGGCTCGCCGGTGCGCGACGCTGGCGTGGCGGGCCGCCGTGCTCGTGCCGCGGGTGCGGTCCGCCGCAGCGATGTGCGATCCTCTTCTGATCCCATGAGACGCCCCGGAGCCGTTCGCGGAAGCGACGCGGGCAGCGAGAAGCTGCAGAAAGTGCTGGCGCGCGCCGGCGCCGGTTCGCGCCGCGAGATGGAGCGCTGGATCGAGCAGGGACGTGTGACCGTGGACGGACGCCCGGCACGGCTCGGGGATCGGGTGCGGCCCGGTCAGCGCGTCTGCATCGACGGTCGGCCCGTGCCCCGCGCGGCGCTCGCACCCAAGCCGCGGGTGCTCGCGTACCACAAGCCCGAAGGGGAGGTGACCACGCGCCGCGACCCGGAAGGCCGGGCGACCGTATTCGAGAACCTTCCGGTTCTGCGCGCCGGGCGCTGGATCGCGATCGGGCGCCTCGATCTCAACTCCTCGGGCCTGCTGCTCTTCACGACCGACGGGGAGCTCGCGCACAGGCTCATGCACCCGTCGAGCGGGATCGAGCGCGAGTACGCCGTGCGGATTCTCGGCGAAGTGACGCCGGAGGCGCTGAAGCGCCTGACCACGGGTGTGATCCTGGAAGACGGGCCGGCGCGGTTCGAGACGATTCGGGAAGCCGGGGGCACCGGGGCGAACCGCTGGTACCATGTCGTGATCCGCGAAGGTCGCAACCGCGAGGTGCGGCGCATGTGGGAGGCGGTCGGCGCCAGGGTGAGTCGGCTCATCCGGGTCCGCTACGGCCCCGTGCATCTGCCGCGGACGCTGCGGCCCGGCCGGTCGATGGAGCTCGAGCCGGCGGAGCGGGACGCGCTCTATGCTGCGGCGGGCCTGGCGCCGCCCTCGTCCGCCGAGCGGAGCGGCCGCCGGGCGCGCACGCGCGGCGCGCCGGCCGCGCGAAGTCCGCGGTCCTCGCGACGGAGACGTTAAAGATCATGAGTGCACGAGTAAGGGCGGCTGCGCACCGCGTGTCGAAGGGGTGCGGGCGGCCGCTCGCCCGCTGAGCCGTGGAGCCCGCTTCGTTCGCATCCGCAGCCGATCACCTGCAGGAGCTCGCCGTGCGCTGGGGGCCGCGGCTGCTGGTCTCGGCTGCGATCGTGGCGGCGTTCTGGGTGGCTGCGGTCATCGCCGATCGCGCCGTCCGCCGGGTGACGGGGCTCGCGCGCATCAACATGCTCGTGGCGGCGCTCCTGTCGCGCACCGCGCGCTTCACGCTGATCGGTCTCGGTGTCGTCACGGCGCTCGGGACGCTCGGCGTGAACATCGCTGCGCTAGTCGCGGGGCTCGGCCTCACCGGCTTCGCGCTCGGATTCGCGCTGAAGGATACGATCTCGAACCTGCTCGCCGGCGTGCTGCTGCTGCTCTATCGTCCTTTCGGCGTGAACGACCGCATCAGCGTAAGCGGCCACGAGGGCACCGTTGTCGCGATCGATCTGCGCTACACGACGCTGCAGCAGGAAGCGCGCCGCATCCTCATTCCGAACTCGGTGCTCTTTACAAATCCGATCACAGTCATTAAAGAATAGAGCGCCGTCGCGCACGGCATCGCATCCCAAAGCTGACGAGGCCACCATGGGCAAAGGCGACATCCGCACCCGCCGTGGCAAGCTCTTTCGCGGCACCCACGGCAAGGCGCGGCCGAAGGAGAAGAAGAAAAAGCAGCCGCAAGCCGCTGCGCCGGCCACTCAGCCGCCGCGCCGCCAGCCGTCGCGTCCGAGCGCGGCGTAGGGCGAACGAACGGCGCTGGAACAGCGCCGTTCGTGTGTTCATCCCCTTCGGCCAGCCCGTCGCTCCGATGGCAAGCGTGCGGCTCCGAGCGAACGCCGGCGCGTCTGCAGACTGTTTCCCGGAACCCGCCCGATCCGCCTGGTCTCGCCGCGAAACGCCGATATTGCCGTTCCGCATGAGGCCACCGACAAACCGTTCGCGACGCGGGACGCTGACTCGCCCACTGCCGATTTCCAACTCCGGGACGAACGACCGGGATACGTCGGGCGCGACGGCCGCGTCGACTTGACCGCTGCGCCCTTTGCCGGGATCGTAGCCATCGAGAAAATGCACGACGAGCGGACACAAGGCACACCGCAGTTCATCGTGCCCGACTGGCCGGCGCCCGCGTCGGTGCGTGCGCTCGTCACGACGCGCGCGGGCGGCGTGAGCCGGGGCGCGTATCGTTCGTTCAATCTCGGGGCGCACGTTGGCGACGACCCGGCGCACGTGCGCGAGAACCGTGCGCGCCTGCGCGCCGCGCTGCCGGCGGAGCCGGTATGGCTGGAGCAGGTGCACGGCGCCGACGTGGTCGATGCGGCGCGGGCTGCGCCCGGTACGCGGGCGGACGGCGCCTACACGCGGGCGCGCGGCGTGATCTGCGCAGTGCTCACCGCCGACTGTCTGCCGATCTTCCTGTGCGATCGCGCCGGCACGGAAGTCGCGCTGCTGCATGCCGGCTGGCGCGGGCTGGCCGGCGGGGTGATCGAGCAGGGACTATCGGCGCTGCGCGCGCCGCCGGAGGACCGGCTCGCGTGGCTCGGTCCGGCGATCGGTCCCCGGGCGTACGAGGTCGGTGACGAGGTGCGCGAGGCATTCGTGTCGCGGCACGCCGAAGCCGCAGCCACGTTCGCGCCCGCGCGCACGGGCAAATGGTACCTGGATCTCTACGGGATCGCGCGTCAGCGCCTCGAGGCGCTCGGCGTGCGCGCGATCTACGGCGGCCGGTACTGCACGGCCTCGCAGCCGGAGCTCTTCTTCTCGCACCGGCGCGACGGTGCGACGGGCCGCATGGCGTCGCTCATCTGGCTCGCCTAGGTTTTCGCCCGGACCCGATCGGAATCGGGTATGATGCCGCGATTCCGATAACCACAAACCCCGCCGTATGAACCCGCTTGCCTGGATCGTCGCGCTCACCGTCGCGGGCGGCGTGCTCGGCGTGCTCGGCGCCGGCGTGCTGCTGCTCCTGTCCGATCGGGTGCGCGAACGTCTGCTGCCCGCCCTGTTGAGCTTCGCCGTCGGCACGCTGCTCGGCGGCGCGTTCCTCGCGCTGCTGCCGCACGCGCTCGAAGCCGCCGGCGTCACGGCGCACGGCATCGCGCTCACGGTGCTGATCGCGCTGCTCGGCTTCTTCCTGCTCGAGAAGATGGTCATCTGGCGGCACTGCCATACGTACGACTGCGAGGTGCACGGCAGCCCGGGCGACGGCGCAGCGCACGCCCACGACGGCGCGGTCGAGCAGGCCCGCAACGCGGCCGCCGGGAGCCTGATACTCGTCGGCGACGGCATTCACAATTTCGTCGACGGCGTGCTGATCGCGGCCGCGTTTCTCGCGGACGTGCATCTCGGCATCGTGACGGCGATCGCCGTCATCGCCCACGAGGTGCCGCAGGAGCTCGGCGATTTCGCCGTCCTTCTCATGAGCGGTTACTCGCGCGCGCGGGCGCTGCTCTACAACGCGCTTTCGGGCCTGACCATGGTGGCGGGGGGTGTGGCGGCGTACTTCTCGCTGTCTTGGGTCCTGGCGGCAATACCCTACGTTCTGGCCGCGGCCGCGGCGAGCTTCATCTACATCGCCGTCGCCGATCTCATTCCCGGTCTGCACCGGCGGCCCGCGCTGAGCGCGACCGCCCAGCAGCTCGTGCTCATCGCGGCCGGGGTGCTCGTCATTCTCTTCGCCGATCGCGCGATGCACTGACTGACCGGGGCGTCCGGCGGGTGTTCCTTGACGGCTTTTCCGCCTCACCTATAAGAGAGTGTTGTGGTTCGCAACTCGACCACACCAGCCAATTCAATGGAGAAACGCGAATGCGCAACAAGAAAGTTCTGGCGGTCGCTCTCGTGAGCCTGTTCCCGGTCGCCGGCATGGCGGCGGGCGAGAACAACGTGGGCAGCTGCGGTTGGGGCAGCAAGCTCTTCGATGGGCAGCGCGGTGTGGTGCCGCAGGTGCTCGCCGCGACGACCAACGGCACGTTCGGCAGCCAGACGTTCGGCATTTCGTCGGGCACGTCGGGTTGCACGCAGGACGGCGTGGTCAGATCGAACTAGAAGCTCTCGATGTTCATCGACGGCAACAAGGAGAAGCTCGCCCGCGACATGTCGGTCGGGGGAAGGCGAAGCGCTCGACTCGCTGGCCGCGCTCATCGGCGTCCGTCCCGCCGACAAGACGGCATTCTTCACGACGACCAAAGCGAACTTCGGCCGCATCTTCGCGTCGGAGCGCGCCTCGACCGATGAGATCGTCGCCGGCCTGAAGCAGGTGCTGGCGGAGAGCGAGACGCTCGCGATCTATTCGGCCAGCATCTGAGCGACGCTCGTTCCATCCGGACACCCGGCGCATCGCCGGGTGTCTTTTTTTCCGGCCCCGGTTCCTGCACCATCGCTTCATGGCGCGCGCGCTGTTGTGCCTGCTGCTCTTTGGCCTGCCGCTCGCGGCGAAAGCGAACGACTATCTCGACGAGCTGATCGCCGCGGCGCGCGCGAAGCGCCTCGCGGACGCGCCGCAGTGGCATGCGCTGCTGCACTACCGGCCGAACGTGCTGTTTCCCGGCGTCGAGAGTCACGCCGACGACCCGGAGTTCTTCAACGCGCCCGACGGCAAGACCAATCCCGCGAGCGAGCTCGAGGCGACGCTCGCCGCGTTCTTCTCGACGGTGGCCGAGACGCCGGAGCGGCAGAACCCGCAATGCCGCTTCATCGCCCGCTATCACTGGCTCAAGCGCGAGCTCGGCTTCGATCCGGCGCGCCTCCCGGAGCAGCCGTGCGCGCGCTATCGCGCCTGGCGTGCGGCGCTCAATCCGCAGGCGCTGACGCTCGTCTTTCCGGCCGCGTATCTCAACAATCCCGCGTCGCTCTACGGCCACACGCTGCTGCGCGTGGACGCGCGCGACCAGGACGAGCGCACGCGCCTGCTCGCGTACGCGATCAACTACGCGGCGGCGACCGACGAGACCAGCGGGCTGGTGTTCGCTGTTAAGGGCATCTTCGGTGGCTACCCCGGGCTGTTCTCGATCTCGCCGTACTACGCCAAGGTCACCGAGTACAACGACCTCGAGAACCGGGACATCTGGGAGTACGAGCTCGAGTTCACCGAGGAGGAGATCGAGCTGATCCTGATGCACGTGTGGGAGCTCGGGCCGGTGCGCTTCGACTACTACTTCTTCGACGAGAACTGCTCCTATCATCTGCTGTCGCTCTTCGACGTCGCGCGCCCGGAGCTCCGGTTCACCGCGCGATTTCCCCTCTGGGTGATTCCGGCCGACACCGTGCGTGCGGTCACCGAGGAGCCGGGACTGCTGCGGCGCGCGACCTACCGGCCGGCGCGCAGCACTATCCTGCGGCACCGGGCGGCGCGTCTCGCGCCCGAACGGGTGGCGCTCGCGAAACAGCTCGCGCTCGGCCGCGCACCGCTCGACCGGGGGCCGATCGCCGAGCTACCGGAGCTCGAGCGCGCCCGGGTGCTCGAGCTCGCGTTCGAGTACCTCGAGTACGAACGTCTGCGCGGACGCGTCACCGACAACGACGCGGCGGCGGCGCGGCTGCGCGAGCTGCTGCTCGCGCGCAGCCGCCTCGCCGTCGGCGACGAGTCGCCGCCGCCGGCGCCGGCGGTGCGCCCCGATCAGGGCCACCGCTCGGCGCGCGCCGGTATCGGCGTCGGCCGCGCCCGCGGCGAGACGTTCCGGGAGCTGCAGCTGCGGCCGGCGTATCACGATCTGCTCGACCCGGAAGAAGGGTACAACCGCGGCGCCGGCATCGAGTTCCTCGCGCTGCGGCTGCGGCACCGCGCGCACGACGACGCGGTGCGGCTGCAGCAGCTCGGCCTCGTCAACATCACGTCGCTGTCGCCGCGGGATCAGCTGCTCAAGCCCGTTTCGTGGCGCGTCGACGTCGGCTTCGCGCGCGAGACGCTCGCGAACGGGACGGAGCCGCTCGTGTTTCGCGCCGAAGGCGGGGCTGGGCTCGCCTGGGAGCCGGCCCCGCAGTGGCTCATGTACTGGCTCGCGGAGGGAGCGCTGGAGGCGAGCGGCCACCTGCAGAACGACTACGCGCTCGGCGCCGGCGTCGCCGCCGGCGCGCTCGTCGACCTTTCGGCGCGCTGGCGCGCGGAGCTGGCAGGTCGGGCCCGCCGCTATGCGGCAGGCGACGTGCACTCCGCCACCGAGCTGACGCTGCGCCAGCGCCTGCGTCTGGGGCCGGATACGTCGCTGCGACTCGACGTCGTGCGGCGGCGCGAGGCGATGCAGACGACGCGTGAGGTGCTGCTGGCGTGGTACTACTATTTCTGATCCGCCGTCTCGGCGCCGCCGCGCTCGTGCTCGCGCTCGCGGGCTGCGCCGGCCTGTTCTTCTATCCCTTGCCGGAGCACGTGCGCACGCCGCGCGACATCGGGCTCGCGTACGAGGACATCGTGCTCGAAGCGGACGACGGAGTGCGGCTGCACGCCTGGTATCTTCCGGGCGCCGGCAGCGCCTGCGCGCGCGTGCTGTTCCTCCACGGCAATGCCGAGAACGTGAGCACGCACATCGCGAGCGTCTACTGGCTGCCGGCACGCGGCTTCGACGTGCTGTTGCTCGACTACCGCGGCTACGGCGCCTCGCGCGGCTCGCCGTCGTTCCGGGGCATTCAGCTGGACATCGATGCCGCCGTGCGCTACCTCCACGAACGCCGCGACCGGTCGGCACCCATCGTCGTCTTCGGGCAGAGCCTCGGCGGGGCGGCCGCGATCCGTTACGTTGCGCACTCGGGCTACCGCCGCGACATTCGTGCGCTCGTGGTCGAGAGCGCGTTCTCGAGTCCGCGGGCGATCGCGCAGGAGAAGCTCGCCGGATTCTGGCTCACGTGGCCGTTCCAGTGGCTGCCGCGCCTGACGCTTTCCGACGCCTACAGTCCGCTCGCCTCGGTGGCGCGCGTCTCGCCGATTCCGCTGCTGCTCGTGCACGGCGAGGAAGACGGCATCGTTCCGATCGCGCACGCCGAGCGGCTGTACGGAGCCGCGCGGGAGCCGAAGGAGCTCTGGCGCGTCCCGGGCGGCCACATCCAGGCGTTTCGCACCGAATCGATGCGCGATCGCCTCGTGGCATGGCTCTCGCGTCGAGCCTGTCCAGATGCACCGGCGGACGATTGAAGTGAAGCGCACCGCCCGCCGGTCGAGCGGGTGGCTGCCTGTCCGGGTGCGGCACCTCTCCTCAGTCGAACCGCAAAGAGAGATCCACGGCGCGCACGTTCTTGGTGATATCGCCGATGGAGATGTAGTCGACGCCGGTCTCGGCGAGGGGGCGGATGGTCTCCAGTGTCACGCCGCCCGACACTTCGAGCTTCGCGCGTCCGCGCGCTTCCCGTACCGCCGCTCGAATGTCTTCGAGCGTGAAATTGTCGAGCAGGATACGTTCCGCGCCCGCCGCGAGCGCTTCGCGCAGCTGCGCGAGATTCTCGACCTCGACTTCGATGAACACGCCGGCCGGGGCGCGGGCGCGTGCCGCGCTCACCGCCGCAGCGATCGAGCCCGCGGCAGCGATGTGGTTCTCCTTGATCAGAATGCCGTCGTAGAGCCCGATCCGGTGGTTCTCGGCGCCGCCGCAGCGCACGGCGTACTTCTGCGCCAGGCGCAGCCCGGGGAGCGTCTTGCGCGTGTCGAGGATCACCGCGCCCGTGCCGGCGACGGCATCGACGTAGCGGCGCGCCGCGGTCGCGGTCCCGGAGAGCAGCTGCAGGAAGTTGAGGGCGCTGCGTTCGCCCGTGAGGATCGGGCGCGCGGGTCCCTCGAGTCGGCAAAGCGTCTGGTTCGGTCGAACGGGGTCGCCGTCGGCGGCTTCCCAGACGATCCGAATCCGCTCGTCCAGCTGACGGAAGACTTCATCGAACCACGCGGTGCCGCAGAGAACCGCCGGTTCCCGGGTGATCAGCCGCGCCCGCGCGTGCGCGGTCCCGGGGACGAGCTCGGCGGTCAGGTCGCCGGCGCCGACGTCCTCCGCGAGCGCCCGGCGCACGGTTTCTGCGATATAGGATGAGCTGACGGTGTTCGCGGCGGACATGCGGCTCCTCGACGAATGTCGGCTTGCGACGATGCTACTAGGATACAGGCTGGAGCCGGGCGGCGGAGCGGGCGGGCGAGGTTGACAGTGCGCCGCTGCCGGTTATGCTCCGCTCCGGCCGAAGCGATCACAAGAACCGATGGCAGCGCGCGTCCGTACATCGAGCGATCCGGCACCCGACGGACGCGCTCCTTCGCCGATCGGGCCGATACGCGGTCGCCCGGCAGCCGCGCGGATGCGTGCATGACCGGCGCTTCGTCTTCCGCCCGTGCAGGCGCCGTATCGGCCGGTTCGACCGATCCACCGGCCCGCCGCGAGATCTTCGCCTGGGCGATGTACGACTTCGCCAACTCGGGCTACACCACGGTCGTTCTCACCGCCGTTTTCAACGCTTACTTCGTCGGTGTGGTCGCCGGCGCGCCGGAGACAAAGGACGTCGCGACGCTGCTCTGGACCGTCGCGATGGCGATCACGAACGTGCTCGTGCTGCTCACGGCCCCGGTGCTCGGCGCCGTCGCGGATCACGGGGCGTACAAGAAGCGCTTCCTCGCCGCGACCACGATCGGCTGCGTGGTCTTCACGGCCATGCTCGGTCTCGTCGGTCCCGGCGACATCGTGCTCGCCATGACGCTCGTGATCGTCGCGACGTTCATGTTCTCGACTGGCGAGGACTTCGTGGCCGCGTTCCTGCCCGAGATCTCGAACGAGCGCAATATCGGGCGCATATCGGGATACGGCTGGTCGCTCGGCTACGTCGGCGGGCTGCTGGTGCTCGCCGCGTGCCTCGGCTACATCGAATGGGCGCGGGCGCACGAGCGGTCAGCGAGCGAATACGTGCCGGTGACGCTCTGGATCACGGCGGCGATATTCGCGGTGGCCGCGCTGCCGACCTTCCTCTGGCTGCGCGAGCGCGCGCGCCCGCAGCCGCTGCCGCCGGGCGAGAGCTACCTGCGGCTTGGCTTCCGGCGCGTGGCACACACGCTGCAGCACGCGCGGCACTACAAGGATCTCTTCCGCTTCCTCGCGACGCTCGCGGTCTACTACTGCGGCGTCAACGCGGTGGTGGTGCTCACCGCCGTGTACGCGCAGGAGGTGATGGGTTTCACCATGCGCGACAACATCGTGCTCATCCTCGTCGCCAACATCGCGGCCGCGATCGGCGCGTTCGGCTTCGGGCTGCTGCAGGACCGGCTCGGGTCGGTACGCACGCTCGCGATCACCCTCGCGATCTGGACCGCGGCCCTGATCAGCGCCTATTTCGTGGACACGCGTGCCGGCTTCTGGGTGGTGGCGAACATGGTCGGGCTCGCGCTCGGCGCCGTGCAGTCCGCGGGGCGCGCACTCGTGGGGCAGTTCTCGCCGCCCGGACGCGCCGCCGAGTTCTTCGGCCTCTGGGGGCTCGCGGGCAAGCTCGCCGCGGTGGTCGGCCCCTTGAGCTACGGGCTCATCACCTATCTGAGCGGCGGCAACCACCGGCTGGCGCTCCTCGGCACTTCCGCGTTTTTCGTCGCGGGTCTGCTCATGCTGACGAGCGTCGACGAGCGCCGCGGCCGCGCCGCTGCACTGACGGCACCGTGAGCTACGGCTGGGTCGTTCTGGCGGCGCTCGTGGTCGCCGGTGCCTGGCTGTGGCGCCGCGCGCTCAAGGCCTGCGAAGCCGCGCAGGAGGCGGACTGGGGCGGGCGCTGGCTCAACCGGCTCGACGGCTTGAACCGCATTTTCTGCCGGCGTTTCCACGGGCTGCCGCGTCAGACGCTGGAGCTGCCGGCCGAGGGTCCCGTGCTCGTCGCGAGCAATCACGTCTCGGGGCTCGATCCGCTGCTCCTCATCGCGGCGAGCCGGCGTCCGCTGCGCTTCATGATCGCGCGCGAGGAGTACGAGCGCTGGTGGTTCAAGTGGCTGTTCCGCGCCATCGGCTGCATTCCGGTCGACCGCAGCCGCGATCCGCACAAGGCCTTTTACGCGGCGCGGCGTGCGCTCGAGGCCGGAGAAGTGGTCGCGCTCTTCCCGCAGGGCCGGATTCACCCCGATCACCTCCCGCCGATCCCCCTGCGGCGCGGGGTCGTCGTGCTCGCGCACATGACGGGTGCGCCGATCCTGCCGGTCCGGATCACGGGCGTGCGCGGGCAGGGCTGGGGGGCGCCGGCGGTGCTCATGCGGAGCAAGGCGCGCCTGCACCCGCGGCCGCTGCTGCGCTGCGAACGCAAGAGCGCGCAGCGCTGTCTCGAGGAGCTGACCCGGGCGCTGCACGATCCGCCCGGCGGGGACTGACGGTACAGCGCGTCTCGCTGCCACGGGTTGAAATCGCGCCGCGCCAGCCCGATTAAGGACGCAGCCAACCCCGTTCGGTGTACCGGAGCCGCCCCATGCGGATGGACAAATTGACGTCGAAGTTCCAGATGGCGCTCGCCGACGCGCAGAGCCTCGCGCTCGGCCGCGACCATCAATTCATCGAGCCGATCCACGTAATGGCCGCGCTGCTCGACCAGCAGGGCGGCACGACCCGGCACCTGCTCGCGAGCTGCGACGTCAACGTCAATGCGCTGCGCTCGAAGATCGATCAGGCGCTCGACCGCCTGCCGACCGTGCACGGCGCGGGCGGCGAGGTGCACATTTCGAACGATCTCGCGAAGCTGCTCAATCTCACCGACAAGTACGCGCAGAAACGGGGCGACGAGTACATCGCTTCCGAGCTCTTCGTGCTCGCGGCGCTCGAGGACACCGGCACGCTCGGACGGCTGCTGCGCGAGGCGGGCGTCTCGCGGAACGGCCTCGAGAAGGCGATCGAGGCGCTGCGCGGCGGCGAGAAGGTCGTCGACCCGAACGCCGAGGAGGCGCGCCAGGCGCTCGCGCGATACACGATCGACCTCACCGAGCGCGCCGAACAGGGCAAGCTCGACCCGGTGATCGGTCGTGACGAGGAGATCCGCCGCGTCGTGCAGATCCTGCAGCGGCGCACGAAGAACAACCCGGTGCTGATCGGCGAGCCGGGCGTCGGCAAGACCGCGATCGTCGAGGGGCTAGCGCAGCGCATCGTCAACGGCGAGGTGCCGGAAGGGCTTAAGAACAAGCGGCTGCTGTCGCTCGACATGGCCGCGCTCATCGCGGGCGCGAAGTTCCGCGGCGAGTTCGAGGAGCGCCTCAAGGCAGTGCTCAACGATATCGCCAAGCAGCAGGGCAACGTCATCCTCTTCATCGACGAGCTGCACACCATCGTCGGCGCGGGCAAAGCCGAAGGCGCCATCGACGCCGGCAACATGCTCAAGCCCGCGCTCGCGCGCGGCGAGCTGCACGCCATCGGCGCGACCACGCTCGACGAGTACCGCAAGTACATCGAGAAGGACGCGGCGCTCGAACGGCGCTTCCAGAAAGTGCTGGTGGACGAACCGACGGTCGAGGACACGATCGCGATCCTGCGCGGACTCAAGGAGAAGTACGAAGTCCACCACGGGGTCGAGATCACGGATCCCGCCCTCGTCGCGGCGGCGACGCTGTCGCACCGCTACATTACCGACCGCCAGCTCCCGGACAAGGCCATCGACCTCGTGGACGAGGCGGCCGCGCGTATCCGCATGGAGATCGATTCGAAGCCGGAGGCGATGGACCGCCTCGATCGGCGGCTGATTCAGCTGAAGATCGAGCGGGAGGCCCTCAAGAAGGAGACCGACGAGGCCTCGCGCAAGCGGCTCGCCGCGCTCGAGGAGGAGATCGCGCGCACGGAGAAGGAGTACGCCGATCTCGAGGAGATCTGGAAGGCGGAAAAGTCGCAGGTCCAGGGCAGCCAGCACATCAAGGAAGAGCTCGACCGCGCGCGCCAGGAGCTCGAGACCGCGCGGCGCGCGGGCGATCTTACGCGCATGGCGGAGCTGCAGTACGGGCGCATCCCCGAGCTCGAGAAGCAGCTCGCGGCGGCGTCCGCCCGCGAGACGCAGGCCGAGCAGCCGAAGCTGCTGCGCACCGCCGTCACCGAGAACGAGATCGCCGAAGTGGTCTCGCGCTGGACCGGCATTCCGGTGTCCAAGATGATGGAGGGCGAGCGCGAGAAGCTGCTGCGCATGGAGGAAGCGCTGCGCCAGCGCGTGGTCGGCCAGGACGAGGCGATCAAGGCGGTTTCGAACGCGATTCGCCGTTCGCGCGCCGGGCTCTCCGATCCGCGCCGGCCGTACGGCTCGTTCCTGTTCCTGGGGCCGACCGGCGTCGGCAAGACCGAGCTCACCAAGGCGCTCGCCGCGTTCCTGTTCGACACCGACGAGGCCATGGTGCGCCTCGACATGTCCGAGTTCATGGAGAAGCACTCGGTCGCGCGCCTCATCGGGGCGCCGCCCGGCTACGTCGGCTACGAGGAGGGCGGCTATCTCACTGAGGCGGTGCGGCGCAAGCCCTACTCGGTGGTGCTGTTCGACGAGGTCGAGAAGGCGCACCCGGACGTCTTCAACGTGCTGCTGCAGGTGCTCGACGACGGGCGTCTGACCGACGGCCAGGGGCGCACCGTCGACTTCCGCAACACGGTCATCATCATGACCTCGAACCTGGGTTCGACCGTGATCCAGGAGCTCGCGGGCGAGGAGAACTACCAGAAGATGAAAGAGGCGGTCATGCAGATCGTGGGGCAGCATTTCCGCCCCGAGTTCATCAACCGCATCGACGACATCGTCGTGTTCCACCCGCTCGGGCGCGAGCAGGTGCACCGCATCGCGGAGCTGCAGATCCGCTATCTGCGCGACCGGCTGAACAGCCGGGAGATGGACCTCGAGCTCACCCCGGCGGCGCTCGACCGGCTCGCCGAGGCGGGGTTCGACCCCGTGTACGGCGCACGTCCGCTCAAGCGCGCGATCCAGCAGCAGGTGGAAAACCCGCTGGCTCAGGAGATACTCGCAGGCAAGTTCGGGCCGAAGGATGTTATTCTTGTGGACGCGGGGCCGGACCGCCTCGTCTTTCGCAAGAAATCGCCAGCCCAGACTTCCAGCGCCGCCTGACGGCCCGAAACTTTCCGGGGTTTTCTCGATCCATGTCCTTGTCGCGGCCCAGCGCCAGGAGCTATTGAGAGAATGAAAACAACAGAACGTCGTTCGTTTCGGGTGGGCCTGCTCGCAGGCCTGTTCTTGTTCGGCGGAGTGCTGCTCGGGGTCGTGCTCGCCTCCCGCCTCGACTTGATTCCGGTCGCCGACAGCGCCGAGCCCGCGGCCCAGGCGCCGCTTCCGCAGCCGGCCGGCCCCCAGGGCAACTTCGTCCCGGTGGTGAAGGCGGTGACGCCGGCGGTGGTCAACATCTCGACCACGCGCGTGATCAGGACGCCCGGCGGCGAGCAGATGGCGCCGTTCATGAACGATCCGTTCTTCCGGCAGTTCTTCGGCGACGAGTTCTTCCGGCGCTTCCAGATTCCGCGCGAGCGCCGCGAGAACAGCCTCGGTAGCGGCGTGATCGTGTCGAGCGACGGCTACATCGTCACGAACAATCACGTGATCGCGAAGGCGGACGAGATCCGGGTGCTGCTCAACGACAAGCGCGAGTTCACCGGCAAGATCATCGGCACCGACCCGAAGACCGACCTCGCCGTCATCAAGATCGATGCGAAGAACCTGCCCGTCGTTCCCTGGGGCAACTCGGATCAGCTCGAGGTCGGGGAGTTCGTGCTGGCGATCGGCAATCCGTTCGGTCTCAATTCGACCGTCACTATGGGCATCGTGAGCGCGGTCGGCCGTGCGAACGTCGGCATCGCCGACTACGAGGACTTCATTCAGACCGACGCCGCCATCAACCCGGGCAACTCGGGCGGCGCGCTGGTGAACAGCCGCGGCGAGCTTGTCGGCATCAACACCGCCATCTTCTCGCGCAGCGGCGGCTACATGGGCATCGGGTTCGCGGTACCTTCGAACATGGCGCGCACGGTGATGGACGCGCTCATCAAGACCGGCAAGGTCACGCGCGGCTGGCTCGGCGTGTCCATCCAGGAGGTGACGCGCGACCTCGCGGCGCAGTTCGGGCTCAAGGAAACGCGCGGCGCGCTCGTGAGCGAGGTGCTCGGCGACAGCCCGGCGGCGAACGCCGGCCTGCAGGCGGGCGACGTGATCGTCGCCTTCGACGGCCGGACGGTAGAGAGCCCGACGGCGCTGCGCAATATGGTGGCGCAGACTCCGGTCGGCAAGTCGGTCAGGGTGGAGGTCGTGCGCGACGGCAGGCGCCAGGTCTTCAACGTGAAGATCGCCGAGCAGCCGAAGGAGATCGCCGAAGCCGGCTCGGAGGGGCCCGAAGAGGCGCAGACCGGCGGCGAATCGGCGCTTTCCGGGCTAGAAGCGCGCACGCTCACTCCCGAAATCGCGCAGCAGCTCGGGCTCCCGCCCACGACGCGCGGCGTCGTCATCACCGGCGTCGATCCGAACAGCCCCGCGGCGGCGGCGGGCGTGCAGCCGGGCGACGTAATTCTCGAAGTCAATCGGCAGCCGGTGCGCTCGGTCGAGGACCTGCGGCGTATCGCGGCGAAGCTGTCGAAGAAGGACAGCGTGCTGCTGCTGCTCAACCGCCGCGGCGGCAAGCTGTTCCTCGCGCTGCGGCCGTGAGCGCCGCGCCCGGGAGGGTCGCCTGACGGAAGCGCGGTTGCGGGTGAAGGTCGTGCCTCGCGCGGCACGCACCGAGCTCGCCGGCTGGATGGGCGACGCGCTCAAGGTGCGCGTCGCCGCGCCGCCCGAAGACGGGCGCGCCAACGCGGCGGTGCTCGCCGCGCTCGCCGCGGCGCTCGGCGTGCCCGCGGCGAGCGTGCGTCTCGTCGCGGGTGCCGCGGCGGCGCACAAGGTCGTCGCGGTCGACGCGCTTCCGCCCGATGAGCTGCATGCGCGGCTGCGGAAAGCAATGGAAGCGGGAAAACGCCATGGAGCGAAATGATCGCGAGCATCCCGGCGACCCCATCCTCCCACACTTTGCGCCCCGGCAGGCGATAAGGTATTTTTTCGCCCGCACCGCCGTGGTGCGTCGGCTCGGAATACCGTCGGTTCCACTGTAGGGAGGTCTGGATGGAGTTAGAAGCAATAAAAAAGGCGTACCGCCGGTATGCGCGCCTGTACGATCTTTATTTCGGCGCGTTGTTCCAGCCGGGGCGCAAGGCGGTCATCGAGCGCATGAACTGCCGGCCCGGCGACCGCGTGCTCGAAGTCGGCGTCGGCACCGGCCTGTCGCTGCCGTTGTATCCGTCCGGCGTACACGTCACCGGCATCGACGTCTCGCCCGAGATGCTGCAGCGCGCGCGAGCGCGCATCGAGCGCGAAGGTACGCGGGCCACCGTCGAGCTCCACGTCATGGACGCGGAGCGCATGTCCTTCCCGGCGGACAGCTTCGACAAGGTCGTTGCGATGTACGTGGTCTCGGTGGTGCCGCATCCGCGCCGCCTCGTCGACGAGATGCGGCGGGTGTGTCGGTCGGACGGCGAGATTTTCATCGTCAACCACTTCCACAGCCCCAATCCCATCGTCGGCGGCGTCGAGAGCCTGCTCGCGCCGCTGTCGCGCCTCGTGGGGTTCCACCCCGATTTTTCGCTCGAACGATTCGTGCGCGATACCCGGCTCGAGATCATCGACAAGCAGCCGGTCAACCTGTTCGGTTACTGGAACCTGCTGCGCGCGCGCAACAACAAGGAACAGCTGCCGCCGCTCGCGCTCGACGCGACCGCGTGATCGCGCGCGGCGCGCCCGCTTCGGCAGCGCAGAGCGCGCACCTCTCCATCGCCCGCGGGACGCGGCGCAACCGGCGGCAGACGCCGCCGGTTGCCCGATGCGCGCGATAATCACGACCGGAGCGGGCGCATTGCGCTCCGTTCACATCTTCTCGGCGACGATGAGGCGTCCTCCGCCGGGATGCGGTGCGCTCAAGTCGAGCCGCGCGAGCCGGCGCGCGAGCCGGGCGAGCTGTTGCGGCGGCACGCGGCGCCACAGGAGGCTGAAGAGCCGCCGGCGGCCGATCCATACCCGCTGCGCCAGCTCGAGCGCATCCCAAACCGTGACCAGTCCGCGGCGCAGGTAGGGACGAACCGAAACTATCTGCAACCCGGCTTGCCGAAGATGGTGAGCCCATTGCGGCACCGTCCAGAGGTTGCGGTGCTCGTAGTGCGCGTTGCGCCACGCGGCGTAGCGGGAAGAGGGCAGGGCGAGCCACGCGCTGAACGCTTCCGTCGGCGACGTGAAGATGAGCCTGCCGCGCGGTCGCAGCAGCCGTGCGGCGGTGCGCAGCACGAGCGGCAGATCCGCGACGTGCTCGAGCACCGAATTGCTCATGATGGTGCCCACGCTCTCCGGGGCGAGGGCGAGATCCTCGATGGCGACCGGCTCGAGGCGGACGTAGCAGCCGAGCCGCGCGGCGCGCACAAGGGCCTCGCGCGACGGGTCGACGCCGATGTCGATTCGCGGGAGCACCAGGGACGCCACGATGCCGTCGCCGCACCCGAGGTCGAGCACCGGGTGGACGTAGCGCTGCGTGCGCAGCACGGCGACCTCGGCGGCGCGCCAGACGCCGAGCGACGGTCCGAGGCGCTGCAGCAGCGTCTCGAAATCCGCCGGGCCGAGATGGAGTGGCGCTGTCATGGCGAAGACTCCGGACCATTTAACTATTGCGGCCGGCGTACGAACAAAGAGGTTTTTGTGTGCCGCCGGCCGGCGGCGATGTCCGTGACGGGCAAGGGGCGGCGGACACGGCCGCCCGCGACTTCGGCGGCCGATTTTCTCCCGGTGCATGAGGGCCTCGAGGCGTTGCGCGAAGCGGCCGCTGACTGTCGAGGGTGTGATCCCTACCGCAACGCCGCGACGGGCATCGCGCGTCCTCGTCGGCGAGCAGCCGGGCGATCAGGAGGACCGGCAGGACCGTCCTTTCGTCGGACCGGCCGGCCGATTGCTCGATCAAGCCTTGCAGGAGGCGGGAATTCCGCGGGAAGCTCTGTACGTTACGTACGCGGTCAAGCATTCAATTGGATTGCCCGCGGCAAGCGGCGGTTGCATCAGCGCCCGCGAGGGGGAAATCGACGCCTGCGTCCCGTGGCTGATGGCGGTAGCGCAGGTCATTCGCCCGCAGGCAGTGGTCTGCCCGGGGGCAACGGCGGCCCGGGCAGCGTTCGGGCGCGCCGTGCGCTTGAAGGACGTTCGCGGTCGATTTTCCGCCACCCCGCTTGCCGACCGGACTTTCGTACGCAACCGTTCGCCCCTCGGCCCGTACTGCGGCTCGACACGCCGGAGCGTCACCACGAATACAGCCGTTTAGTCGCCGACTTTCAAGAACTTCGCCGATTCGTAGCAACTTGATCCCGAAGGGGCTTCAATTTGCGCCCTGCGAGTGGGGAATTACACTTCAAGTGGCGGGACGCGCAGCTGGCTGCCGAAGTCAACAGAGGAAGACCGTGGGGGAGGAACAGTGCTCGGCCGTGGCTCGGCGGTTCACTGTCGCCGGCCGGTGGAGGGTATTCGCGTTCGTCTCTGCCGTCGTGCTGGCGGGCTGCGCTGCCGTCGGTCCGCGCGAACAGCCCGCACCGCCCCCTCCGGCCCCGACCCCGGATACGGCCATCTTGATCAGCGATCGCATCGGTCCTTACCAGCAGGTGGCGGATGCGCTGCGCGCGCGCCTCGCCAGGGCGACCGTGCATGTGCTCAACGACAGTCCTGCGACGCATCACGAGGTCATCCGTCGCCTGCGCGAGGACGAGGGCGTACGCGTGATCGCTATCGGCCCGCCCGCAACGCGCGCGGCCGCGTCACTCGCCGGACGCGTGGTTTTCTGTCAGTACTTCTATCCTGACCTTAACGACGGCGTCACCCGCGGCATGCGCGGCGTGCGCGCGACGCCGCCCGCCCTGAAGCAGCTGCAGGCCTGGAAGCTGCTCGATCCGCGGCTGCGCCGGGTGCTGCTGGTGGCCGGACCCGGCGGGCGCGAGTTCGTGCGCGAGGCCGAGGCGGCTGCGGCGCGCCTCGGCATCGAGCTCGACGTGAATCGCGTGGCCTCGGATCGAGAGCTCCGCTACGTCACCAAGCACCTCGCGACGGAGGTGCAGGGCATCTGGCTCCTTCCCGACCACCGCGTGCTCAGCATCGAGGCGCTGCGGGAGACGCTCGCGCACGCGCTGCGGCACGGGCGCCAGACGCTCGTGTTCAACCAGCAGCTTCTGGAGTACGGCGGGCTGCTCAGCGCGGAAGGCGATCCCGAGGACATCGCCGAGCGCGTGCTGGAACAGCTGCGCGCCGGCGACGCGGCGCCGCTCATCGCGCCGCTCACGCGCGCACGCGTGTTCGTGAACGTACGCGTGGCGGAGCAGCTCGGTCTGGAGGTGCCGGAGCCGTTCCGGGGAGGTATGCATGTCTTCTGACGTGCGCCGCGCGTGGCAGCGGCTGCGCGAGCTCGTCGCCCGGAACGGCACCGCCCGCGACAGCCGCAGCCTCGTCGGGAGGCTCCTCGCCGCGCTCGTCGTCACCGCGCTGCTCGTTTACGTCGCCGGGATCGCCGGCATCTGGTGGGCCGGCGGGCGCCTGATCCAGGACAGCGCCCGCAAGCAGGCCGTGCAATGGCTCGCCGAGCTCGACGAGCTCGGAACGCCGCTCTACGTCTCGAGCGACCGCGACGGGACGATGCAGGCACTCTCGCGCCGGCTCGCCCGCTTCCCCGAGATCGTGCACGTGCGCTATTACGCCGCGAGCGGCGCGGAGCTGCTCGGCGAGTACGTCAAGGCGGAACCGCATCTCTTCGGCGGTCTCGGCCCGGAAGAGCGGACCCGGGCCGAGGAGAGTGCGGACGGCTACCGCCTCGTCATGCTCGACGGGGCGCGGCTGCGCGTCACGGCGCCGGTGCGCGTGCACGCGCTCGCGCCGGATGCGATGTTCGATCTCGAGCGCGCGCCGGCGCGCCAGACGGCGCGCACGATCGGCTACCTCGATTTCGTGTTCGATGCGGGGGCGCAGCAGCTGGTGTTCGAGCGCAGCCTGATCGGCGGCAGCCTCGCGCTCGCGTTCGTGCTCGGCGTCGCCGTCGTGTTCGGCCGCTACCGGGTGCGCCGGGCGATGGCACCGCTGACCGCGCTCGAGGAGCCGCTCGCGCGCCTCGCGCGCGGCGAGATCGACGTGGATCTGAGCGGCGGCGGCGACCGCGAGATCGTGGCGATCCGCGAGGCGCTCGGCGCCACGCTCGCGGCAATCCGGCAGCGCGACGAAGCGCTGCGGCGCGCGGAATGCGACCCGCTCACCGGTCTCGTTAACCAGCGCTACTTCTACAGGGAGCTCGCGCTCGAATGCGGCCGCGGCGACCGGAACGGCAACGCGGGTGCGGTGCTCTGCATCGATCTCGACGGCTTTCGCGCGGTCAACGAGCGCCTGGGCGCTGCGGCCGGCGACCGCCTGCTCGGGCAGGTCGCCGGTCTGCTGCGGTCGCGTATCCGCGACAACGACATGCTCGCCCGCTTCGAGGGCGACGAGTTCCTCGCGCTGGCCCGCGGCGTGAACCGCGAGGGCGCGCTCAAGGTCGCGCGCGCGATCAATCAGGTGCTGCAGGATTATCAGTTCAGCGACGGGGAGCTGCGGCTCGCGATCAGCGCGAGCATCGGCATCGCCATGGTCGAGCGGACCGGGGAGCCGCAGCGGATCGTGGCGCAGGCCCGGTCCGCGTGCGCGCAGGCGAAGGCGCGCGGCGGAAACCGGTACGTGGCCTACGAGCGGGGCACGAGCGGCGAAGGCGCCGCCGCGCCGCGCGAGGACGACAGTCCGGCGTGGTCGCGCTACGTGCGGACCGCGATCCAGGACAACGCGCTCCGGTTCGTGTACCAGCCGATCCTGGATCTGCGGCACGCGGACGGCGAGATGTACGAGCTGCTGCTGCGCCTCGCCGCCCCCGGCGGCGAGCTGGTGTCGCCGACGGCGTTCCTGCCCGTGGCCGATCGCTTCGGGTTGATCGGCGAGCTGGACGACTGGGTGGTCCGGCGCGCGTGCGAGGAGCTCGCGGTGCTGCACGCGCAAGGGCGCCCTGCGACGTTCTTCGTGAACGTGTCCGGCCACGTGTTCGAGCAGGGGGAAGCGTTCGCCGGGCGCGTCGCGGAAGAGCTCGCGCGCCACGAGCTGGCGGGCCGGCACCTCGTGTTCGAGATCACGGAGCAGGCCGCGGTGCGCGACCTGCAGCACGCACGCACGACCATCGAAGCGCTCGCGCGCGTCGGCTGCCGTTTCGCTCTGGACGACTTCGGCTCCGGTTTCAGCTCGCTCAGCTACCTCAAGCACCTGCCGGTCGCCTTCATCAAGATGTCCGGCGCGTTCGCCGAGAACCTCGAGACCGAAACCGTCGACGCCGTCATGGTGCGCTCGATCGTGCAGATCGCCCGCGCGCTCAACATGCGCACGGTGGCGGAGGCGGTGGAGGACGAGCAGACGCTGCGCCGGCTGGCCGAGCTCGGCGTGGACTACGCCCAGGGCTACGCGGTCGCACGGCCGGCCGAGAGCCTGCTCGACCCGCCGCCGACGGCATCCGCGCCGCGCGTGGCGTCCCGGCGGCAGCGCCTGCCGACACGGGCGGCGCCGCCGCGCGCGTTGCACAAGCGCTGATCGCCTCTCCTCAGGCGGCGGATTCGAACTGTCGCGCGAACCAGGCCTCGATCGCCTCCCGCACCTGCTGCGGTTGCTCGGTGAGCGGCCAGTGGTACGCGTCGACGGTCACGCGCTCCACGTTCGGGGCCGCGTCGAGCAGCCGCTCGGTGGCCGCGGGATCGGTGTAGGTGACGCCGCGGGACAGCAGCACCAGGATCGGAACGCCGAGCGCGGCGAGCGGCGGCAGCGGACGCAGCATTTCTTTGAGCTCCTGGAGATAGTGGCTGACCGGGAAGTACTCGAGGTCCGCGCGCATCGACGAGTAGCGCCGCACGAACTCGCGGCTGTTGCCGGCGGCGAGCAGCTCGGCCCGGACCTGCTCGTCGAGCACGCGGAGATCGCGACGCGGGAACGTGCGGCGCCGCAGCCCCAGGGCGTTCGCGAACCGCACGAGCGCCGCGGCGACGCCGAAGAGGCCGCGCAGCCGCATCAGCCAGCGGCGGTAGCCGCGCAGCGCGCGCGGAAACACGGGATCGATCAGCACGAGGCCGCGGGTCCGGTCCGGGAAGCGTGCGGCGAAGTGCAGCGCGAGGTGCGCGCCCAGGCTGTGGCCGATGAGGATCGCCTGCGGATAGCCTTCGGCGTCGAGGATGTCCGCGAGATCGTTGCTCCAGATTTCCATGCCGACGCGCCCGCGCATCATCGATTCGCCGTGGCCGCGCAGGTCGATGCGCAGGAGGTCCCACGTGCGGCGCAGCCGCGTGTGCTCGACGAACTCCGACCAGCGCGTGAGGTTGCTCGCCAGGCCGTGCAGCAGCACGACGACGCCCTGCGGCCGTTCGGCGCGCCGGATGCGGTAATGCAGCGGCGTGCCGTCCGGCATAACGTGGATCTTCGCGGTCTCCATCGTACGAGTATGCGTCCGCGCCAGCCGGCACGACGGCGTGTCCGGCGGGCGCGGCGTGCGATCACGGGCGCACGGCGGGTGATAAAATCGGTGGAATTCTCGACTGGTCCCTTTCCCCCATGTTACTGACAGCCACGGGCGCTCGCCAGCGCGGTTCCCGTTCGCGCTCATGACCGAACTGCCGATTTCCGCGGCGCTTCCGGAGCTGCGCGCCGCGCTCGCCGCCAATGGGGCTGTCGTACTGCAGGCGCCGCCCGGCGCGGGCAAGACGACGGCGGTGCCGCTCGCGCTGCTCGACGAGCCGTGGCTCGCCGGACGGCGGATCGTGCTGCTCGAGCCGCGGCGCCTCGCGGCGCGCGCCGCGGCGGCGCGCATGGCCGCACTACGCGGCGAAGCGCCGGGAGAGACCGTCGGTTATCGCATTCGCTTCGAGCAGCGGGTGTCGGCGCGCACCAGGATCGAGGTCGTGACCGAAGGCATTCTCACGCGCCGGCTGCAGGACGATCCGGCGCTCGAAGGCGTCGGGCTCGTCATCTTCGACGAGTTTCACGAGCGCCATCTGCAGACCGATCTCGGTCTCGCGCTCGTGCTCGACAGCCAGCGGGCGCTTCGGCCCGACCTCAAGGTGCTGGTGATGTCGGCCACCCTCGACGGCGAGGCGGTGGCGGCGCTGCTGCGCGCGCCGCTCGTGACGAGCGCGGGGCGCACGTTTCCGGTCGAGGTGCGCTACGCGCCGCGCGAGCCCGAAGGACCGCTGCCGGCGCGCGCCGCGGCCGCCGTGCGCCAGGCGCTCGCGGCGCACGAAGGTGACGTGCTCGTGTTCCTCCCCGGCGGCGGCGAGATTCGACGGGCCCAGGCGCTGCTCGCGGATCTCGCGGGTCGGGTCGACGTCTATCCGCTCTACGGCGATCTTCCGTGGGAAGAGCAGCAGCGCGCGATCGCGCCGGGCGCCGCACGGCGCAAGGTCGTGCTGGCGACGTCGATCGCCGAGACGAGCCTCACCATCGAAGGCGTGCAGGTCGTCGTCGACGTGGGCTACGCGCGCGTGCCGCAGTTCGATCCCGCGACGGGGCTCACGCGGCTCGCGACCGTGCGCGTCGCACGCGCTTCCGCGGAACAGCGCGCGGGACGCGCCGGCCGTCTCGGTCCGGGCGTCTGCTATCGGCTCTGGACGGAAGGGACGCAGCGCGGGCTGCTGCCGCAGCCGTTGCCCGAGATCAGGACCGCCGACCTCGCCCCGTTGGCGCTCGAGCTGGCGCTCTGGGGCGTGAAGGATCCGTCGGAGCTCGTCTGGCTCGATCCCCCGCCGGCGGCCGCGCTCGCGCAGGCGCGGGAGTTGCTGCGGGATCTCGGTGCGCTCGATCGGAACGGGCGGATCACGCCCGAGGGTCGACGCATGGCGGCTTTGCCGCTCCACCCGCGGCTCGCGCATCTGCTGCTCGCCGCCGCGCAGCGCGGCGCCGCCGAGCGAGCCTGCGATCTCGCGGCGCTCCTCAGCGAGCGCGACGTGTTCCCGGCGGGCGGCCGCGATACGGTCGACGTCGCGGAGCGCCTCGAGGCGCTGGCGGCGTTTCGTCGCCGCGGACGCGCCGGCGCACAGGCCTTCGGTGCCGACCCTGCCGCGTGCGCGCGCGTCGATCAGGCGGCGCGGCAATGGCGCCGCCTGCTCCCGGCGGGAGGCGGCGCCGGCGCGGCGCCGGCCGCCGCGGACGCAGGCGCGCTGCTCGCGCTGGCCTATCCCGATCGTGTGGCGGCGAGCCGCAGCGCCAACGACGCGCGCTACGTGCTGGCGAGCGGGCGCGGAGTACGCCTGCCTGATTACGAGACTCGCCTGCGCGCGCCGTATCTGGTCGCCGCGCACCTCGACGCCGGCGAAGCCGAAGGCGTCATCCATCTCGCGGCGCCGATCACGCTCGAGGCGATCCGCGCCGTGCTCGCGTCGCGTCTGGTCACGGAAGACGTGGTGCGCTGGGACGAGCAGGCGGCGGCGGTGGTCGCGCGCCGGGAGGAGCGGTTGGGGCGGCTGGTACTGCGCAGCGAGACGCTCGCCGAGGCGGCGCCGGAGCAGATGCGCGCGGCCATGCTCGAAGGCGTACGGCGCCTCGGGCTCGAGGCGCTCCCGTGGACGCGGGAAGCGAGAGCCTGGCAGGCACGCGTGCTGTCGATGCGCGCCTGGTTCCCGGAGGAGGATTGGCCCGACGTCTCGGATGCGGCGCTTGCCGCGACGCTCGAGGAGTGGCTGGGCCCTTATCTCGACGGCTGTACCCGGCGCGACCACCTCGCGCGCCTCGACCTGCTCGCGATCCTGCGCGCACGGCTCTCGCCGGAGCAGGCGCGGCGGCTCGAGCAGGGTGCGCCCACGCACCTCGCTGTTCCGAGCGGCTCGCGCCTGCGTCTCGAATACCGGCCCGGCGAACCGCCGGTCCTCGCCGTGAAGCTCCAGGAGATGTTCGGTCTCGCCGATACGCCGCGAGTGGGCTTCGGTCGCGTGCCGGTGATGCTGCACTTGCTGTCGCCCGCACACCGGCCGATTCAGGTGACGCAGGACCTGCGTGGATTCTGGGATCGCACCTACGCGGAGGTGCGCAAGGAGCTGAAAGGCCGCTACCCGAAGCATCCATGGCCGGAAGATCCGTGGCAGGCGGCGCCGACCGCAGGCGCTAAGCGGCGCTCATGAGGCGGCGCGCGCGATCGGGTGTGCGGCGCGACAGCGGAAGCGCCGCAAGGGAGTCGCGGCCCGCGGTCCGGTCGGCCGGGCGGCGCGCCTAGCCCGGAACCTCACCGAGCGTAAGCGCCTCGCGGCGTTCGCGCGCCTCGTCGGCTCCCGCCAGGTACGGCCGCAGGAACTGCGGCACGCGTTCCTCCAGATAGTAGCGCGGCCGCCATGGCCACTTGCCGCCGACGAACCCGACGTGGCCGCCGTGCTCGTGCGCCTCGAGCGTCACGCACGGGGGCAGCTCGTCCGGCTCGGGAATGACGTCGGGATACATGAACGGATCGTCGCGCGCCTGGATGAGCAGCGTCGGCACGCGAATGCGGGGCAAGTAGGGGCGCGAGCTGCTCGCCTCGTAGTAATGCGCCGCATCGCGAAATCCGTGCAGCGGCGCCGTCACGCGATCGTCGAAGTCGCGCATGCGCCGGAAGCGCAGGCGCCGCCCGACCGCGAGCGGGAGCTGCACCGAGCGGCGCTTGACCTCAAGCGCCGCGCAGAGCGAGTAGAGGAGCTCCCACTGGTAGATGCGGGCGAAGCCGGACTCGAGGCGATCGGCCGCGCGCGCGAGCACGAAGGGAACCGAGATCGCGACCGCGGCGCGCACCGGCGCGTTCGTCCCGCATTCGCCGAGCCATTTGAGCAGCACGTTGCCGCCGAGCGAAACACCCACGGCTGCGAGCGGCACGTGCGGCTCGCGCGCCGCAAGGAGGCGCGCGACGTAATCCGTGTCGCCGGTCTCGCCCGAATGGTAGCTGCGCGGCAAGCGGTTCGGCTCGCCGCTGCAGCCGCGGAAATGCAGCACCGCCGTACGCCACCCGGCCGCACCGAATGCGCGCGCGAGGGCGGCCGCGTAGCGCGAGCGGGACGATCCCTGCAAGCCGTGCAGGAGCAGGACGATCGGACCCTCGACGCCGCCGCTCCAGTCGATGTCGACGAAATCGCCGTCCGGCAGCTCGATGCGTTCCCGGCGGAAGGCGACCGCCGGCCGCGGGCGCAGGCGGTTCGGCAGAATCGTCTGGAGGTGCGGATTGCGGCACCACCACGCGGGCTCGAACGGCTGGCTCATACGCGCGCGGCGGCGAGCAGTGAGCAGCGCGGCGGCGAAGGTTCGGAAAGCGCGCCCGGCATGCGCGCATTATTTCACAACCTTCGCGCGATCCCGAAGTGCGGCGAGTGGCGCGGCGAACCCCAGCCCGAGCCGCCGGTCGCAGAGCTCGAGCAGCGGCAGCACCCGCTCAAGAAGCTCGGGGAGGTGCGGGGTGAGCTCCTTCTCGTCGCCGCGCGCGAGGAGCGCGAGCGCGGTCTCGAGGTTCGGGGCCGGCGGCTTCACCGGCGGCAGCGCGTGCAGCGGGGCGGGTGATTCCCCGGTCTCTGCCCGCGCCTGCGCCAGGCGCTCCTCGGCGCGCGCGAGCAGCTCCTCGACCGTTTCCGCGTTGTCGCCCGCGAGCGTCGCCGCGCCGAGGCTGATCGTGAGCGGAACGGCGACGCCGTTCAGCTTGAACGGCGTCGCGGCCACCGCCGCGCGCAGGCGCTCGCACAGCGCCGAAGCTTCGCTGCGATTGGCGCCGGGCGCGAGGATGGCGAACTCGCCGCCGCGGATGCGTGCGGGCGTGTCCTCGGTGCGCGTGTTGGCGCGCATCAGTCCGGCGAGCCAGACGAACATCTGGTCGCAGATCTCGTCGCCGTAGTGCCGGTAAATCGCGCGGAAGTTGTCGAACTCGATGCGGATCAACGCGAGATCCTGCCCGTGGCGCCTGGCGAAGGCGATATCCTGCTTGGCGCGCTGCAGCAGGTAGCGGCGGCTGTGCAGCTCGGTGAGGGGATCGATGGCGATGTGCTCCTCGAGCGCTTTCGCCGTCTCATTGAGCTTGCGCGTCGTCTGATCGAGGCGGACGTGCGTGCGCGTGCGCGCGAGGAGCTGGACGCCGTCGATCGGCTTGATCACGAAATCGGTGGCGCCGCAGGCGAAGGCGCGCGCACGCGTCTGCTCGTCCTGAGCGCCGGTCAGAACGATTACGGGAAGGTCGCGCAGGCGCGGATCCTCCGATCCGCGGAGACGGCCGAGCAGGCCGTAGCCGTCGAGCTTAGGCATCTCGACGTCGGTGATCACGACCTGTATCCGCGGATCGGCGGCGATGTGCGCCCAGCCCGCTTCCCCGTCCTCGGCTTCGATCAGCGTGAACTCGTCCGCGAGCGTCTTGGTGATCGCGCGGCGGATCACCCGGGAGTCGTCGATGACGAGCACGACCGGGGGCGCCGCGGCGGCGTCCGCCGGGCGGCCGGACGGGACCGGGTAGCCGTTGGCTGCCTGTGACATCGCGCAGGATCGCCTTTCAGAGGATAGTCAGTGCCGGACATTCAAAGCAGGAATCGTGCCGAAGCGTGGGCGGGAGCGGGACGGAGCGGTCTCTCGAAAAGTACTTGAACGACAAAGAAAACCCGGCGCCCGTTGCGGCAGGTCCCGCAGTTGGGTGCCGCGGCGGGCGTCCCGCCTAGATAAGGCCGAGCACCAGGAAGAACCCGACCAGGAGGACCGCGAAAACGACGGTCAGGAGGTTGAAGTATCGGTCGATGAACGACTTGATCGGCGCGCCGTAGAAGTAGATGAGCCCGGCGACGAGCAAGAAACGGCCGCCGCGGCCGACCGCGGACGCGGCGGTGAAGCGCCAGAGGTCCATGTCGAAAGCGCCGGCCGCGATCGTGAACACCTTGTAGGGAATCGGCGTGAAGCCCGCGATGAGCACGGCCCAGACGTCGTACCGCAGGTACCATTCCCGGATGCGCTCGAATTGCTCGTGGAGACCGTAGACGTCGAGGATCCACTGGCCGACGCTCGCCATGAGGCCCCAGCCGATGCCGTAGCCGACAATACCGCCGAGCACGGAGCCGACGGTCGTGACGAACGCGAGCCGCCACGACCGGTGCGGCAGACCGAGCGCGAGCGCGATGAGCAGCACGTCCGGCGGGATCGGGAAGAACGACGACTCCGCGAAGGCGACGAGGAACAGCGCCAGTCCCGCGTGCGGGTGATCCGCGAGCGACAGCACCCAGTCGTACAGCCGGCGCAGCGGACGGAAGACGAGGGCGTGCAGCACGGCTACCAGAAGTATGCGGCGACCGCGGCGCCGAACGCGATGCGGTACCAGGCGAACGGACGGAACGTGTGCCGCGAGACGTACACGAGAAACGCCTTGACCACGACGAGTGCGGTGACGAAGGCGCTCGCGAAGCCGGCGCCGAAGAGCAGCGCATCCTCGGCCGTGAGGAGATGCAGGTTCTTGTAGAGATCGTAGAGCGTCGCGGCGAACATGGTCGGCATGGCGAGGAAGAACGAGAACTCGGTCGCCGCCGTCCGCGAAAGCCCGGCGAGCAGCCCGCCCATGATCGTCGCGCCGGACCGCGACACGCCGGGAAACATCGCCACCGTCTGCGCCACGCCGACCTTGAGCGCGTCGGCGTAGCTCAGCTCGTCGAATCGCCGCACACGCGCTCGCTCGTCCCGATACCAGCGCTCGATCAGGAGGATCGCCACGCCGCCCGCGACGAGCGCGGCCGCAACCGTCATCGGATTGAACAGATACGCCTTGATGTAGCGGTGCGCGAGCAAGCCGACCACGACCGCCGGCAGGAAGGCGAGCAGGAGCGTGATCAGCACGTGGCGCTGGCTCGGACGATGGGCGTGCGCGAGGAGATCGTAGACCCTGGCGCGGTAGAGCCACACGACGCCGAGAATGGCGCCGAGCTGGATGACGATCGTGAACGTTTTGGCGCGCTCCCCGGTGAAACCGAGCGCATCGCCGACGATGATGAGGTGTCCGGTCGAGGACACCGGCAGGAACTCGGTCAGCCCCTCGACCACGCCGAGGACGACGGCCTGCAGGAGCAGTATGGCGGTCATGATCCCGTTATTGTCGTTCGTCGGGCCGCGCGGGGCGCGGCGATTTCGAGCTCACGCGGCGGATGCGAAGCGCAGCGGCCGCCCCAGCACGCCGGGGCGGATTGTTCCACGATCGTACACCACGCGCCCGCCGACGATCGTGCAGACCGGCCACCCGGTCAGCTCGCGTCCGGCATAGGGCGACCAGCGCACGCGTGTGTGCAGCGCCTCGTTTCGCACCGGCCGGTACGTCTCGACGTCCACGAGCACGAGATCCGCGTCGTAACCGGGGAGCAGCCGGCCCTTGTTCGGTATGCCGTAGGCCTCCATCGCCGCGCGGCACATCCATTTCTGGATCTCCGCGAGCGTGCATTTGCCTTCGCGCATGGCGGTGAGCATGAGGGGAAGCGCGGTCTCGACACCCGGCATGCCCGAGGGCGAATGCGGATAGCCGACGCGCTTCTCTTCGAGCGTGTGCGGCGCATGGTCGGTCGCGATGAAATCGATCACGCCGTCGCGCAGCCCCTGCCAGAGCGCGGCGTTGTCCTCGGGCGCTCGGATCGGCGGATTCATCTGCGCCAGCGTGCCGAGCGCCGCGTAGTCGGCGGTGTTGAGGAAGAGGTGATTGGGGATGGCTTCGGCGGTGACCCAGGGCGGCTTCTCGCGCCGCAGCAGCTCCACCTCCTCGCGCGTCGAGAGATGCAGGATATGCAGCCGCCGGCGGTATTTCTTCGCGAGCGCGAGCGCCTTGCGCGTCGCGATAAGCGCGCACTCGTTGTCGCGGATCTCCGAATGCGCCGCCGGATCGCGGCGGTCGGCGTAGCGCCGCGCGCGCTCGCGGATGCGGGCTTCGTCCTCCGCGTGGACCGCGATGAGGCGCGTGCCGGTCGCGAACAGCCGCTCGAGATCCTCGTCCCGGTCCATCAGCAGGCTGCCGGTGCTCGAGCCCATGAACACCTTGATGCCGCACGCCGGCTCGGCGCGGTTGGCTTCCTCGATATTCTCCGCCGTGGCGCCGATGAAGAAGCCGTAGTTGACGACGCACTTGCGCGCGGCGCGCGCGAGCTTGTCGTCGAGCGCCGCCTGGCTCGTCGTCGGCGGGTCGGTGTTCGGCATTTCGAGGAAGCTCGTCACGCCGCCGGCGGCGGCGGCGCGCGAGCCGCTCGCAAGGTCTTCCTTGTGCTCCTTGCCGGGCTCGCGGAAGTGGACTTGGGGATCGATGACGCCGGGAAGGAGCAGCCGCCCCTCGGCGTCTATCTCCTCGTCGGCGCGCAGGTCGAGCTGGGGCTCGATGCGCGCGATCAGGCCATCCGCACAATACACGTCGCCTTCGAAGACGCTGCCGTCTTCACGGGCGACGCGGGCGTTGCGGATGAGGAGGCTCGGCAAGCGCGCTCTCGGATCGTGCGCAGGCGGCGCGATGCGGGGCGCGTCAGCCCATTTGCTTCTCGCGAATCTCGTCGAGGGTCTTGCAGTCGATGCAGAGCTCGGCGGTCGGCCGTGCTTCGAGCCGCTCGAGACCGATCTCGACGCCGCACACTTCGCAGTAGCCGTAGTCGCCGGTATCGATGCGAGTCAGCGCCTCGTCGATCTTCTTGATCAGCTTGCGCTCGCGGTCGCGATTGCGCAGCTCGATCGACATGTCGGTCTCCTGGCTCGCACGGTCGTTCGGATCGGGCGGATTGTCCGGCTCGTCGCGCATCTGCTGCACCGTGCGCGTGATTTCCTCCATCAGCTCTTCGCGCCACGCCATCAGCTTCGCGCGGAAATGGTCGAGCTGCTTCTTGTTCATGTATTTCTCGCCCTTCTTCGCGACGTAAGGCTTGATCGCGGTGGCGGTGGAGGACGACTCTTTCCGCTTCCTGGTGGCAGGCATTCGTGGTTGACTCCTGCAATAATATGGTTGGCCGGGCGGGGGCCCGAAAAAATGAGCGCGAATCTATACCAGAAAGGGTCAGGGGTGGCAACCGCGAAGTCTCTGTTTCCACGGGAAAACCGGGCGCCGCGCGGGCGCGCCGAAGGCCGGCGGAGGGGCGCGTGACCCGGCTCGCGCGGCGTCTGGCCGACATCGCGCCGTTTCGCGTCATGGAGGTGCTCGCGCGGGCGCGCGCGCTCGAAGCCGCCGGGCGCTCCATCGTGCACATGGAGATCGGCGAGCCCGACTTCCCGACCGCCGCGCCGATCGTCGCCGCCGCCAACGCCGCGCTCGCCGCGGGCCACACGCACTACCTGCCGGCGCTCGGACTGGATGCGCTGCGCGCGGCCGTGGCGGAATCCTATCCGCCCGCCGCACGCCCGGCGCCCGACGACGTCGTGATCACGCCCGGCGCTTCCGGGGCGCTGCTCCTCGCGCTCGCCGCGCTCGTCAATCCCGGCGACCGGGTGCTCGTCGCCGATCCCGGCTATCCGTGCAACCGGCACTTCGTGCGGCTGCTCGAGGGCGAGCCGGTGGCGGTGCGCGTCGGGCCGGCGACCGGCTATCAGCTCACGGCGGAGCTCGTGCGCGCGCACTGGACGCCGGGCACCGTCGCGGTGGTCGTGAGCTCGCCGTCGAATCCGACCGGCACGCTCGTGCCGGACGCCGAGATGGCACGCATCGCGCAGACGGTGGCGGAGCTCGGCGGCACGCTCATCGTGGACGAGATCTACCACGGCCTCACCTACGGCACCGATGCCGTGAGCGTGCTCACGCACACGCGCGACGCGTTCGTCGTGAACAGCTTCTCGAAATACTACGGCATGACCGGCTGGCGCCTCGGCTGGCTGGTCGTGCCGCGGGCCTGTCGCGCCGCGATCGAGCGGCTCGCGCAGAACGTCTTCATCGCCGCGAGCACGCCGGCGCAGCACGCGGCGCTCGCCGCCTTCACGCCCGAGGTTCGCGCCGAGCTGGAGCGCCGCCGCGCGATCTTCCGCGAGCGGCGCGACTACCTGCTGCCGGCGCTGCAGGCGCTCGGCTTCGTCGTGCCGGTCGTGCCGGAGGGCGCCTTCTACATCTACGCCGACTGCAGCCGCTTCACCGACGACAGCGCCCGCTTCGCGTTCGACCTGCTCGAGCGCGCGGGCGTGGCGATCACGCCGGGCGCCGATTTCGGCGAGCACGAAAGCGCCCGCTACGTGCGCTTCTCCTACGCTACGGCGATGGAGAACCTGAAGGAAGGGGTGCGCCGGATAGCCGCCGCGCTCGCCGGTCGAGACGGCGCCTGAGACGCGGCCGCCCGTGCCTCGCCGGTTGCGCGCCTATTCGATCGGCGTGTCCGGCAGGTTGCCCCACTCGGACCACGAGCCCGGGTAGGCTTTGACGCGCGGGTAGCCGAGAACCTTGAGCACGGCGTAGGTGTGCGCCGAGCGATGGTGCGTCTGGCAGTACGTGATCACCTCCTTGTCCGGCGTGACGCCCCGCGACGCCAGCATGCGCCGCAGCTCGTCGAGGTCCTTCAGCCGCAAGTGCCGCGCCTGGTCGATCGCTTCCAGCCAGTTGAAGTTCACGGCGCCGGGGATGTGCCCGGCGCGCGCTGCGCGCTTGTTGGTGCCCGCATACTCTTCGGGCGTCCGGGCATCGACCAGCACCACGTTCGGATCGCCGAGGTGCGCGAGGATGTAGTCCTTGTCGACGGCGACGTCGCCGACGATCCGCACGGGATAGTTCGTCGGCGCGACCGGCTGCGGTCCGCTCGCGGTCGGGCGGCCTTCGGCGAGCCACGCCTTGAGGCCGCCGTTCAGGAGCGACGCGCGCGTGTGCCCGACGGCGTGCAGGGTCCAGAGCAGGCGGGCGGCCCGGCCGTTGCCTTCGTCGTCGTAGGCGACGACGTGATGCTCGGGCGTGAGCCCGATGGAGGAGAAGACGCGGGCCAGCTGCTCGGCGTCCGGCAGCAGCGCGGCCGCCGGCGGCC
>DATCLR010000064.1:0-25164 GCA_036563785.1 Burkholderiales bacterium | reverse complement strand
AGCTCCATCCCGGTGCCCGGGCGGCCGTAGTGCAGTACCTGCGGGTCCTCATGGAAGTTGCGCCCGATGCCGTGGCCGCAGTACTCGCGCACGACCGAGAAGCCGTGCTTCTCCGCGTGCTTCTGAATCGCGTGGCCGATGTCGCCGAGGCGCGCGCCCGGACGCACCTGCTCGATGCCGAGGTACATGCATTCGCGCGTCACCTCGACCAGCCGCCGGGCCTGGATCGACGGCTCGCCGACGTAGAACATCCGGCTGGTGTCGCCGTGGAAGCCGTCTTTGATGACGGTCACGTCGATATTGATGATGTCGCCCTTCTTGAGCCGCTTCTCTCCGGGAATTCCGTGGCAGACCTGGTGGTTGACCGAGGTGCAGATCGATTTGGGGAAACCCTTGTAGTTGAGCGGGGCCGGGATGGCGCGCAGCTCGTTGACGATGTAGTCGTGGCAGATCCGGTCGAGCTCGCCGGTCGTCACGCCGGGGACCACGTGCGGCGCGATCATGTCGAGGACCTGGGCCGCAAGGCGGCCGGCCACGCGCATTTTCTCGATTTCTTCGGGAGTCTTGATGATGACGGCCATAATTCGGCCGAACCTGCGGTCGAAAGCGCGGCCGGCGCCGCTATTTTCCGACATCGCCGCCCAGGAAATAAAGAGCCAGCTCCGGAAGTAGCCCGCAAAATCCCTTGAATCTCATTGTTTTGCCGGCGCGCCGTGTGGTATAAGAGCGCCCTTTGATCGGTCGGCCCCGTGCCGGCCGTTTTCGCGCCGCCGGCGCCCGGCGCGGGCGGCGCTCAATACACACATGGGACCAGCACGTGCACCCGGGTGTGGCGCGCTCCGATCGGGCGCGCCATCGGTGCACGGGCCCATGGCGGAAAAACCCGGAGGAAAACCATGACCAACGTCACCATGCGCCAGATGCTGGAGGCCGGCGTGCACTTCGGCCACCAGACCCGCTTCTGGCACCCGAAGATGCGCCCGTACATCTTCGGCGAGCGCAACAAGATCCACATCATCAACCTCGAGAAGACCCTGCCGCTGTTTCAGGACGCGATGGAGTTCCTGAAGCGGCTCGCGGCGAACAAGGGCACGATCCTCTTCGTCGGCACCAAGCGCCAGGCGCAGGAGATCATCCGCGAGGAGGCGCAGCGCGCGGGCTGCCCGTACGTGAGCCACCGCTGGCTCGGCGGGATGCTGACGAACTATCGCACCGTGCGCCGCTCGATCGAGCGCCTGAAGCAGCTCGAAGAGACCCTGCAGGACCAGACGAGCGGCCAGCGGCTCTCGAAGAAGGAGCTGCTGACGCTGGAGCGCGAGCGTGCCAAGCTCGAGCGCAGCCTCGGCGGCATCAAGGACATGCCCGGCCTGCCCGACGCGCTGTTCGTGATCGACGTCGGCCACGAGTACATCGCGGTGGCCGAAGCGAACAAGCTGCGGATCCCCGTGGTCGGCGTGGTGGACACCAACTGCAAGCCCGACGGCGTCGACTACGTGATTCCCGGCAACGACGACGCGATCCGCGCGATCCGTCTCTACGCCCAGGCGGCTGCCGACGCCATCATCGAGGGCCGGAGCTCCGCGGAGATCGCCGAGGCGGCGGGCGACGAGGAGTTCGTCGAGGTCAAGGAGGAGCCGGTGAAGATCAAGGCGGCGCCGCGGCGGCGGCCCGCCGCCGCGGCCGAGGCGGTGCCCGAAGCCGACGACGCGGAGGGCGCGTCGAAGCGCGGCGGGCGCGGCAAGGCGCGCGGCGGCAGGAAGGGCGACGACGAATAGCGGCCGGCGCGCATCGACGTCGCGACACGGAATCAACGGAGCAGGTAGCGGCCGGGCGCGCGGTGCGCCCGGCCACAGCGGAGCACAGGTATGAGCATCACGGCAGCACAGGTCAAGGAACTGCGCGAGCGCACCGGGCTCGGCATGATGGAGTGCAAGCAGGCGCTCACCGAGACCGGCGGCGACATGGAAGCGGCGATGGAGCTGCTGCGCAAGCGCGCCGGCGCGAAGGTCGAGAAGAAGGCCGGGCGCACGGCGGCCGAAGGCGTCATCGGGCTGAGCCTGAGCGCCGATCGCCGGGTCGGCGCGATCGCCGAGGTGAACTGCGAGACCGATTTCGTCGCGAAGGGCGAGGCCTTCGTCGCGTTCGCCAACGACGTCGCCGCGGTGGTCGCGGAGCGCGACCCCGCGGACGTGGACGCGCTCTATGCGCTTCCGCTCGCGAGCGGCGGCACGGTCGGACAGGCGCGCGAAGCGCTCGTCATGAAGCAGGGCGAGAACATGGGCGTGCGCCGTTTCGCGCGCTTCGCGGCGAAGGGTCATCTCGGGGCGTACGTGCACAGCACCGGCAAGATCGGCGTGCTCGTCGAGCTGGAAGGCGGCGACGAGAATCTGGCGAAGGACATCGCCATGCACATCGCCGCGAGCCGGCCGCAGTACGTGTCGCGCGACGAGGTTCCGGAAGACGTGGTCGCCAAGGAGAAGGAAATCTTCACGGCGCAGGCGCTCGAGAGCGGCAAGCCGAAGGACATCGTCGAGAAGATGGTGACCGGGCGCCTCAACAAGCACCTCGCCGAGATCACGCTGCTCGGGCAGCCGTTCGTGAAGGATCCGGACACGAGCGTCGAGAAGCTCCTCAAGGGCGCCGGCGCGCGCGTGCTGCGCTTCGTGCGCTACGAAGTCGGCGAAGGCATCGAGAAGGAGAAGTCCGATTTCGCCGCCGAGGTCATGGCGGCGGTGAAGGGCGGCTGAGGGTCCGCAACCCGGCCGCGCACAGGCGAGTGACCACCGCCCCGAGCCGCTTCCCGACCATTCGGAGCGCGCTGCGATGAAGCGCGAGGGCGGCAGTGTTTTCCGGCGCGTGCTGCTCAAGCTGAGCGGCGAAGCGCTCATGGGCGGCGACGCTCAGGGCATCAGCCGCGACGCCATCGAGCGCATCGCAGGCGAGCTGAAGGCGGCCGCGGCCACCGGCGTGCAGCTCGCCGTCGTCGTCGGCGGCGGCAACATCTTCCGCGGCGTGGCGCCGGCGGCGGCCGGCATGGATCGCGCGTCGGCCGACTATATCGGCATGCTCGCCACGGTCATCAATGCGCTCGCGCTGCAGGATGCGCTCGAGCGCGCCGGCGTGCCCGTGCGCGTGCAGTCGGCGCTGCGCATCGATCAGGTGGTCGAATCCTACGTGCGCCGCCGCGCCATCCGGCACCTCGAGCAGGGGCGGATCGTGATCTTCGGCGCCGGCACGGGCAATCCCTTCTTCACCACCGATACGGCGGCGAGCCTGCGCGCCGTCGAGATCGGCGCCGACATCATGCTCAAAGCGACCAAGGTCGACGGCGTCTACGACCGCGATCCGGTGCGTCATCCCGACGCGAAACGCTACACGCAGATCAGCTACAATCAAGCGTTGGCGGAGCGCGTCGGCGTGATGGACGCCACCGCGATCGCGCTCTGCCGCGACCAGAATCTGCCCGTTCGGGTATTCAACATGAACAACCCCGGGAGCCTGCTGCGAATACTGCGCGGCGAACCCGAGGGGACGCTGATGAAAGGATAGCGCCATGGCCCAATCGGTCGATCAGATCAAGAAGGACGCCGAATCGCGGATGGCGAAGTCGCTGGAAGCGCTCAAGGGCGACCTCAGCAAGATCCGCACCGGGCGCGCGCACCCGGGCCTGCTCGACCACGTGCGCGTCGACTACTACGGCACGAAGACTCCGCTCAATCAGCTCGCGGCCATTTCGGCGGCGGACGCGCGTACGCTCACCGTCACTCCCTACGACAAGAACGCGCTGCCCGCGATCGAGAAGGCGATTCGCGAGTCGGACCTCGGGCTCAACCCCGCCGCCGCCGGCCAGACGCTGCGCATTCCGCTGCCGCCGCTCACGGAAGAACGCCGGCGGGACCTCACGAAGCACGTGCATCGGGAGGGCGAGAACGCCAAGGTGGCGATTCGCAACATCCGGCGCGACGCCAACCAGCAGCTCAAGGAACTGCTCAAGAAAAAGCTCATCTCCGAGGACGAGGACAAGCGCGCCGAAGAGGGCGTGCAGAAAGTGACGGACCGCTTCATCGCCGAGGTCGACAAGCTCGTCGCCGCGAAAGAGCAGGAGATCATGCAGATTTGACGCCCGTCGCCGCGCTCCCGTCCGTCCGCTCATGACCGCCCGCGTCGCGGCCGCTCCCGCCTCGATTCCGCACCACGTCGCCATCATCATGGACGGCAACGGGCGCTGGGCGCGCCGCCGCGGGCTGCCGCGCATCGCGGGTCACCGCAAGGGACAGGAGCGGGTGCGCGAGGTCGTGCGCGCCGCCGGCGAGGCGGGAGTGCGCTATCTCACGCTGTTCGCCTTCTCGAGCGAGAACTGGGGGCGGCCGGCCGACGAGGTGCAGATGCTGCTCGATCTGTTTCTCGCGGCGCTCGACCGCGAGGTCGCGGAGCTGCACGCGAACAACGTGCGCTTTCGCGTGATCGGCGACGTCGCCGCATTCGGCGAGCGCATCGCGGAGGGCATCCGGCGCGCCGAGGCGCTCACGGCCGAGAACGACGCGCTCACGCTCACGGTGGCGGCCAACTACGGCGGGCGCTGGGACATCACGCAGGCCTGCGCGCGCATCGCCGAGGCGGCGCGCGCGGGCAGGCTCGACCCCGGCGCCGTGACCGCGGAAACGGTCGCCGCGCACCTCGCGACCGCAGGGCTTCCCGAGCCCGATCTCTTCATCCGCACCGGCGGCGAGCAGCGCATCAGCAATTTCCTTCTCTGGCAACTCGCCTACACCGAGCTCTATTTCACCGACGTTTCCTGGCCGGAGTTCGACGCCGAGCAGTTCGCCGCCGCGCTCGCCGCCTACGCCGCGCGGCAGCGCCGCTTCGGATTGACGAGCGAGCAGGTCGACGCGGCGCGCAATGCTTAAGCTGCGCCTGCTCATCGTCATCGTGCTGGTGCCGCCGCTGCTCGCGGCGCTGTTCGTGCTTCCTCCGGCCGGCGTCATCCCGCTCTTCGGGATTTTCGTCGCGGCGGCCGCCTGGGAATGGGCCGGCCTCGCGTCGCTCGCGGGGCGCGCCCGCTGGGGATACGTCGCGCTCGTGCTCGCCGCGGGAGCCGTGCTGATCGTCTCGGCGCTCGCATCGCGCGCCGTCTCCCACCTCGTCCTCGGCGCGGCGAGCGTCTGGTGGGTCGCCGCGCTTTTCGCGCTGCGCGCCGACGCCGGCATTTACCATACGGTGCGCGGGCGCCTGGCCGCCGGGCTGCTCACGCTCGTACCGGCCTGGGTAGCGGTGAGCGTGCTGCACGCCGGCGATGCGCGGCGTCCGGCGCTGATCCTCTTCGTGCTGCTGCTCGTCGCGGCCGCCGACAGCGCGGCTTATGCGGCGGGCCATGCCTTCGGTCGGCACAAGCTGGCGCCGACGATCAGCCCGGGGAAAACTATCGAAGGCGTCGTCGGCGGCGTGCTGGCGGTGGTGTTGCTCGCCGGCATTTATGGGACAATGGTGTGGCAGTTCGCGCCATCCACCCTGGGCGCGTGGGTCGTACTGGCCGCGACGGCCGGACTGGTTTCCGTTATCGGCGACCTCAGCGAAAGCAAGCTCAAGCGCATCGCGGGCGTCAAAGACAGCGGCAAACTCCTCCCGGGCCACGGCGGCGTACTCGATCGCATCGATGCCCTGACCGCAGCTGCGCCCGTGTTCGCCTGGGGCTGGCTGCTATTCTTCGACGCGCGCGCATGAGAGCACCCGCCGACGACAATTCCGTTGCGCCCCGGGGCGTGGTGATCCTCGGATCCACCGGCTCGATCGGCGCGAGCGCACTCGACGTGATCGCGCGCCATCCCGACCGCTTTCGCATCGCCGCGCTCACCGCGCATCGCCGGGTCGACGCGCTCTTCGAGCAGTGCCGCCGCTTCGAGCCGCGGCTCGCGGTGATGGTCGACGCGGACGCCGCCGAGGAGCTCGCGCGCCGGCTGCGGTCCGCGGGGCTCGCGACCGAAGTGCGCGCCGGTCCGGAGGCGGTCGCCGAAGCGGCGGCCGCCGCCGACGCGGCGATCGTGGTCGCCGCCATCGTCGGCGCGGCGGGGCTCCTGCCGACGCTCGCCGCCGTGCGCGCAGGCAAGCGCGTGCTCCTCGCGAACAAGGAAGCGCTCGTCATCGGCGGGCGCGTGCTGCTCGAATCGGCCCGCGCCTCAGGCGCGGAGCTGCTCCCCATCGACAGCGAGCACAACGCGATCTTTCAGTGCCTCCCCGGCGGATACACGGCGGGAACGACGCCGCGCGGCGTGCGGCGCATGCTGCTCACGTGCTCGGGCGGACCGTTCCTCACGCTCCCGGCGGAACGTCTGGCCGAGGCCACGCCGGAGCAGGCGTGCGCGCATCCCCGGTGGGTGATGGGCCGCAAGATCTCGGTCGATTCCGCGACGCTGATGAACAAGGGGCTCGAGCTGATCGAGGCCTGCCGGCTGTTCGGCGTCGCCCCGCAGCAGGTCGAGATCGTGATCCACCCGCAGAGCGTCATTCATTCGATGGTGGAGTACGACGACGGCTCGGTGCTCGCGCAGCTCGGCAACCCGGACATGCGCATTCCGATCGCGCACGCGCTCGCCTGGCCGGAGCGCGTCGCTTCCGGCGCGCGCCCGATCGATCTGCTCGAAATCGCGCGGCTCGACTTCACCGCGCCCGATCTCGAGCGCTTCCCGTGCCTGCGGCTCGCCTACGCCGCGGCCGAAGCGGGCGGAACCGCGCCGGCGGTGCTGAACGCGGCCAACGAAGTGGCGGTCGCGGCGTTCCTCGAGCGGCGCATCGCGTTCACCGACATCGCGCGCATCATCGCGGCCGTGCTCGAGCAGGTGCCGACGGGGGCGGACGAGACGCTCGCACAGGTGCTCGCAGCGGACGCGCGCGGGCGCGCGGCCGCCGAGGAACTCGTCGGCCGGTATGCGCCTCGAATGCAGCAGGAGGCCCTATGAGCATACTGATATATATCGCCGCGTTCGTCGTCGCTCTCGGCATTCTGATCGTGGTGCACGAGTTCGGGCACTACTGGGTGGCGCGGCGCTGCGGGGTCAAGGTGCTGCGCTTCTCGATCGGCTTCGGCAAGCCGCTGTGGCGGCGCACGGTGGGAGCGGACCGCACCGAGATCGCCGTCTCGGCGATACCGCTCGGCGGCTACGTGAAGATGCTCGACGAGACCGAGGGACCGGTTCCCGCGGCGGAGGCCGGGCGCGCCTTCAATCGCCAGCCGGTATGGAAGCGCATGGCCATCGTCGCCGCGGGGCCGGGCTTCAACTTTCTCTTCGCGATTCTCGCGTACTGGCTCGTCTATGTGGTCGGGATCGAGGGCGTGCGCCCGATCGTCGGCGAGGTCGTCCCGCAGTCGATCGCGGCCGCGGCCGGTTTCCGGCCGGGCGACGAGATTCTCGCGATCGACGGCCGCGAAGTGCAGAGCTGGGGGCAGCGCCGCCTGTACCTGATCGACCGCGCGCTCGACGGCGCGATCGTGGAGGTCGAGGTGCGCGACGCGGCCGGCGAACTGCACGTTCGGCGGCTCGACCTCAGCGGTATTCCGGCGGGGGCCGTGGACGGCGGATTGCTCGAGCGCGCGATCGGGCTTTACGGTTACATGCCGCAGGTGCTTCCGGTCGTCGGGGCGCTCGAAGACGGCCCGGCGAAGACCGCCGGCATGCAGGTGGGCGACCGCATCGTCGCGATCGAGGGCCGGGCGGTCGAGCGCTGGGAAGAGGTGGTGGCCGCCATCAGTGCGCGTCCGGAGCTGCCGACGCGGGTGACGGTCGAGCGCGGCGGCGAGCGCCTGACGCTCGAGGTGACGCCGGCGCCGGTCGAACAGGGATCGACGACGGTCGGGCGTATCAACATCCGCCCGCAGGTGGCGGAGCTGCCGCCCGAGATGCGCGTGCGTGTGCAGTTCGGACCGCTCGCGGCGCTCGGCGAGAGCGTGGCGAACACCTGGGCGATGACGACGCTCACGCTCGAGATGCTTTACCGCATGGTCACACTCGAGGTCTCGAGCAGGAACATCAGCGGGCCGATCACGATCGCGCAGTACGCCGGACAGACGGCGATGATCGGGGCGGTGCAGTTCGTGATGTTCCTCGCCGTCATCAGCATCAGCCTCGCGGTGCTGAACCTGCTTCCGATTCCGGTGCTCGACGGCGGGCACCTGCTGTATTTCGTCATCGAGGCGATCAAGGGAAGCCCGGTGTCCGAGCGGGCAATGGCGCTCGGGCAGCAGATCGGGATCGCGCTGCTCGCCGGGCTGATGATGCTCGCGTTCTACAACGACCTGACAAGGTTATTCAGCTAACCGAAAGGCCGGCGTCCCACAATAATGAAACGACTGTTCGCGGCGCTCGCCGTCGCCGTCCTGCCCCTGCTCGCTGCCGCCGCCGAGCCCTTCGTGATCCGCGACATCCGCGTCGAAGGGCTGCAGCGCATCGCCGCCGGCACGGTGTTCAACTACCTTCCCGTCAAGGTCGGCGACACGCTTACGGAGGAGAGCGCGCAGGAGGCCATCAAGGCGCTCTACAAGACCGGGTTCTTCCGCGACGTGCGGCTCGAGCGCCAGGGCGACGTGCTGATCGTCTCGGTCGTGGAGCGCCCGTCCATCGCGAGCATTCGCATCAGCGGCACCCGCGAATTTCCCCAGGACGAGCTGCTGAGGAGCCTGAAGGAGATCGGGCTGAGCGAAGGCCGCATCTTCAATCGCTCGCTGCTCGATCGCGTGGAGCAGGAGCTGCGCACCCAGTACTTCGCCCGCGGCTTCTACGCGCTCACCATCAAGCCCACCGTGACCCCGCTCGAGCGCAACCGCGTCGACATCGACATCGCCGTCACCGAGGGGCCGCCGGCGCGGATCCGCGAGATCAATATCGTCGGCAACCGGCGCTTCGATACCGAGACGCTGCGCGATCTGTTCTCGCTCGGTCCGGCACCCTGGTGGGCGATCTTCTCGAAGCGCGATCAGTACTCGAAGCAGACGCTCGCCGGCGACCTCGAGCGGCTGCGCAATTTCTACCAGGACCAGGGGTTCCTCGAGTTCAACATCGAGTCGACCCAGGTGCAGATCACGCCGGACAAGGAAGACATCTATATCACCGTCAACATCAGCGAGGGCGAGCGCTACACGGTGAGCGGCTTCAAGCTGGCCGGCAAGTTCCCGGTCCCGGAAGCGGAGCTGCGCGAGCTCGTGACGCTCAAGCCGGGCAGCGTGTTCTCGCGGCGCGAGGTCACGGAGTCGTCGAAGCGGATCTCGGATCGCCTCGCGAACGACGGCTATGCGTTCGCGAACGTCAATGCGGTGCCGGACGTGAACAAGGAGAAGCGCACCGTGAGCTTCACCTTCTTCGTCGATCCCGGCCGGCGCGTGTACGTGCGCCGGGTCAATTTTGCGGGCAATGTCGCGACCCACGACGAGGTGCTGCGCCGCGAGGTGCGCCAGCTCGAAGGGACCTGGTACTCGGCGGCGAAGATCCGCCGCTCGCGCGAGCGGCTGCAGCGGCTCGGCTTCTTCGAGGACGTCAATATCGAGACGCCGGCCGTGCCCGGTACGCCGGATCAGGTCGACGTCAACATCACCGTCAAGGAGCGTTCGACGGGCAGCCTCAATCTCGGAATCGGATATTCCGATTCGGGGCTCCTCGTGGCGGCGAGCGTCACCGAGAGCAATCTCTTCGGTACCGGCAAGGAGGTCTCGCTGCGCATCGACAACTCCCAAGCCGCGAGCAACTACAGCATACGCTACGTCAACCCGTACTACACGCCCTACGGCGTCAGCCGCGGGTTCACGGTGTTCAAGAGCGAGCTCGACACCAGCGAGCTCGATACGGCGGCGTACAACACCGATACCGTCGGTGCGGGCGTCTTCTGGGGCATTCCGCTCAGCGAGTATCACCGTCTCACTCTGGGCCTGGATTACGAGAGCATCGGCATCGAGGTGCGCCCCACGAGCCCGCAGGCGGCCATCGATTTCGTGAATCGCGAGGGCTCGCCGGTGAAAGCCGCCAAGATCACGCTGGGGTGGGCCAGCGACAGCCTCGACAGCGCGCTCTTCCCGACACGCGGAACGCTGCAGCGCGTCACCGGCGAGGTGTCTCTGCCGGGCAGCGACATCGAGTACTACCGCCTTACCTATACCCTGGGCCGCTACTGGCCGCTCACGGAGAAGACCACCTTCAAGGCCCGCATCGACCTCGGCTACGGCGCGGGCTACGGCGACACCGAGATGCTGCCCTTCTTCAAGAATTTCTACGCGGGCGGCAGCACGACGGTACGCGGCTACCGCTCGAGCTCACTCGGTCCGCGCGATCCCAACGTGAACGAGCCCATCGGCGGCAATCGCCGCGTGCTGGCGAACATGGAATATCTGTTCCCGATGCCGGGCACGGGGCGCGAGGACCGCTCGATGCGCCTGAGTGCGTTCATCGACGCCGGCATGGTGTATGGGCACGACGAGCGTCTCGATCTCGGGGAGTTGCGCTATTCCGCGGGTTTGGCGTTTAATTGGTTCTCCCCGGTGGGTCCGCTCAGTTTCAGCTACGCGGTCCCGCTCAACAAGAAGCCGGGTGACGAGACCGAGTCGTTGCAGTTTACCTTGGGTGTACCGTTCCGATGATCAAGCCCTCGCTTTCACTCGCATGCGCACTCGTGCTCGGCGCGGGCACGCTCCCGGTCGCGTTCGTTGAGGCGGCGAATGCGGCCGAGCTCAAGGTCGGCTACGTCAACGCGGTAAAGGTGATCGAGGAGGCGCCGCAGGGCGAAGCCGCGCTCAAGAAACTCGAGGCGGAGTTCGGGCCGCGCGACAAGGAGATCGTGGCGATGCAGGCCAAAGTGAAGCAGCTCGAGGAGGAGCTCGAGAAGAACGGGCTGCTCATGAAGGAAGCGGAGCGGCGCGCGAAGGAGCACGAGATCGTCATGCTCAAGCGCGACCTGCGCAGGGCGACGCAGGAGTTCCGCGAGGACTACAACCTGCGGCGCAACGAAGAGCTGGCAGCACTGCAGAAGATCGTGTACAAGGCGATCGTGGAGATCGCCAAGCAGGAAGACTACGACTTGATTCTGCACGAGGGCACCATTTACGCGAGCAAGAGGGTCGATCTGACCGACAAGGTGCTCAAGAAGCTGGGGAAGAAGTAGCGCCGCGATGGCCGTCTCCCTGGCAGAGCTCGCGCAGCGCTTCGGCGGAGAAGTGCGCGGCACGCCTACGCTCGAGATCAGGGGGGTGGCCGCCCTCGATCGTGCCGGTCCGCACGAGCTTTCCTACCTGAGCGATCCGAAGCATCGCCCGCAGCTGGCGCAAACCCGCGCCGGAGCCGTCCTGCTCACCGCGGCAGAGGCGGAGGGCTACGACGGCAACGCGCTCATCGTCGACGATCCGCGCCTCGCCTTTGCGCGCATCGCCGCTTTCCTGCATCCGCCGGCGCGGCGCGCGGCCGGGGTGCACCCGAGCGCGGTCGTGGACCCCGCGGCGCGCGTCGCCGCCACGGCGGCCATCGGACCGCTCGCCGTGATCGAGGCGGGCGCCGTCATCGGGGAACACGTCGAGATCGGGCCGGGCAGCTACGTGGGGCGCGACGCCGAGATCGGCGCCCGGACGCGCCTCGTCGGCCGCGTCTGGGTAGGCGAGCGCTGCATCATCGGACGGGACTGCCTGCTGCATCCGGGAGTCGTCGTCGGCGCCGACGGTTTCGGCTTCGCCCGCGACGGCGTCAAGTGGGTGAAGATCCCGCAGCTCGGGCGCGTCGTGATCGGCGACAGCGTCGAGATCGGCGCGAACACGACCATCGATCGCGGCGCGCTCGTCGACACGGAGATCGGCAGCGGGGTGAAGATCGACAACCTCGTGCAGGTGGGGCACAACGTGCGCATCGGCGAAGACAGCATTCTCGCCGGCTGCGTCGGTATCGCCGGCAGCGCCGTCATCGGACGACGCTGCATGCTCGGCGGACAGGTCGGGGTGAGCGGGCATCTCAGCATCGCCGACGACGTGCAGGTGCTCGGCACCTCGCTGGTGTCGAGCTCGATCACGGAGCCGGGCACTTACTCTTCGGCGATCGGCGCGGAACGGGCCGAGCGCTGGCGCCGGCAGGCTGCACGGCTCAAGCAGCTCGACGAGCTGGCGCGGCGGCTGCGCCAGCTGGAACAAGAAGTAGAGGATCTCAAGGGGGAAGACGCGTGAATTCGCTAGACATACAGGAGGTGCGAAAGTACCTCCCGCACCGGTTCCCGTTCCTGCTGATCGACCGCGTGCTCGACTACCAGCCGGACGCGACGCTAACGGCGGTGAAGAACGTCACCATCAACGAGCCGTTCTTCCCCGGCCATTTCCCGAACAAGCCGGTCATGCCCGGCGTCCTCATCATCGAGGCCATGGCGCAGGCATGTGCGATCCTGTCGATGAAGACGCTCGACATCGTGCCGACGGAGGATTCGGTGTACTACTTCGTCGGTATCGACAAGGCGCGCTTCAAGCGCGCGGTGGGGCCGGGCGACCAGCTCCGCATCCAGGTCGCGGTCAAGCGCAAGATGAAGGGCATCTGGCTGTTCGACGCCTCCGCTTCGGTCGACGGCGAAGTATGCTGCACCGCGGAGCTGATGTGCACGTACAAGGGAATATGAAGGCGACCACCGTTCATCCGACCGCGGTGGTCGACGCGCGCGCGCGTCTCGGGGAGGGCGTCGAGATCGGCGCATATACGATCATCGGTCCCGACGTCGAGATCGGCGACGGCACGTGGATCGGGCCGCACGTGGTCGTGCAGGGACCGACCCGCATCGGCCGGCAGAACCGGATCTTCCAGTTCTGCTCGCTCGGCGAAGCCCCGCAGCACGTGGGCTACAAGGGCGAGCCGACCGTGCTCGAGATCGGCGACCGCAACACCTTCCGCGAGTATTGCACCCTCAATCGCGGCACCGTCGAAGGCGGCGGCCGCACGGTCATCGGCGACGACAATTTCTTCATGGCGTACTGCCACGTGGCGCACGACTGCCGCGTCGGCAATCGCACCATCTTCGCCAACGCGTCGAGCCTCGCCGGGCACGTGCACGTGGGCGATTTCGCGTTTCTCGGCGGCTTCACGCTCGTGCATCAGTTCTGCCGGATCGGCGCGCACTGCATGACCGGCGTCAACACCACGCTGTTCAAGGACGTGCCGCCGTACCTCACGGTGGCGGGCGAGGGCGGGACGCCGCACGGAATCAACGCGCGCGGGCTGCGCCGGCGCGGTTTCCCGGAGGAGACGCTGCGCGCGCTCAAGCGCGCGTACAAGACGCTGTATCACTCGGGGTTGCGGCTGGAGCAGGCGCTCGAAGAGCTCGAGCGCGCTGCCGTGCAGACGCCGGAGCTCGTCCCGTTCATCGAGTTCATTCGGGCATCCAAGCGCGGCATCGTACGATAACTGGAAAGGGTGCGGCCGCGGCTACCGCCGTGTCCGCGCGCCGGTGCACCGATGACGTTGCATTTCTCTGAATCCGCGCCCGCGCGCCGCAGCGCGCGGGCAGCCGCCGCGGCGCGCGTGCCGCGGATCGGCATCGTCGCCGGCGAGACCTCGGGCGACCTGCTCGCGGCCGGCCTCATGCGGGAGCTCAAGGCGCGGCTTCCGGGGGTCGTGTTCGAAGGCATCGGCGGGCCGCGCATGCAGGCGGAAGGGTGCCGAAGCCTGACCGAGATGGAGCGGCTGTCGGTGATCGGGCTGGAAGGCATCACCCGGCTGCCCGGCGTGCTGCGTACGCGGCGCCGTCTCGCGGCCCACTTCCTCGCGCACCCGCCGCTCATGTACATCGGCGTCGACGCTCCGGACTTCAATCTCGTGGTGGAGGAGCGGCTGCGCGCCGCCGGAGTCACCACCGTGCACTACGTGAGCCCGACCGTCTGGGCGTGGCGCGGCTATCGCATCCGCCGCATCCAGCGCGCCGTCGACCGCATGCTGACGCTGTTTCCGTTCGAGGCGCGCTACTACGAGGCGCAGGGCGTGCCCGTGACGTTCGTCGGTCATCCGCTCGCGGACGAGCTTCCGGAAACCTACGACGTCCGCGCCGTGCGCGCGCACCTCGGCCTGCCGCTCGACGGCACGCTCGTCGCGCTGCTGCCCGGCAGCCGTCTGAGCGAGCTGCGGCGCCACGCGCAGCTGTTCGTGCGCACGGCCCAGTGGCTGCACGCGCGCCATCCGCAGCTGCGGTTCGTGGCGCCGTTCGTCGGCGAGGCGACACGGGCGCTGTTCGAGGAAGCGCTGGCGCGCGAAGGCGCGACAACACTTCCGATCACGCGGCTCCTCGACCGCTCGCGCGACGCGCTCGCGGCGGCCGACGTCGCGCTCCTCGCCTCGGGGACCGCGACGCTCGAGGCGGCGCTCCTGCGCAAGCCGATGGTCGTCACCTACCGCGTTTCGCGGCTGTCCGAATGGCTGATCCGGCTGTTCGCGCACGTCACCATGTATGCGCTGCCGAATCACCTCGCCGGACGGCGACTGGTCCCGGAGCTGGTGCAGGACGACGCGCAGCCGGAGAAGCTGGGCAGGGCGGTCGAGGAGTTCCTCGAGAATCCGGCACAGGCCGAATCGGTGCAGCGCACGCTCGCCGACATGCACCGGGCGCTGCGGCGGAACGCGAGCGCGCGCGCCGCCGAAGCGGTGATCGAGCTGCTGCGCGAGCGGCGGCTGATCGACGCCTGAGCCGCGCTTCACGACCGTCGAAAGACGGCCCGGGCGGCTCAGCTCAGTCCCAGCTGCTCGATCAGGGGCAGGCGGGTGGTGAAGCGAATCTGACGCCGTCCGTCGCCGAGATCGCGGCCGAGCGGCCGCAGCAGCGGCTCGAGACGTGCCGCGTCGCCGCGGGGCGTCGCGGTGCCGTTGAAGCGCAGCATTCCGTCGCCTGTCACATTCCACTGGCCCTGGCCGGCGAGGTCGAGATCGCCGCGCAGCGTATCCAGGCGTATCGCGGCCGTTTGCCCTTCGCCGGCGACACTCACGCGGTAGTCGCCGAGGCTCGCCGGCCCCGTGAAGCGGCCGCCGGCGTTCTGCCATTGAACTTCGAGATCGGTCCACAGGCCGGACGCGCTCAGCACCACGCTCGGCGCGCGCAGCGCGATCGTCCCGCGCGGTTCGAAGAAAGCCGCGGGAGCGTATACCAAGGCGGCGATGTCGGCCGGGAGCGCGGCGGAAAGATTCTCCACGGCGATGCGCCGCCCGGGTGCGACGCGCAGCGCGGCGCTGCCCTGCGCCATCGTCCCGGCAAGCTCCACGCGCGCGTGCGCGCGGCCGAGAAACAGCCACCACGGATTGATGCGCCAGTGCAGGCGGCCGAGATGACGGATACCGGCCGCGCCGCTGCCGGCATGAAGCTCGGCGCTGCCGCGCCAGAGCGTCCCGCTCGGTGCGGAAAACGTGATCCGGCCGTCGGTGAGGCGCGCGACGGCTTCGGCGAGCCACGAGGCCGGTGCCGTCGCGATCAGGAAGGCCGCATAGAGCGCGATGCCGAGCGCGACGTAGCCCGCGATGCGCCGGATCGATGCACGCGCCATCAGCTCGGAGCGCGCAGGAGCACGCGCGCGTTGACGAGACCCGGCGTGCCTGTCGCTTCGAGGCTCGCGTTCTCGATGCGCACGCCGCCCTGCTTCTGCAGGTTGGCGAGCCACTCCAGCAGGTTATTGAAGGGCACGCCGTCGATCGCGAGGTTCACGCCGTTCGCGCCCTGCGGTTCCATGCGCCGGACATTGGCGCGAATGTTGTACGCCTGCGCGGACTGCTCGACGAAGCTGAGCAGGCCGCCGCCCGGCACCGTGCGGCCGGCGCTCGCGCGCAGCTGCTGCACGCGCTCGAGCTGCGCCCGCATCCACTGGAGCTGCTGATACTCCTGCGGCACAGTTTCCCGCAGCCGCGCGAGATCCCGCTGGAACGGCTCCCAGACGAGGCCGTAGAACAGCAGGATCGCCGCGACCGCGCCGCCGAGCGCGAGCGCCGTGCGTTCGCGGGGCGCGAGACCGCGCCAGTACTCGAGCAGGCCGGCGTAGATCGCTTTCATGAGCGCGGCCTCGCGGCCACCTGCGCCGCGGCGCGCGCCTGCACGCGCAGGCGCCCGTCGACTTCGCTGCCGCGCGCGTTGGCGGCGACCACCGCCACATCGAGGCCCGCGCCCTGAAGCGTGTTCTTGACCGCGTCGAGCGCCTGGTAGTCGGGCAGTGTCAGATCGAGCGTCAGGCTGCGGTCGGCGTACTTCAGGCTCCGGAGCTTCACGTCCGCCTGCCGTGCCTGCAGCGTCGGCGCGACGCGCGCGAGAAGCGGCAGGAGATCGCCGGCGCCGCCGCCGCGCGTCTGCAGCATCTCGATGCTGCGTACCATCTGCTCGTAGGGATACTGCGCCGGGCTGCCGAACGCCTGCCGGTAGACGGCGTGCATCTGCGCGAGATTCCCCGCGTGCGCCTGACGCAGGCGGATCCACTCGTAGACGTCGAAGCCGACGCCGACGATGAGCCACAGCGCGAGCAGTGCGAACGCCGGGCGCAGCGGACGCAGGAGCTGTCGCACCTGAGCGCCGTGTCCGTATTCCGCCTGCAGCAGATTGAGCGCCGGAAGGCGGGGCGGTCCCGGCGGGGTCGGTTCGCTGGTCACCGGCAGCTCGAGCGCCCGGCTCCACGGCTCGGCCGCGAAGGCGGCGGGCGGCGAATAGACGACGAGGCGCTCGGGCCGGGCACCCTGGTTCGCGGCGTCGCGCAGCGCCGCGGCGAGGAGCGGCGGCGGCTCATCACCGGAGGCGAGCGCGACGAAGCCTGCGTGGGGCCCGCTGCGCACCCAGATTTCGTCGTCGACGAAGGCGACCGACCAGGCGCCCGGATGGAGCGGCAGGGCGAGCACGCTGGGGCTCATGCTGCTCGGCCGCAGGCCGGCGGATCGCAGGATCTCGAGCCAAAGTTCGAGCCGTGCACGTTGTGTCACCGCCACCGCGAGCGAGCCGTCGGCTTCGCGCACGTAGGCGAAGTGCAGCGCCTCCGGCTCGTCGAGCAGCTGGTCCTCGAGCGCGAACGGGAGCGCCTGCGCGATGCGTGCGCGCGCGCGCGTAGGAAGCTTCGCGCGCGTGAGGAGCGTGTCGGCGGCCGGCGTCCATACGTGCACCGAGGCGCCGCGAAAGGCGGGCGGAAGCTGCGCCAGATTCTCCGATCGTCCGGCCCCGACCTCGGGCGGTCCCGACCAGTGGACGGCCGGATCGACCTCCGGCCAGCCGCGCGGAAGGCGCAGCTGCAGGCCGCGACCGGGAAGCGCGGCCGGAGCGCTCGCTAGCGTGCCGAGCTTAGCCAGGCGGTCCTTAAGACGCGTCGTCATCGTCTTCGTCCAGTACGACGTGGAACGCAGGCTGGCGGTACCACAGCACGGTCGCCTTCTGGTTGCCGCCGATAGGGCGGTAGAGAAGCGCCTCGGTGCGCCGCTGCGTGCGGCCGATGCGGGTTTCGACCGTCACTATAAAGTAACTGCTTTTCACGTCATAGCTCCCGGGCGGCGGCGCCTGACCGCCGAGCGCCGCGCGAAGCTCGTCGGCGTTCTTGAACGGCTGACGCGCACGCCGCTCGACGAGTGGCTGGATCTCGCCGAGCGGCCGGTTCACGAGCGCCGCGAGCACGGGGGCCGGCGCCGTGTTGACGTTGATGGGGACGGCGGCGGACTGTACGCCGCCGCCACCGGGCGTGATGGCCACGACGTACGGGCGCAGCTTCTCGACGATCTCGGGCGTGTAGCCCTTGATCAGGCGCAGCTCGTCGACGCTGCGCAGCGGCTGATTCGCCGCGCGGTAAGGCGGATCGTGGCTCAGGTAGTCGAGGTCCTCGGCGCCGGCCGGCCGCACGTTCGAATCGGGATCGATCCAGTCGATGAGCGCGTCGGTGAGCGCATCGATCTGCGCGGGCTCGATCCCCACATGGCCGAGCAGGGCGCGATACACGGCTGCGTAGTTCACCGGCGCGGCGCCGCCGCCCTGCTGCGGCGGATTCTGCGGCGCCGTCTGGGCGACGTTGTTCAGGTTGAACAGGCCCTGCGCGTCCGCGACGGCGACGAGCACGCTGCCGCCGTCGACCGGCAGCGGCGGCAGGGGCTGCGCCCAGTCTTCCGTGAGATCGTCGGTCTGGCTCGTGCGCGCGTCGCGTCCGTCGCGCGCAAGCATGACGGCGGCGAACTCGAGCGCGCCGCGGCGGAGCTTCTCCGCCTGCGCGAGGTCGGTCAGGTTCTGCGCCTGGCGCAGCCACACCTGCTGGCCGAGGGCGAGCGACGCCGCCAGCGCGGCGACGAGGGCGACGATCAGCACCGCGGTGACCAGGGCGACGCCGCGCTCGCGCGCTCTCATGTGTCGCTTCCGACGAGGAAGACGCGCGTGTACCGCGGGCGCCCCTCGATCTTGAGCGTGACCTGGACCGCCGGCGGCGCCCAGCCGGGCGGTGCGGCGGCGGACGGCGCAGTGGAAGGAGGTGCGGCGGCCGGGACGCCGCCGAGCGGCGGCCACCGGTCGATCCAGGCACCGTTCTGGTAGAAGCGCACCTCGAACTCCTCGACGTTCGCGAGCAGCGGCACGCGTTCGGGTTCGGTCACCGGCGCTCTGTCGAGCACCGGCCAGGTGATGCGCACCAGCTCGCCGTCGATGAGCTGGTAGCCGATGCGCTGCAGATCCGCTGTGAAGCCGTTGGGTACGAGAATGCCTCCGCGGGTGAATTCGACGGCGGGGTCGGCGAGGGCCCGCGGATCGTACGGCTGTCCGCGAAACGCGCGGTCGGGCCGCAGCGAGCCGTCGACGTCGCGCACCGGGCGGTTGCGTGCGAGCGAAAAGTCGCGCTCCATGACGACGAAAGCAAGCGAGAGCTCGCGCCAGAACGCGCGCTCGGCCTCGATCTGCGCGCGATGGTCGAGCAGCCGCATCAGACCGGCGTACGCCATGGTCGAGAAGATCGCGAACACCGCGACCGCGACCAGGACTTCGAGCAGCGTGACGCCGCGCTGCCGGCGGGCGGGCGGCGTCATGGGCGGCTCACGAAGAGAGTGACGCGCCCGAGCACCTGCGAGGAGCGCGGCGCGGTGATCTCGATGTCGACGCGCCGCAGATCCTCGAGCGGTGTCGCGGACACGCGCTGGCGCCAGCGCCATTCGCGCTCGCCGAAGGACATCGTCCCTTCGGTCGTCTGCAGTCCCGGCCATTCACGTCTCAGCAGGATCTCGGTCGCGCGCTCTTCGGCCGCCCAACGCGCCTCCGTGCGATCGCGCAGACCGACGGTGAGATCGATCGACTGGCCGACGGTGCGAAGCACGGCTGCGAGCGCAATCGCGAGGACGGCGAGCGCCACCAGCACCTCGACCAGGGTGAAGCCCGCGGTCGGGCGCCGCGGGGCGCCCTCAGGCCGCTTTCGGGGGCGTGGGCGAGGCGAAAATTCGGCCATCCGTTCGTCCCAGCACGTACCACACCACATCGTCCGCGGCGAACACCATCGTGAAGGCGGGGAACTCGCCGCTCGGATCGAACAGGATCAGGTCGGCGCGCGCCGGCGCGGCGCCGGCGGGGCGCTCCGGCGCGAGCGTCAGCGCGCGCGGCAGCCGCCGCGGGCCGAGGATTTCGTCCTCCCGCACCGGCACCAGACGGCCTTCGTCGCCGAGGCGAAGGAACTGATAGCCCTCGTCGGTGAGCGCGAACGCGTACGGCCGGCCTTCGAGAATCGCCTGCTCGCGCGCACTCTGCAGCACCAGCGCGAGGCGTTCCGCTTCATCGCGCACTGTATCGCGCACGTCGCGCGTGAGGCGAATGCCGATCATGCCGAGCACGATCGTGAGGATGAGCAGCACCACCACGAGCTCGATCAGGGTGAAGCCCGCGGCGGTGCCCCGCGTGCGCACGGCGGAAATGAAGAGCGCCGGGAGAGGGGTCCCGCGGCGCCCGCGCGGCGCGGCGGGCGGAGCAGGGGCGCGCCGGTTCAGCTCTGCGGTATCGGATCCCATGAGCCGATATCGGCGTTGTAGCCTTCGCCCCCGGGCTGCCGGTCGGCGCCGAAGCTCATGACGTCCACCTCGTTGCGAACGCCCGGATTGAGGTACTGGTAGTCGCTGCCCCAGGGATCTTTCGGCAGGCGTTCCAGATAGACCCTGCCGCTTCCGCCGGACGGCTGCACCAGCGCCTGCAGTCCCTGCTCCGGGGTCGGATACGCGCCGTTGTCGAGCCGGTAGAGCTTGAGCGCGTTCATGATTGCGTTGATGTCGTTGCGTGCGGCCACCACGCGGGCCTGATCGGGCCGATCCATGATGCGCGGCACGATGAGCCCGGCGAGAATGCCGAGAATCACGACGACCACGAGCACCTCGATGAGCGTGAAGCCGTGCGCGCGGCGAGCGGCGCGCCCGGCCGGTGTTGCTGTCGACAGCTGGAGCATGAACGACCTCATCTGATCAGCTGATTCATCTCGAAGATCGGGAGCAGTATCGCCACCACGATGAAGAGCACGATCGCACCCATCACCAGGATGAGCACCGGCTCGAGCAGCGCCGTCAGCGCCTTCACCCAGTTCTCGAGCTCGCGCGCCTGGGCCTCGGCGGCGCGGCCGAGCATGGTGTCGAGGCGACCGCTCGATTCGCCGCTCGCGATGAGATGCACCACGAGCGGCGGAAACAGCTTGGTGCGCGCGAGCGCCCGCGACAGGCTGCCGCCTTCGCGGACCTGCCGCAACGCCTCCTCGACGCCGGCCCGCATCGGAAGATTGTTCACCACGGGCACCGCCGACTGCAGCGCCTGAAGCAGCGGAATGCCGCTCGCGGTGAGGATCCCGAGCGTGTTCGCGAAGCGCTCGGCGTTGATACCGCGCACGAGCCGGCCGACGAGCGGCAGACGCAGCAAGAGCGCGTGCCAGCGATGGCGCAGCGCCCGGTTCCGGAGGGCGGCGCTCGCGAGAACGAATATCGCCGCGAGACCGCCGAGCCAGAATACGCCGCTCGCGCGCGCCGCATCGCTGATGCCGATGAGTATCTGCGTCACCAGCGGCAGAGCCTGGCCGGTGTTGGCGAAAACGCGCGTCACCTGCGGCACGACGTAGACGAGGAGCAGCGCGACCACCGTGACGGCCACGAACGAGACGAGCGCCGGATAGATGAACGCGAGCGTCACCTTCTGGCGCAGCGCCTGGCGGTTCTCCGTGTAGTCGGCGAGGCGCTCGAGCACCTCGACCAGGCGGCCGGACTGTTCACCGGCGTCGATCATCACCCGGTAGATGTCCGGAAACGCCTGCGGGAACGCCGCCATGCTGCGTGCGAGCGACTGACCTTCCACCATGCGTCCGCGCACACCGGCGAGCACCTGGCGCGTGCGCGGCTTCTCCGCCTGCTCGATCAGGGCGTTCAGGCATTCCTCGAGCGTGAGCCCGGCGCGCACCAGGGTTGCGAACTGCCGGGTGAGTAGGGCGAGCTCTCCGGCCGAGACCCCCCGGCGCAGCCGAAGGCGCGGGCGCGCGGCCGCTCCGGTGCGTACCGTCTGCTGCTCCTCCTGGATGGCGGCGACCGCGAGCGGCATCAGCCCGCGTTCGCGCAGCAGACTGCGCACCTGACGCTCGGCGTCTCCGTCGATGACGCCGCGCACGGTGCGGCCCTTCGAATCCAGCGCGAGATATTCGAATCCGGCCATGGTTCAGCTGTCGGGGCGGGTGGGCGGTTTACGGACGCTCGAACGCGGCATTTCGAACCGATCCGCTATTCGCGCGAAACGCGCAGCACCTCGTCGATGCTGGTCTCCCCGGCGAGCACCCAGCGCAGCCCGTCCTCGCGGATCGAGCGCATGCCGTTCGCGCGCGCGTGCTCACGCAGCCGCTCCTCGGGCGCGCCGTCGTGGATCAGCGTGCGCATGGCGTCGTCGATCGTGAGCAGCTCGAACACGCCGGTGCGACCCTGGTACCCGGTGTTGGCGCAGGCGCTGCAGCCGCCGGGTACGTAAATTGTGCGCGCGTCGTCGGCGGCGAGCTGCAGCAGCCGCCGTTCGGCGGCATCGGGGATGCGCGGCTTGCGGCACTGCGGACACAGGCGCCGCACGAGACGCTGCGCGAGCACACCGATCAGGCTCGAGGCGACGAGGAACGGCTCGATGCCCATGTCGACGAGACGCGTCACGGCGCCGACCGAGTCGTTCGTGTGCAGGGTGGCGAGCACGAGGTGCCCCGTGAGCGAGGCCTGCACCGCGATCTGTGCGGTTTCGAGATCGCGGATCTCGCCGATCATGATGACGTCCGGGTCCTGGCGCAGGATGGCGCGCAGCGCGCGCGCGAACGTGAGATCCGTCTTGGGATTGACCTGCGTCTGCCCGATGCCGTCGAGGTCGTACTCGATCGGATCCTCGACCGTCATGATGTTGTGGCTCTTGGTGTCGAGCTGCGAGAGCGCGGCGTAGAGCGTCGTGGTCTTGCCCGAGCCCGTCGGTCCGGTGACGAGCAGAATGCCGTGGGGCTGATGGATCAGATCGTCGAGCTTCTTCAGCGTCTCGGGCGCCATGCCGATGGCGGAGAGCGTGAGGCGCCCGGCCTGCTTGTCGAGCAGGCGCATCACGACGCGTTCGCCGTGCGCCGTGGGCAGCGTCGAGACGCGCACGTCCACCGGCCGGCCGGCGAGCCGCAGCGTGATGCGGCCGTCCTGGGGCTGGCGCTTCTCGGCGATGTCGAGGCGGGCCATGATCTTCACGCGCGACACGACGAGCCCGTGGATCGCCTGCGGCGGCTCGAGCACGTCGCGCAGCACCCCGTCGATGCGGTAGCGCACGACCGAACGTGTCTCGAACGGCTCGATGTGGATGTCGGAAGCGCCTTCGCGCACGGCCTGCGACAGCAGTGCGTTGATGAGGCGCACGATCGGCGCGTCGTCCTCGCTCTCGAGCAGGTCCTCGACGCGCGGCAGGTCCTGCGCGAGCTCGCTGAGGCTCGGGTCGGCGTCGAGGCCGTCGACGATCTCGAGCGCGTGGTGCTTGCCGCGCTCGTACGCACGGTTGAGCGCGCTCTCGAAGGCTTCATGGCTCAGCTCGCGCAGCCGGATCGGGTGCCCGAGCGCGCGCTGCAGCTCGGCGAGCACGGTGCTGGATACCCCGGGGCGCGCCCAGATTTCGAGGCCGTTCTCGCCGCACCGGGCGGCGATCACGCCGTGGCGCTTGGCGAAGTGATAGGGCAGGCGGTCGATCCACTGGGGGTCGAAGGCCTGTACATCGACCGGCGACTGCATGACGCTCATCTCAGCGCGCGCCGTTGCCGGCGGGCGGAACCGCGCCCGGCGGTCCGTCCGATTCGCGTTCGGACGGCGCCTCGGGCGAGGGCGGCACGGGCCGCAGACGTTCGAATGCCGGGCTGCCCTCGGCCTGACGCGTGATCGCGCGGATGTAGTCGTAGCGGTCCACGGCGACGCGGTGGCTGTCTTCGACGCTGCGCAGGATCGTGGGCTTCAGGAACACCATGAGATTCGTTTTCTGCGTGCTCGTTTCCTTCGACCGGAAGAGCGCGCCGAGGAGCGGGATGCTTCCGAGCACGGGGACCTGCGACTTCGTTTCGGTCGTGCGATCCTCGATCAACCCGCCCAGGACCACGGTGGCGCCGTCGTCCACGAGCACCGTGGTCTCGACCGAACGCTTGTTGGTGATGATATCGGACGCCGCGATTCCCGCCGGCGCCGGCGTCACGGTGGAGATTTCCTGGAAGATTTCGAGCTTCACGCCGCCGCCTTCCGAGATCTGGGGCTTGATCCGAAGCTGTATGCCGACGTCCCTGCGCTCGATGGTCTGGAACGGGTTGACCGTGGTGCCCGTTCCGGTCTGGGGAAGAAAGCTTCCGGTCACGAACGGAACGTTCTGACCGACGATGATCTTGGCTTCGGCGTTGTCGAGCGTCAACAGATTGGGCGTCGAGAGAATGTTGCCGAGGTTCTTCGACTGTAGCGCCTGCGCCAGCGCGCCGATGCCCCGCACGCGCGTGCCGTCCGGGAGCGTGATCTCGCGTCCCAGGAAGGCGAGCGAGAGACCGCTGCTGCCGGCGAGCGCGGTGGCGGGATCGGTGATCACGGCGCCGAGACCGGGGATGCTCTGCGTCGGCAGATTCGTGACGCCGCCGATGCCGGTGCTTCCGGTTCTGCCGGCCGCGAACCACTGGAAGCCGAGCGCCGCCGCGTTGTCCGTGGTTATTTCCGCTATCAGCGCTTCCACGAACACCTGCGCGCGGCGCACGTCGAGCTTTTCGATGACCGCACGCAGGTTGTTGTATACCGCATCGGGCGCGTTGATGATGAGGGCGTTCGTCGCCTCGTCGGCCTGGATCAGCGACGCTTCCGCCGTACTGCGCGCCTGTGCGGGACGCGCGGCGGCGGGCGCGCCCGGGGCGGCGCCCGGCGCGGGCGCCGGCTGCTGCGCGCGCGCCTCCCCGGCGAGCAGGCCGCGCAGCACTTCGGCGAGCTTCGTCGCTTCGGCGTTGCGCAGGTAAATGACGCGCGTCTGGCCGCCCGTCGTCGCCGGCACGTCGAGCTTCGCGATGAGCGAGCGTATTTGCGCTAGCCGCCCCGGATTCTCGGTCCGGATGAGCAAGCTGTTGGTGCGCATGTCGGGCAGCACCGTGAAGCGATCGCCCGCCGCCGACGGCACTCCTCCCGGCTGCACCGGTGCGCCCGGCGCGCCCGGAATCTGCGTCGGGCTCGCGAGCCGCGCGATGAGATCGGCGAGATCGAGCGCCGAGGCGTGCTGCAGCGGCACCACCGTTACCTCGCTCGCGACGGGCTGGTCGATCCGCTCGACGATCTGGAGCAGCCGCCGCACGTTGTCCGCGTAATCCGTGATGATGAGCGCGTTGCTCGGCTCGTGCGCCGAGAGCTGGCTGGTCGGCGCCATGAGCGGGCGCAGCACGGGGACGATCTGCGTCGGCGAGACGTACTGGAGGATCGCCACGTGGGTCGTCATCTGCTCGGCGCCACTGACCGGTGTCTTCTGCACGGCCGCTCCCTGCTTCGCCTCGGCCACCGGCACGATCTTCACGAGGCCGCTCGGGCCTTCGACCGCCGTGAACCCCTGCGCTTTGAGCGCGGACAGGAAAATCTGATAGGCGGCGGAACGCGGTACGGGCCTCGCGGAGATGATCGTGACCTGGCCCTTGACGCGCGGATCGAGCAGAAAGTTGCGACCGGTGAGCTGCGAGATCGCCTTGACGAC
>DATCLR010000057.1:0-5849 GCA_036563785.1 Burkholderiales bacterium | reverse complement strand
GTCATGCTGCACCTCGCCATGAAAGCCTTCTATCCCGCCAAACCGCCGTTCCCCCTGCTGCACGTCGACACCACCTGGAAATTCCGCGACATGTACGAGTTCCGCGACCGCATGGCGAAGGAAACCGGGATGGAGCTGATCGTGTACGTGAACCAAGAGGGTCTGACCCTCGGGATCAATCCGTTCACGCACGGCTCGGCGGTGCACACCGACGTGATGAAGACGCAGGCGCTCAAGCAGGCGCTCGACAAGTACGGCTTCGACGCCGCCTTCGGCGGCGCCCGTCGGGACGAGGAGAAGTCGCGCGCCAAGGAGCGCGTCTTCTCGTTCCGCTCGGCGCAGCACCGCTGGGACCCGAAAAACCAGCGGCCGGAGCTCTGGCGGCTCTACAACGGCCGCAAGCACAAGGGCGAGAGCATCCGCGTATTTCCGCTCTCCAACTGGACCGAGCTCGACATCTGGCAGTACATCTACCTCAACAACATCCCGATCGTGCCGCTCTATTTCGCCAAGGAGCGTCCGGTGGTCGAGCGCGACGGCACCTTGATCATGGTCGACGACGAGCGCATGCCGCTGCGCCCGGGGGAGGTGCCGACCATGCGCTGGGTGCGCTTCCGCACGCTCGGCTGCTATCCGCTCACCGGCGCGATCGAATCGCGCGCGGACACGCTGCCGGCGATCATCCAGGAGATGCTGCTCACGCGCACCTCGGAGCGTCAGGGGCGCATCATCGATCACGATTCGGCCGGCTCCATGGAGAAGAAGAAGCAGGAGGGATACTTCTGATGGCGCACGTTTCCGACCTCATCGCGACCGACATCGAGCGCTACCTGCACGCGCACGAGAACAAGAGCCTGCTGCGCTTCATCACCTGCGGCAGCGTGGACGACGGCAAGAGCACGCTGATCGGTCGGCTGCTGTACGAGTCGAAGATGCTGTTCGAGGATCAGATCGCGGCGCTCGAGGCGGATTCGAAGAAGATGGGCACGCAGGGCGACGAGATCGACTTCGCGCTGCTCGTGGACGGCCTGCAGGCGGAGCGCGAGCAGGGCATCACCATCGACGTCGCCTACCGCTTCTTCTCGACCGACCGGCGCAAGTTCATCGTCGCCGACACGCCGGGCCACGAGCAGTACACGCGCAACATGGTGACCGGCGCTTCGACCGCCGACTGCGCGATCATCCTCGTCGATGCGCGCAAGGGCGTGCTCACTCAGACGCGGCGGCACAGCTATCTCGTCACGCTCCTCGGCATCCGCCACATCGTCGTCGCCATCAACAAGATGGACCTCGTCGGCTACGCCGAGGACGTGTACCGCAAGATCCGCGGCGACTACCTCGGATTCGCGCGCCAGCTCGGCATCGAGGACGTCACGTTCATCCCGATGTCGGCGTTCCGCGGCGACAACATCGTCGCGCCGAGCGAGCGCATGCCCTGGTACCAGGGGCCGACGCTCATGCACTATCTCGAGACCGTCGAGATCGACGAGGACCGGCTGCAGGGCCTGCCGTTCCGCATGCCGGTGCAGTGGGTGAACCGCCCGAACCTCGACTTCCGCGGCTTCGCGGGCACCATCGCGAGCGGCGTGGTGCGGCCGGGCGACCGCGTGCGCGTGCTGCCCTCGGGGCGCGAGAGCCGCGTGACGCGCATCGTCACCATGAGCGGCGATCTGCCGCTCGCCGTCGCCGGACAGTCGATCACGCTCACGCTCGCCGACGAGATCGACATCTCGCGCGGCGACATCATCGCGGCGGCCGACTCGCCGCCCGAGGTGGCGAGCCAGTTCGAGGCGACCATCGTCTGGATGGACGACAAGCCGATGCTGCGCGGCCGCACCTATCTGATGAAGATCGGCACGCGCACGGCGAACGCGACCATCGCGCCGCTCAAGTATCGCGTGGACGTCAACACGCTCCAGCACCTGCCGGCCGAGAAGCTCGATCTGAACGAGATCGGCGTCGTCGAGATCGAGCTCGACCGGCCGATCGCCTTCGATCCCTATCGCGAGAACCGCGATACCGGCGGCTTCATCCTGATCGACCGGCTGACCAATCACACCGTCGGCGCGGGGATGCTCAGTTTCGCGCTGCGGCGCGCACACAACATCCACATGCACGCGCTCGACGTGAACAAGGAGGCGCGCGCGGCGCTCAAGGGGCAGAAGCCGTGCGTGCTCTGGTTCACCGGTCTCTCGGGCGCGGGCAAGTCCACGATCGCGAACCTGCTCGACCGCCGGCTCCACGCCATGGGCCGCCACACGTATCTCCTCGACGGCGACAACGTGCGCCACGGGCTCAACAAGGACCTCGGCTTCACGGACGTGGATCGGGTCGAGAACATCCGCCGCATCGCCGAGGTCGCGAAGCTCATGGTCGACGCGGGCCTCATCGTGCTGACGGCGTTCATCTCGCCGTTCCGCAGCGAGCGGCGCATGGCGCGCAACCTGCTGGCCGAGGGCGAGTTCATCGAGATCTTCGTCGATACGCCGCTCGCGGTCGCCGAGGGACGCGATCCCAAGGGTCTCTATAAGAAGGCGCGGCGGGGCGAGCTCAAGAACTTCACCGGCATCGATTCCCCCTACGAGCCGCCGGAGAACCCGGAGCTGCGCCTCGATACCACGGCGGCGACGCCGGAGGAGAACGTCGAGCGCATCCTCGAGTTCCTGCGCGACCGGCGGATCATCGACATAGTTTGATCGGCCGCTCCCGGCGGTCCGCGCCCGCGGACCGCTCGGGATCGCCGCGCGTCTCGCCCCGCCCTGCATCGCGGCCCGTTAAAGCAGCAGCCGGGCGGCGCACCGTTTCGGTGCGGGGCGCGGACTTGCAGGGGGCAAGGGCGGCGCTCGGGAAGAGGAGGACAGGGACGTCGGCACGGCGGTGTATCGCAGGCACCGCAGGGGCGAGATCCCCGACACGAAACGTCTCTGTTTGCCTGTCTTTAGGCGCGACCTTTAGACTAGACTGTCTAATCCATTCCCCATCGAGGGTGGCTCATGCCGGCAGTCGACGGGAGCGTCGCTTGCGTGGCCCGTATTCTCGACGCGGCGCTCGAGGAGTTCCGGGAGCACGGCTATGCGGCGAGCATCGACGCCGTCGCGAGCCGCGCGCATGTCGCGCGCCAGACCATATATAACCATTTCAGCGGCAAGCAGGCGCTGTTCGGGGCGGCGCTCGAGCACGCGATTGCCGAGCTCTTCGCCGCGCTCAACGCCGGCGGCGGCGACCTGCGCGAGCGCCTCATCCGCTTCGGGGTCGAGCTGCGCGCGCGGGCACTCGCGCCGCAGTCGATCAAGCTCCAGCGCGCGCTGCTGAGCGAGGCCCCGCGCTTCCCGGAGCTGGCCGAGCAGTACTTCAACCGCTGCGTGCTCGGCGCCTGCCATCAGATGGCGGCCGTGTTCGAGCGGGCGATGCAGGAGGGGCGGCTGCGCCGCGAAGATCCGTTCGAGACGGCGCGGCTGTTCATCGAAATGGTGGTGGGGCTCGACCGCTGGCGCATGCTCTACGGCGGCCCGGCTCCCGACGCGGCGCGCGATCCCGAGCGCGTCGCCCGCGTCGTCGACTTCTTCCTGCGCGCTTATGCGCCCGCCCCCATGGCGGCGGTGCGCGAGGCATAACCTCGAGCTCACAGTCCGGAGCCCACATGCTTGTCCAAGCGCAACGTCTGCTGATCGCCCTCGTGCTGCTCGCGTCCCTCGCGGCCTGCGGGCGCGACGACACGGCCCCGAGCGCCGCGCCGACTCCGCCGCCGCCCGAGGTCGTGGTCGCGACGGCGGCGCGCAGCGACGCGCCGATCACGTTCGAGACGAGCGGCCGCGTGCTCGCTTACCGCACCGCCGAAGTGCGCGCGCGCGTCGAGGGCATCCTCGAGAAGCGGCTCTACCGCGAAGGCGGCGAGGTGCGCGAAGGCCAGCCGCTGTTCGAGATCGACCGGCGCACGCTCGAGGCGAACGTGGCGGCGGCGCGCGCGGCGCTGCTTAAGGCGCGCGCGAACGCGGAAGTCGCGAATCAGATCGCGAAGCGCTACCGCCAGCTGATCGCCGATCAGGCCATCAGCAAGCAGGAGCTCGATCAGGCGGAGGCGAACGCCAAGCAGGCGGAGGCCGAGGTGCTGAGCGCCGAGGCCGCGCTCGCGCGCGCGGAGATCGACCTGAGCCACGCGCACGTGCCGGCGCCGATCTCGGGGCGCATCACGCGCGCGTTCGTCACCGAGGGGGCGCTCGTCGGGCGCGGCGAGGCGACGCATCTGGCGACCATCGAGCAGCTGCACCCGATCTACGTCGACTTCACGCAATCGGGCGCCGAGCGGCTGCGGCTTCAGCGCGCGGTCATGGAAGGCAAGCTCAAACCCGCCGAGACCCCGGTCGAGCTGATCCTCGAGGACGGCACCGTGTACCGCCACAAGGGGCGGCTGCTCTTCAGCGAGCAGACGGTCGATCCGAGCACGGGCACGGTCACGCTGCGGGCCGAGTTCCCGAACCCCGACCGGCTGCTGCTCCCGGGCATGTTCGCGCGCGTGCGCTTCGCGCCCGGCATCGTCGGCAATGTCGTCACGGTGCCGCAGCGCGCCGTGCAGGCGACGCCGCAGGGACAGTTCGTGTACGTGGTCGACCCGGAGAACAAGGTCGTCCAGCAGCCGGTCAAGACCGGCGGCTTCTCCGGATCCGACTGGATCGTGACCGAAGGTCTCCAGGGCGGCGAGCGCGTCGTCGTCGACGGCCTGCAGAAGATCCGCCCGGGCGCGGTCGTGAACCCCATCGCCGCCGGCGCGCCCGCCGGCGCCGCACCCGCCGCGGGCGCCGTCTCCGCACGGGCGGACGCCGGCGCCGCCGCCACCGGCAACGTGCGCCGCGAGTAAGGCGGCCGCAAAGGAGCGCCGATGCTGCCTCGTTTCTTCATCGACCGGCCCGTTTTCGCCTGGGTCATCGCGATCATCATCGTGCTCGGCGGCCTGCTCGCGCTCCGCGGGCTGCCGGTCGCGCAGTATCCCGAGGTGGCGCCGCCGGCGCTGAGCGTGCGCACCGTCTACCCCGGCGCCAGCGCCGAGGTGGTGGAGCAGAGCGTCACGTCGCTCATCGAGCAGGAGATGAACGGAATCGAGAACCTGCTCTACATGCAGTCCGAGAGCGACTCGAACGGCAACATGGTGATGACGCTCACCTTCCAGACCGGCACCAACCTCGACATCGCGTCGGTCGAGGCGCAGAACCGCATCAAGCGCGTCGAGTCGCGGCTGCCGGAAGAGGTGCGGCGTCAGGGCATCCAGGTGCTCAAGTCGCGGCGCAACTACCTGATGTTCGTCGCGCTCTACTCGCCCGACGGCACCTACGACCGCACGGCGCTCTCGAGCTTCATCAACGCGAACATCCTCGACCACATTCGTCGCGTGCCCGGCGTCGGCGAGGCGACGCTGTTCGGCTCCGAGTACGCGATGCGCATCTGGCTCGACCCGGACAAGCTCGCGGGCTACCAGATGTCGCCGGCCGAGGCGCTCGCCGCCGTGCGCGCGCAGAACGTGCAGCTCGCGACCGGCGAGATCGGCCAGCTGCCGGCGCCGCCGGGGCAGCAGCTCGCGGCCTCGGTCATCACCCACGGGCGCTACTCGACCCCCGAGGAGTTCGGGGCGATCGTGCTGCGCGAGGGGCCGAGCGGCGCGCTCGTGCGGCTGCGCGACGTCGCGCGCGTCGAGCTCGGGGCGAACGACTACAACATCGACTCGCGCCTGAACGGCAAGCCGATCGGCGCGATCGGCATCAAGCTTTCGCCGACCGGAAACGCCCTTGAGACGGCGCAGGCGGTGCGCGCGCGCATGGCCGAGCTCGCGCAGTACTTCCCGCCGGGCATCGACTGGG
>DATCLR010000051.1:0-22247 GCA_036563785.1 Burkholderiales bacterium | reverse complement strand
CAATGAGGCGCGGGCGCGGGGTACGGTGCTGTCACAGGCGGGGGCGCGATGAGCCGCGTGCTGGTCGTCGAGGACGAGGCCGTCATCCGCCAGGCGTTGCGGCGGCTGCTCGAACGCAACGGCTACGAGGTCGCCGAGGCGGGATCCGTTGCCGAGGCGCGCGCGAATCACGAGCTGCACGCCTTCGACGTCGTGATCGCGGACCTGCGGCTGCCGGGCGCCCCGGGAACGGACATCATCGCCGCCTGCGCGCCGGTGCCGGTGCTCATCATGACGAGCTACGGGAGCGTGAAGTCGGCGGTCGAGTCGATGAAGCTCGGCGCCGCCGACTACATCACGAAACCGTTCGATCACGACGAGCTGCTGCTCGTGTTGAGCCGCATCCTCGAGCAGCGCCGGCTGCTGCGCCGCGCACAGGCGCTCGCAGCCGATCTCGAGCGCGACTACCCGGTGGCCGGCATGGTCGGCAACTGCGCCGCGATGCGCGAGGTGTTCGAGCGCATCCGCAAAGTGGCGCCGACCGACTCGACGGTGCTGATACGCGGTGAGTCCGGCACCGGCAAGGAGCTCGTCGCGCGCGCTGTGCACGAGGCGAGCCCGCGCCGGGATGCGCCGGTCATCGCCGTCAACTGCGCGGCGATTCCCGACAACCTGATCGAGTCGGAGCTGTTCGGGCACGAGAAGGGCGCGTTCACCGGCGCGGTGGCCGAGCACCGCGGCCTCATCGAGGCCGCCGACGGCGGCACGCTGTTCCTGGACGAGATTGGGGAGCTGCCTGCGGCGGCGCAGGCGCGGCTGCTGCGTGTCCTCCAGGAAGGCGAGATCCGGCGGGTAGGCGCGACGCGCTCGCGCAAGGTCAATATCCGCCTGCTCGCCGCCACCCATCGCGACCTCGAGCAATGCGTCGCGGACGGCTCGTTCCGCGCGGATCTGTACTTCCGGCTGCGCGTGTTCGAGATTCGGCTGCCGCCGCTGCGCGAACGCGAGGAGGACATCGAGCCGCTCGCGCGCTTCCTGCTCGAGAAGACCTGCAGGCGGCTCAACCGGCCGCCGGCGCGTTTCACGGACGAGGCGCTCGCGGCAATGCGTGCCTATCGCTGGCCGGGGAACGTGCGCGAGCTCGAGAACGCCATCGAACGCGCTGTGATCCTCTGCGAGGACGGCGTCATCACCCCGGCGCTGCTCGCGCTCGAGACGGCGGCTCCGGCTCCGGCGGCCGATCCGCCGAGCGATTTGTCGCTCGAGGACTATTTCCGCCGCTTTGTGCTGACCCACCAGGACCACCTCACCGAGACCGAGCTCGCCCGGCGCCTCGGCATGTCGCGCAAGGCGCTTTGGGAGCGGCGGCAGCGCCTCAATATCCCGCGCCCCCGCGGGTCCTCCTGAAAGTGTTACCTGGCGTAACGCGAGGCGTTACGTCCGGTAACGTCGGTGCAGGGAGGCGAATCTCAAGTTGTTGAAAAGAAAAGATAGTGATCCCGGCACGCCCTTTGCCATACGCGGAGCAGGGATTGGGTGGGCAAAGGTTGGCCTGAATCTGAACCGCCGCAGCCTTGGGTGCGCAAACGAACAAGGTAGATCCCCGATTGGAAGCCGAGCGTAGCGTGCTCGTCCCGACGATCGAGGCGCTGCGGCGGCATGCGCCGTTCGACCGTATGGCGCGGCCGCACCTCGAATTCCTCGCGAAGCATCTGCGCCTGGCGTTCTATCCGCGCGGCGAGATCATCACGGAGCCCGCGCGCGGCCCGGCGCGCGTGCTCTACATCATCAAGCAGGGGCGTGTGCGCGGCGAGCTCGAGGACGGGGGCGCCCCGCGCGAGGTCTGGGAGCTCGAGGCGGGCGAGAGCTTCCCGATCGGTGCGATGCTCGCGCGGCGCCCGGTGGTGATGCGCCACCGCGCGGTCGAAGACAGCTTCTGCTACGAGCTCGACCGCGAGGACTTCGAGAAGCTCCTTGCGCTGAGCCCCGTGTTTCACGACTTCTGCGCGCGCCGCCTCGGAAACATGCTCGGCGAGGCGCTGCGCGGCATGCAGGCCGACCTCGCGACGCAGGAGGGCGTGCTCTCGCTCGATGCGCCGCTCGCGAGCCTGGTGCGGCGCGCCCCGGTCACTTGCGGGCCCGACGCGCGCGTGCGTGACGCGGTCGCGCTGATGCACGGCGAGCGCGTCGGCTCGGTCGTCGTCACGGACGCGCAGGCGCGGCCGCTCGGCATCTTCACGCTGCACGATCTGCTCGGACGCGTGTCCGCGCAGGATCTTTCGCTCGACACCCCGGTCGCCGCCGTCATGACGCCCGCGCCGCGCGCGCTCGCGCCGCAGGCGACCGCGCATGAAGCCATGGTGACGATGGCGCGGCACGGCATCGGGCATCTGTGCATCGTCGAGGACGGGCGTCTGGTCGGCGTCATCTCGGAGCGCGACCTGTTCTCGCTGCAGCGCATCGGCGTCGTGCACCTGACACGCGCCATCACGTCGGCTCCCGACATCGAGGCGCTGGTGGGCTATCGGCGCGAGGTGCACGAGCTCGTCGAGCGCATGCTGGTGCAGGGGGCGTCGGTCCTGCAGCTCATGCAGATCGTGGCGCTCCTCAACGACCACACGACGCGCCGCGTGATCGCGCTCTGCGTCGCCGAGCACGGCGACGTCGGCGTACCGTTCGCGTGGCTCTCCTTCGGCAGCGAGGGCCGGCAGGAGCAGACGCTCAAGACCGATCAGGACAACGGCGTGCTGATGCGGCCGCCGCGGGGCATGAGCGCCGACGAGGCGCGCGCGCGGCTGCTGCCGCTCGCGCGCCGCATCAACGAGGCGCTCGCCACTGTCGGCTTCCCGCTCTGCCGCGGCAACGTCATGGCGGGCAACCCCGAATGCTGTCTGACGCTCGAGGAATGGCGCGAGCGCTTTGCGCGCTGGATCGAGCACGGCGAGCCGGAGCATCTGCTCAACGCGAGCATCTACTTCGACGTGCGCGCGCTCGAGGGCGACGCGCGGCCGGTCGAGGAGCTGCGCGCCTGGGTGCTCGAGCGGGCGCGCGCGGTGCCGCGGTTCCTGCGACAGATGGCGCAGAACGCGCTGCGCGTCGAACCGCCGCTCGGGCTGCTGCGCGATTTCGACGTCGAGAGCCGCGGCGAGCACGCGCACATGCTGAACCTGAAGCTCCGCGGCGCCACACCCTTCGTCGACGGCGCGCGGCTGCTCGCGCTCGCACACGGCATCACGGAAACCAACACCGCGGCACGGCTGCGCGCCGCGGCGCGCCGGGGCGCCGTGCGCGAAGCCGAAGCCGACGCGTGGTGCGACGCCTACGCGTTCATCCAGCTGCTGCGCATGCGCCAGCACCGGGCGCAGCAGCGGGCGGGGCAGGCACCGAGCAACTACATCGACCCGGAGCGGCTCAACGAGCTCGACCGGCGCGTGCTCAAGGAAGCGTTCCGGCAGGCGCGCAAGCTGCAGTCGTTCCTGGCGCTGGAGCATCGGCTGTGAGCTGGATCGTGCATTTGTTCCGCCCGAAGGCCGAGCTGCCCGTGCGCGCCGCGGCCGCCGTGGACGCGTGGCGCGCGCTGCCGGCCGTACCGGAGACGGCGGGCCTCGTCGATACGCGGTTCGTCGTCGTCGACGTCGAGACGAGCGGCCTCAATCCGCGCCGCGACCGACTGCTGTCGATCGGGGCCGTCGCGGTCGAGCGCATGAAGCTCGCGCCGCAGCACACGTTCAGCGTGGTGCTGCGCAACGAGGTGCCTTCGACGCGCGAAAACATCGCGCTCCACGGGCTCACGCCCGCCGCGCAGGCGGCCGGGGCGCCGCCCGAGGACGCGCTCGCCGACTTCCTCGCCTTCGTCGGCCGCTCGCCGTGCGTCGCGTTTCACGCCGATTTCGACCGCACCGTGCTCGAGCGCGCGCTGCGGCTCGTGCTCGGCGTGCGCTTCGACAATCCCTGGCTCGACCTGGCGCGGCTCGCGCCGGCGCTCGCGCCGGAAGGGCGCCGCGTGCGCGGCTCGCTCGACGACTGGGTCGCGCATTTCCGCCTGCGCGTGCACACGCGCCACAACGCGGTGCACGACGCGCAGGTGGCGGCCGAGCTGTTCCTGATACTGATGGCACGCGCGAACGCCCGCGGCGTCGCGACGCTCGCGGCGCTGCGCGCGCTCGATGCGTGCCGCCAACGAACCATGGGAGGCTATATCGCGGGCGTGTGACACCGGACAAGGAGCGTTGCAGTCACCCGGAAATCCCGTGGCGGGGCGCGAGCCGCCGGCACGGAATAAGAAAGGAGGAGTTGCTGTGCCGATACTTCATCCAAGAAGGAGGGTTTCATGGAGTTAACCGAGAGGCATCAAGAGTACTGGCGCAAGAATCTACGCATATCCGCCATCCTGCTGGCGATCTGGTTTGTGGTGACGTACGTGGCGGGCTATTTCGCGCCGCAGCTCAACCAGATCACGTTCTTCGGCTTCCCGTTGGGCTTCTACATGGGGGCGCAGGGGTCCCTGATCGTGTACCTGATCATCATCGTCTACTACGCCACGTACATGAACCGGCTCGATAAAGAGTACGACGTGGCGGAGGAGGAGGAATAATGGCGACGCAACCCCAGGCCCAATTCAGCCAGGCGCAATTCAATCAGGCGCTGAAGAAGTACTACAGCCTTTATACCGGCGGGTTCATCGCCTTCATCATCGTCCTCGCCATCGCCGAGCAGCTCGGCATGCCGAACCGCTGGATCGGCTACACGTTCCTGTTCGCGACGATCGCGCTCTACGCCATGATCGGCATCATTTCCCGCACCGCCGACGTGGCGGAGTACTACGTCGCGGGGCGGCGTGTGCCGGCGATATTCAACGGCATGGCGACAGGCGCGGACTGGATGTCGGCGGCCTCGTTCATCGGCATGGCCGGCGGTCTGTACCTGGCCGGCTACGACGGCCTCGCCTTCATCATGGGCTGGACCGGCGGCTACGTGCTGGTCGCGCTGTTCCTGGCGCCTTACCTGCGCAAGTTCGGCCAGTTCACGATCCCGGACTTCCTCGGCGAGCGCTACGGCGGCTCCGTGGCGCGCCTGATCGGCGTGTTCTGCGCGATCCTGTGCTCGTTCACGTACGTGGTCGCGCAGGTTTACGGCGTCGGCATCATCACCGCGCGCTTCACCGGCATTCCGCTCGAGGTCGGCGTGTTCGTGGGTCTCGCCGGCATCCTTGTGTGCTCCTTTCTGGGCGGCATGCGCGCGGTCACGTGGACCCAGGTCGCGCAGTACATCATCCTGATCATCGCCTACATGATTCCGGTGGTGTGGCTGTCGGTTAAGCTCATGGGCTTCCCGATTCCGCAGCTCGCCTACGGCTATGCGCTGCAGGACGTGACGAAGCGCGAGCAGGAGCTCATCGAGGATCCGAAAGAGATGGAGGTACGCAACATCATCAAGGAGCGGGCGGCGGCCGCCGCGGCGGCGTTGAAGAACCCCGAGGCTAGCCTCGAGAGCCAGAAGGCGGCGTACGAGAAGCACCTCGCGGCGCTGCAGGCGATCAATGCGCCGCCGGCGCAGATCGCGCAGGCCGAGGCGGCGGTGAGGGCGCACGATTCGCTCGAAACCGCGAAGGCCCAGTGGGAGAAAGATGCGAAGCTCGGGCCGCGCGCGAGTCCGCCCAAACGGCACGCGGAGGCGTTCTCCGGCGCCACACCCGAGGCCCGCGACACGGCGCGGCGCAACTTCCTCGCGCTGGTCTTCTGCCTCATGATCGGCACGGCCGCGCTGCCGCACATCCTGATGCGCTACTACACGACGCCGTCCGTGCGCGAGGCGCGCAAGTCGGTCGGATGGTCGCTGTTCTTCATCTTCCTGCTGTACTTCACCGCGCCCGCGCTCGCGGTCCTCGTGAAGCACGACGTCTATCACAGCGTCGTCGGTACGTCGTTCGCGAGCCTGCCGGCATGGATCGAGAGCTGGCGTAGCGTCGACCCGACGCTGCTCTCGCTCACCGACTTCAACGCGGACGGTGTGGTGCAGCTCGCGGAGCTCGTGCTCGGCGGCGACATCATTGTGCTGGCGACGCCGGAGATCGCCGGTCTGCCCTACGTGATCTCGGGCCTCGTGGCCGCGGGCGGTCTGGCGGCGGCGCTCTCGACCGCGGACGGTCTGCTGCTCACGATCGCGAACGCGCTATCGCACGACGTCTACTACAAGCTCATCGACCCGCGCGCCTCGACGAAGCGCCGCCTGACGGTCGCGAAGACGCTGCTCCTGGTGGTGGCCCTGTGCGCCGCCGGTGTGGCCGCGCAGAAGCCGGCGGGGATCCTGTTCCTCGTCAGTGCCGCGTTCTCGTTCGCGGCGGCGTCGTTCTTCCCGGCGCTGGTGCTCGGCATCTTCTGGAAGCGTGCCACGAGCCTCGGCGCGATCTGCGGGATGGTCGCCGGTCTCGGCATCACGTTCTACTACATGGCGACGACCCAGCCCTGGCTGCGGGAAGTATTCGGCGTGACCTCGCCGATTGCCGAGAACACCTGGTTCGGCATCAACCCGATTTCGGCCGGTGTCTTCGGCATCCCGCTGGGCTTCATCGTCATCATCGTGGTCAGCCTGCTCACGCCGAAGCCTTCGGAGAAGGTACAGCAGCTCGTCGAGCACGTGCGCTATCCGCGTCTGCGCGGCGGGATCGACACGACGATGACTTGAGCGATCGGACGTTGAGGTCGCGACGGAGGGCCCGGCGGGCCGGGCCCTCCGTTTCCTTTTTTGACACGGCAGGGAGGCGGGCTTTCGAGGTTCGAACGAGAAGGTGGCGGACCGGGAATGCTGACGCTGGTTGCCATTCTGAAGACTATCGTGGCGATCGCCGGCCTCGCACTGCTCGGGCAGGCGGTCCTCTATGTTCTCGCCGGCGCCGGCCGCGAGAACAACATCTTCTATCGGGCGCTGCGCTCGATAGCGTGGCCCGCGACGGCGCTCGTACGGGCCATCACGCCGCGGCGACTGGTGCCCGATCCCTATATCGGCGTCGCCGCTTTTTTCCTGCTCGCGGGGATCTACATCGCGCTCGTGATCGAGCACGCGGCGCTGTGCCAGGAGAACCTCGGGCACAACGCCTGCGCTCGCCTGGCGGCGGAATACGAGCGGCGCTGCGCCCTCGGACAGGAGGCGGCGTGTGCCCGGCTCGAACAGGCGGGCATCGCGCGCCGCGACGCGGCGGCGCCGCGCTAGACGCGGAGGTCGGCGACGAGGTGACGCAGATCCTCGCGACCGGTGTCCTGGATCAGCTGCCGCGCGCGCTTGCGGTCGAAGCGATTGAGGTGCTCGACGACGCTCGTCACCTTGTCGTGCTCGTTGACGATGTGGTAGGCCATGCCGAGGTGATACCAGGCGATTCCGTTCATCGGGTGGTCCTTGGCGGCGTTCTCGAACGCGCGGACCGCCTCGGCGTGCTCTCCCTCGGCGGCGAGGCAGCGGCCGAGTCCGAACCAGGCGCGGTCGAGCTTCGGATCGAGCCGCACCGCCTCGCGAAAGGCGGCGATGGCGCTGCGGGTCTGCTGCCGTTGGTCGCGCAGGTAGCCGAGGTTGAACCAAGCGACGGCGTTCTTCGGCTCGAGGCGGACGACCTCGAGCAGATGCGCTTCCGCCTCGTCGTAGCGCTTGGCGGCGGCGAGCAGGAAGCCGATGTGGTGATGCGTACGCGCCGAGCGGGGAGCGAACGTGAGCGCGTCGCGGTACGCGGCGAGGGCGGCGTCCGGGCGACGCAGCCACTGGAAAACCCGGGCTCGCAGCGTATGGCGCCAGAATTCGAGATTCATACCGCCGTACGTCCGAAGAACGGCGGACATTGTGCGACTTTCGAGGCGGGGCGGGCAAGTGCGGCGCGCTCCGCCGTCGGCTCGGGGGCTGGCCGCTCCCCGGGCGGCTACTGCAAAATCACAGCGACTGCTTGAGGAGGCTGCTATGGCGCACGAAAAGGTCTATGACGTCCCTGCGGACTTCGCGCGGCGCGCGCACATCGACGAGCGCAGGTACCGGGAGATGTACGAACGCTCGATACGCGACCCGGAAGGCTTCTGGGCCGAGCAGGCGAAGGAATTCCTGACCTGGTTCAAGCCGTGGAACAAGGTTTCGGACTGGAGCTACGACGCGAAGAACCTTTATATCCGCTGGTTCGAGGGCGGGAAGCTCAATGCGTCGTACAACTGCCTCGATCGGCACCTCGAGAAGCGGGGCGATCAGATCGCGATCCTTTGGGAGGGCGACGATCCGAGGGAGGATCGTAAGATCACCTATCGCGAGTTGCACCGGGAGGTGTGCAAGCTCGCGAACGTGCTGAAGGGCCGCGGCGTCAAGAAGGGCGACCGCGTCTGCATTTACATGCCGATGATCCCCGAAACCGCCGCGGCGATGCTCGCGTGCGCCCGCATCGGTGCTATCCACTCCGTCGTCTTCGGCGGATTCTCGCCCGAGTCGCTGAAGGATCGCATCCTCGATTCCGACTGCCGCGTGGTGATCACCGCCGACGAAGGCGTGCGCGGCGGCAAGAAGATCCCCCTCAAGGCCAACACGGACGCCGCGCTCGCGCACTGCCCCAACGTGCACACGGTGATCGTCTTCAAGCGCACCGGCGGCGACATCCCGTGGAACGCCGCGCGCGACGTCTGGTACCACGAGCTGATGGCGAGCGCGAGCGAGGACTGCCCGCCCGAGGAGATGGACGCCGAAGACCCGCTGTTCATCCTCTACACGTCGGGCTCCACCGGCAAGCCGAAGGGCGTGCTGCACACGACCGGCGGGTATCTCCTGTTCGTGGCGATGACCCACAAGTACGTGTTCGACTACCACGACGGCGATATCTACTGGTGCACGGCGGACGTCGGCTGGGTGACCGGACACTCGTACATCGTCTACGGGCCGCTCGCCAACGGCGCGATCACGATGATGTTCGAGGGCGTGCCGAACTACCCGAGCCCCTCGCGCTTCTGGGAGGTCGTGGACAAGCACAAGGTGAACATCTTCTATACCGCGCCGACCGCCATCCGCGCGCTCATGCGCGAAGGCGACGCGCCGGTGAAGAAGACGAGCCGCGCCACCCTGAAGCTGCTGGGCACCGTGGGCGAGCCGATCAACCCCGAGGCGTGGGAGTGGTACTACCACGTGGTCGGCGAGGGCAGGCGCCCGATCGTGGACACGTGGTGGCAGACGGAAACCGGCGGCATCCTGATCTCGCCGCTCCCGGGTGCGATGCGGCTCAAGCCCGGCTCGGCGACGCTGCCCTTCTTCGGCGTCGTTCCGGCGATCGTCGACAACGAGGGCCGGGAGCTCGAAGGCGAGGCGAGCGGCAACCTGGTGCTGAAGCAGAGCTGGCCGGGCCAGATGCGCACGGTCTACGGCAACCACGAGCGCTTCGTCGAGACCTACTTCAAGACTTATCCGGGCAAGTACTTCACCGGCGACGGCGCGCGCCGCGACAAGGACGGCTATTATTGGATCACCGGGCGCGTGGACGACGTGATAAACGTCTCCGGCCACCGCATCGGAACGGCCGAGATAGAGAGCGCGCTGGTGCTGCATCCCGCGGTCGCCGAGGCGGCCGTGGTCGGCTACCCGCACGAGATCAAGGGGCAGGGCATCTACTGCTACGTGACGCTCAAGGTCGGCATCGAGCCGACCGAGGCGCTGCGGCAGGAGCTGGTGCAGCAGGTGCGCAAGGAGATCGGCGCGATCGCGACGCCGGACGTCATCCAGTGGGCGCCGGGTCTGCCGAAGACGCGCTCGGGGAAGATCATGCGCCGCATCCTGCGCAAGATCGCCGAGAACGAGATCGGGAACCTCGGCGACACCACGACCCTCGCCGACCCGTCGGTGGTCGAGGATCTGGTGAAGAACCGCGCGGCGGTGAAGTAGCGCAGGTCCGAGCGCCCGGGCTGCGACTCGGAGCCATAAGGGCGTTCAACGTCGTGCGTCACCCCGTCCCGGGCGCTAGCGCCCGGGACGGGGTTCCGGAAGCCGACAGCAGTCGCGCCGCAAAGCCACCCGCGTCCGACTGCGGTACCAACGACATCGCGGATCCACGTCCGGATCCCGCATGACAGGGGGGATGCATGTCTTTCTCGCCAGCCGGGGCGATGCGGTTTCTGCTCCGCCGCGCCAGAGCGCTGCTCAAGTCGAGCAGGCGGATTCGCAGTCTGATCGCCGACATAGACAACACCGAGGAGTTCAGCGATCTCTACGAGCACGAGAAGATGATTGCGGACGCGGTCCGGGTGGATACCTATCGTGTCGGCATCGAGCGACACGTAAGGCCTGGCGACCTAGTCGTCGATCTCGGAACCGGGACCGGGATACTGGCCCTGTTTGCGGCGCGCTGTGGCGCGCGCCGGGTTTACGCGATCGACCATTCGCCGTTCATCGGGGTTGCAAAGCGCATCGCCGGCCACAACGGCGTCGACAACATCACTTTCGTGCGGACCAACAGCCGCGATTTCGGGCTGCCGGAACGCGTGGACGTCATCGTGCACGAGCAGATCGGGGACGATCTGTTCGATGAAAACATGCTCGAAAATCTTCTCGATCTGAAGCGACGGCTGCTAAGGGAATCGGGGCGGATCGTGCCCGGCAGGTTCGAGCTTTACCTCGAGCCGGTTTGCCTCAAGCCGGCGTACCGAGTGCCCTTCATCTGGGAGCGACGGGTGCACGGCATCGATTTCGGCCCGCTCAAGGACTCGGAGGAGGCGGCCCGATTCAAACGCAGCGACTATACCAGTCGTTTCCTGCAGCGTGATTCGGTCGACTATTTCTTGTGCGAGCCTGCGCCGATACTGGCGTTCGACTTGAATCAGATGAAAGACGCGAGCGAACTGCCCCGAACCGCGGAACTTTCCCGCCCCGTCGCCCGGGCAGGGATCCTCGATGGGCTTTGTCTGTACTTCCGTGTCATCTTCGACGACGAGGTGAGCTTCGATACGTCGCCGTTGCATCTTCCGACGCATTGGGGCAACCGGCTGTTCCGTGCGCCGCAACGCGAATGCCGGCCGGGCGATGAGCTATCCGTACGTCTCGATATGGCAGACGTCACCGATGTCTTCAGCTGGACGGTAGACGTTGCGCACGCCGCGTCGAAGCTGCGCCTGACCGGATAGCCGCGCGGCCCTCCCCTTTGGGAAGTTGTCTCGGGCCCGAGTCCGATCAACAGCCGCGAGCCGCGCCGCGGTGCGCTAGCCGCCCGAGTCGGACGCCGGCTCGTCGCGCTCGCCGCGCGCGGACGCGCGCCGCGAGCGCATCCCGTCGGCGGCGAAGACGAAGAGGGCGAGCCACACCAGCGCGAAGCCGGCGAGCTGCTGTACGCCGAAGGGCTCGCGGTAGAAGACTACGCCGAGCAGCAGGTGCAGGCTCGGCGCGATGTACTGCAGGATGCCGATGAGCGAGAGCGGGATGCGCTGCGCCGCCGAGGCGAAGAGGAGCAGCGGCGCGGCGGTGAGGACGCCCGCGCCGATCAGCAGCGCGCCGGTGAGAGCGCCGTGCCGCAGGAACGCGCCTTCGCCCGCGTGCTCGAGGTAGAGCAGGTAGGCGACGGCAGGCGGCAGCAGGATCGCGGTTTCGAGCGTGAGCCCCGGCACTGCCGCGAGCGGTGCCTTCTTTTTCACCAGCCCGTACAGGCCGAACGACAGCGCCAGCGCGAGCGCGATCCAGAGAGGCGCGCCGTGGGACGCCGTCAGCTGCAGCACCCCCGCGGCCGCGAGGAGGACCGCCGCCCACTGCCAGCGGCGCAGGCGCTCCCGCAGCACCAGCACCCCGATCAGCACGCTCACGAGCGGCGTGATGAAGTAGCCGAGGCTCGTCTGCACGACGTGGTCGTTGTTGACCGCCCACACGAACACCAGCCAGTTGACGCCGATCAGGCCGGCGGCCGCCGCATAGAGCGCGAGCACGCGGGGGCTGCGCGCGAACGCCGCCAGAGCGCGCGCCTGCCGTGACACCAGCACCACGCCCGCGAGCGCGACGAAGGACCACACGACGCGATGGCCCACCAGCTGCAGCGCGGCGACGTGCTGCAGCCACTTGAAATAGACCGGGAAGAGTCCCCAGACGGCGTACGCGAGCACGGCGTGGAGCGTGCCGCGCTCGCGCTCGCCGGGGGGCGTGGGTGCGGGCTCGGGCGTGGGCGCGCCCTCCTCAGATGACGTAGAGATCGACGTACTCGTGGACCGGCATCGCCTCGAGCTTCTTCTGGTCGAGCGAGACCTCCAGGATCGCGTCCTGCTGCTTCTTCGGGAAGCGGCGCGCCAGGTTGCGGCGGAACTTGGCCTCGAGCAGCGGAATGCCCTCCTTGCGTCGGCGCTTGTGGCCGATCGGGTACTCGACGACGATCTCCTTGAGATTGGTGCCGTCGTTGAACTCGACCGTGAGCGCGTTCGCGATCGAACGTTTGTTCGGGTCGTGGTAGTCCTTCGTGAACTGCGGGTCCTCCACGCACACAATCTTCTCGCGCAGCTTGTCGATGCGCGGATCGGCGGCGACGTCGTCCTCGTAGTCGGCCGCCGTGAGCCGGCCGAAGATGATCGGCACCGCGATCATGTACTGCACGCAGTGGTCGCGGTCGGCCGGATTGTGCAGCGGTCCCTTCTTGTCGATGATGCGGATGCACGCCTCGTGCGTGCGGTTGGTGATGCGCTTGATGTCCTCGGGCTTCTTCCCCAGCCGCTTCATCTGCTCGTGGATCTGCATTGCCGCTTCGACGGCGGTCTGGGCGTGGAACTCGGCGGGATAGGAGATCTTGAACAGCACGTTCTCCATGACGTAGCTGCCGTAGGGGCGCTGGAACTTGAACTCCTGGCCCTTGAACAGGACGTCGTAGAAGCCCCAGGTCTTCGCCGTGAGCACCGAGGGATAGCCCATCTCGCCGGTGCGGGTGATGAGCGCGAGGCGCACGCCGCGGCTGGTCGCGTCGCCCGCGGCCCAGCTCTTGCGCGAGCCGGTGTTCGGGGCATGCCGGTACGTGCGCAGGCTGTGGCCGTCGACGAAGGCCTGCGATACGGCGTCGATGATCTCCGAGCGCGTGAGCCCGAGCATATGCGAGACCACCGCCGTGGTCGCGACCTTCACCAGGATCACGTGGTCGAGGCCCACCTTGTTGAACGAGTTCTCGAGCGCGAGGCAGCCCTGGATCTCGTGCGCCTTGATCATCGCCGTCAGCACGTCCCTCATCTTTAGCGGCTCCTTGCCGGCTGCGACGCGGTTGCGCGACAGCCAGTCGGCGGTGGCGAGGATTCCGCCCAGGTTGTCCGAGGGGTGGCCCCATTCGGCCGCGAGCCAGGTGTCGTTGAAATCGAGCCACCGGATCATCGTGCCGATGTTGAACGCCGCCTGCACCGGGTCGAGCTGGAACTGCGTGCCCGGCACCTTCGCGCCGTTCGGCACGATGGTGCCCGGAACGATCGGACCGAGCAGCTTGGTGCAGGCGGGATACTCGAGCGCCTCGAGCCCGCAGCCGAGCGTATCGATCAGGCAGTGGCGGGCGGTTTCGTAGGCGAGCCGGCTCGTGATCTTGTACTTCGTCACGTAGTCGGCGATGTCGACGAGGACTTTGTCGGGCTTCGGGCGGACGTTGCTGATGTGGCTGCTCATGTTTCGTTCGGGTTGCTCTTTTTCAAGGTGAAGGATCGGATTGGCAACGATCGAGCCGCGAGGACAGGCGTCCAATCCGGCGGCCGTACGGCCGGCTCAGGCCCGCCGGCGCCTCTCGTCCCGCCTCGCGGCGCGCGGGCTCCCTGTCCGTCGCCGGCCCGAGCCGCTTCGGCTCGGGCCGCAGGAAGCGAGGGCGGCCCGCTTCGCCGTCCGCCGCGAGCTCGACGGCGAAATCGCTCACGTTCTCTGGTCGATCGGGACGAACTTCCGGTTCTCCGGGCCGACGTAGTTCGCGCTCGGCCGGATAATCTTGTTGTCCTCGCGCTGCTCGATGACATGGGCCGACCAGCCGGACGTGCGCGCGATCACGAAGAGCGGCGTGAACATCGCCGTCGGCACGCCCATCATGTGGTAGCTCACGGCGGAGAACCAGTCGAGGTTCGGGAACATCTTCTTGATGTCCCACATCACGGTCTCGAGGCGCTCGGCGATGTCGAAGAGCCGCATGTCGCCCGCCGCCTGCGAGAGGCGCCGCGCCACCTCCTTGATCACCTTGTTGCGCGGATCGGCGACCGTGTACACCGGGTGGCCGAAGCCGATGATGACCTCCTTGTTCGCGACGCGGCGGCGGATGTCGGCTTCCGCCTCGTCGGGGTTGGTGTAGCGGCTCTGGATCTCGAACGCGACCTCGTTCGCGCCGCCGTGCTTCGGGCCGCGCAGCGCCCCGATCGCCCCCGTGATGGCCGAGTACATGTCGGAGCCCGTGCCGGCGATAACGCGGGCGGTGAAGGTGGAAGCGTTGAACTCGTGCTCGGCGTACAGGATGAGCGAGGTGTGCATCGCCCGCACCCAGAGCTCGCTCGGCCGCTTGCCGTGGAGCAGGTGCAGGAAGTGGCCGCCGATCGAATCGTCGTCGGTCTCGACATCGATGCGCTTCCCGCTGGTGGAGTAGTGGTACCAGTAGAGCAGCATCGAGCCGAGCGACGCCATGAGGCGGTCTGCGATGTCGCGCGCTCCGGCAGGGTTGTGGTCGGGGGCCTCCGGCAGCACGCAGCCGAGCGCCGAGACACCGGTGCGCAGAACGTCCATCGGGTGCGTGCGGCCGGGAAGCTGCTCGAGCACGGCGCGGACGGCGGCCGGCAGCTCGCGCAGCCCGCGCAGCTTCGCCTTGTAGGCGTCGAGCTCCGCCCGCGTGGGCAGCTTGCCGTGCACCAGGAGGTAGGCGATTTCCTCGAACTCGCAGGTGTCGGCCACGTCGAGGATGTCGTAGCCGCGGTAATGCAGGTCGTTGCCGGTGCGCCCGACGGTGCAGAGCGCCGTATTGCCGGCGACGACGCCGGAGAGCGCCACCGACTTCTTCGGCTTGAAGCCGCTGGCCGTGGAGGTGTTGCTCATGGTCGTTCCTCGTCGATCGTCTCGGAGCCTGGTGCCGCCGCGGGCCGCAGAGGCGGAGTCCGGCGGGCGCTTCATTGCGCGTCCCGTCGCCGCTTGCGCGGGCCCCACGGAAAGCGGGCGCAACACGCCGCACGACGCGCCGCGCCCCTCCGTGCCGTGTGCCGTGGAACCTCTTACCGTTTCGATCTCTTTCCCGACGCGAACAGCGCGTCGAGCTTGCGCTCGAACTCGTGGTAGCCGATGCGCTCGTACAGCTCGTCACGCGTCTGCATCAAGTCGAGCACGTGCTTCTGGTGCCCGTCGCGGCGGATCGCATTGTAGACCGTCTCGGCGGCCTTGTTCATCGCACGGAACGCCGAGAGGGGGTAGAGGGCCATGGCGACGCCGGCGCTGCGCAGCTCCTCGACCGTGAACAGCGGGGTCTTGCCGAACTCGGTGATGTTCGCGAGCACCGGCACCCGCACCGCTTCGACGAAGCGGCGATAGGTCGCGATGTCCGTGGCCGCCTCGGCGAAGATCCCGTCCGCTCCGGCCTCGACGTAGGCGAGTGCACGCTCGATCGCGGCGTCGACGCCTTCCGAGGCGATCGCGTCCGTGCGGGCGATCAGAAAGAACGCGTCGTCGGTCTTGGCATCCGCCGCGGCCTTGATGCGGTCGGCCATCTCCTCCCTGGAGACGAGCTCCTTGCCCGGGCGGTGGCCGCAGCGCTTGGCGCCGACCTGGTCCTCGATGTGGCACGCCGCGGCGCCGAACTTGATCAGCGACTTGACGGTGCGGGCGATGTTGAACGCCGAGGGGCCGAACCCGGTGTCGATGTCGACGAGCAGCGGCAGGTCGCACACGTCGGTGATGCGGCGCACGTCGGTCAGCACGTCGTCGAGCGTGTTGATGCCGAGGTCGGGCATGCCGAGCGATCCGGCGGCGACGCCGCCGCCCGAGAGGTAGATGGCGCGGAAGCCCGCGCGCCGCGCGAGCAGGGCGTGGTTGGCGATGATCGTGCCGACGATCTGCAGCGGCCGTTCCTGTTCGAGCGCGGCGCGAAAACGCGCGCCGGGAGTGAGCGATCTGGTCATGGCTGGTCGAGAAGTACGGCTCGTTCACGGCCGGGGCGCCGGCGGCGCAGTCGGCGCGCCGGCATCCCCGGTGTCTGTTTCGGTTCTCGGCGATCCGGCGTCAGCGCTCAGCCTCGGTGCTGGGGATAGCCCAGCGTCTTCAGCGCCTCCGTGATCTCGCCGAGGATCGCCGGATCGTCGATCGTCGGCGGCACCGTGTACTCCTGGCCGTCGGCGATCTTGCGCATGGTGCCGCGGAGGATCTTGCCCGAACGCGTCTTCGGCAGGCGCTTGACCACGATCGCGTTGCGGAACGCCGCGACCGGTCCGATCTTGTCGCGCACGAGCTGCACCACCTCCTTGACGATCTCCTCGTGCGGACGGCCGACCCCGGCCTTGAGCACGAGCAGTCCGATCGGCAGCTCGCCCTTCAGCTGATCGGCCGCGCCGATGACGGCGCATTCGGCGACGTCCGGGTGCGAGGCGATCACCTCTTCCATGGCACCGGTCGAGAGCCGATGGCCGGCGACGTTGATGATGTCGTCGATGCGGCTCATGATCCAGACGTAGCCGTCCTCGTCCTTGTAGCCGGCGTCGCCGGTCAGGTAGTAGCCCGGGTAGGTGTCGAGGTAGTGCTTCTTGTAGCCGGCATCGTTGTTCCACATGGTCGGCAGCGAACCCGGCGGCAGCGGGAGCTTGATGGCGATGCTACCGATCGTCCCCGCCGGCACCTGCCGTCCCTGATTGTCGAGCACCTGCACGTCGTAGCCCGGCACCGGCTTGGTCGCGGAGCCGGGCTTCACCGGGAAGAGGTGGATGCCGAGGGGATTCGCGACGATCGGCCAGCCGGTCTCGGTCTGCCACCAGTGGTCGATCACTGGGACGTCGAGCTGCTTCTGCGCCCAGAGGAGCGTGTCGGGATCGCAGCGCTCGCCGGCGAGGAACAGCGCGCGGAACTTGTCGCGGGCGTAGCGGCGCACGTGCTCGCCGTTCGGATCGTCGCGCTTGATCGCGCGAAACGCCGTCGGGGCCGTGAACAGCGTCGAGACACCGTGCTCGGTGACCACCCGCCAGAAGGCGCCCGGATCCGGCGTGCCGACCGGCTTGCCCTCGTAAAGGATCGTGGTGCAGCCGTGCAGCAGCGGTCCGTACACGATATAGGAGTGCCCGACGACCCAGCCCACGTCCGACGCCGCCCAGTACACCTCGCCCGGCTCGACGCCGTAGACGTATTTCATGCTCCACTTGAGCGCGACCGCGTGGCCGCCGTTGTCGCGCACGACCCCCTTCGGGATACCGGTCGATCCTGAGGTGTAGAGGATGTACAGCGGATCGGTGGCGGCCACGGGAACGCAGTCCACCGGCTCGGCGTCGGCCATGGCTTCGTCCCAGTCGAGGTCGCGGCCGGCGACCAGCGCGGCCTGGGCCTGCGGGCGCTGGAGGATGATGCAGCGCTCGGGCTTCGCCGTCGAAAGCGCGAGCGCCTCTTCGAGCAGCGGCTTGTACTCAATCACGCGGCCGGGCTCGATGCCGCAGGACGCCGAGACCACGAGCCGCGGCTGCGCGTCGTTGATGCGCTTCGCGAGCTCGTTGCCGGCGAAGCCGCCGAAGACGACCGAATGAATCGCGCCGATGCGCGCGCACGCCAGCATGGCGACCACCGCTTCCGGTACCATCGGCATGTAGATGACGACCCGGTCGCCTTTGGCGATGCCCAGGCGCTTGAGCGCGCCCGCGAAGCGCGCCACCCAGTCGCGCAGCTCCCGGTAGGTGTAGCGCTTGATCGTGCCGGTGACCGGGCTGTCGTAGACGAGCGCGAGCTGATCCGCGCGTCCGTTCTCGACGTGGCGGTCGAGCGCGTTGTAGCAGGTGTTGAGCATGCCGCCCGTGAACCAGCGGTAGAACGGCTTGCGCGACTCGTCGAGCACGCGCTCCCAGCGTCGATCCCAGTGGATTGCTTCCGCGGCCTCCGCCCAAAAACCTTCCGGATCCTCGAGGGAGCGCAGATACATGTCTTCGTACGCGTTGGCCATGGCGTTGCTCCTCGTGTGCGGTTATTTCTCCGCGGCCGCGTGCGGTACCTTCGCGGCCGTTCGGTCGAGCCACACGGCGATGCCCTGCGCGTTGAGCTCGTAGTCGTGGGTCAGCAGGGCCCGGATCTGGCCCTCGTCCAGCCGGCAGCCGTGCGCGCGCAGCCGCGGCAGGAGAATCTCGTGCTGCCCTTCGATGAGCAGACGGTGGCGTTCGGGGCCGGCGTCCCGCACGCGCTCCCCGAGCGCGACGAACGCGTCGATGAGCTCGTGCATGTCGGCCGCGAGCCGTTCGACGTCCGTGACGGCGCCGAAGTGCGTGAGCAGCATGCGCTCCGGGGCGTACCCGCACAGCCGCTCGATCGAGCGGTGCAGCAGCTCGGGCTCGAACTGCACCGGCGTCGTGGTGGGAATGATGAACGCCCCGCGTTCGGTGTCGAGTTCGCGGTAGGAGATCCCGAACGTGTCGCCGGTAAAGATGGAGCGCGAACGCCGGTCGACCACGCAGAAGTGGTGGCGGGCGTGGCCGGGCGTGTCGAGGAACAGGAGCTCCCGGCCGTTGAAATCGAGCGCGTAGCCGTCGGGGGCTTCGATCACGCGGGCGGGATCGACCGGGATCGGGCGCCCGAACTCTCGCTCGGCGCGCTCGGCGCCGTAGACCTGCACCACCCCGGCGATGAGCTGCGAGGGGTCGATCATGTGCCGCGCGCCGCGGGGGTGAACCACGAGCTTCGCGTTCGGGAAGCGGCGCATCATCTCGCCGACGCCGCCCGCATGGTCGAGGTGCACGTGGGTGGGGATCACGTACGCCACCTGCTCGGGGGCGAGGCCGCAGCGCCGCAGCGCCTCCATGGCCTGGGGTATGCCGCTATAGGTGCCGGTGTCGATGAACGCCGCCCGATCGCCTTCCACCATCAAATAGAACGCGACCAGACCGGGGCGGTTGTAGCGGGAGTCGATACGGCTGATGCCGTCACCGAGGTCGAGAAACGTAGGCGTTGCGGTCGCGGACATCGGGCCTCACGGGTGAGCCGGGACGGCTATTGTAGCAGCGGCGGCGTCCGAGGGTGCGCCGTGACGGGAGCACCGGCCCGCCGCGTTGGCATTGCGCCGGGCGGCCGCATAGAATGGCGCGCACTTTTCGGCAGAACCGCAAAGGACTGGAGTGACCCGCCCCTCGAGCACCAACCTCGCGCCCGCATCCGGCGCCGGCGCGACCGAACCCCTGGTGAGCCTCGAGGACGTCGTTTTCTCCCGCAACGGCCGCCCGATCCTCAAGGGACTCACGCTCACCGTGCCGCGCGGCAGGGTCGTCGCGATCCTCGGCGGCAGCGGGACCGGCAAGACCACGATCCTCAACCTGATCGGCGGACGGCTCAAGCCCGATTCCGGGCGGGTGCTGGTCGACGGCGTTTCCGTGCCGGACCTGCGGACGCGCGAGCTCTACGAGCTGCGCAAGCGCATGGCGCTGCTGTTCCAGTCGGGCGCGCTGTTCACCGACCTCAACGTGTTCGAGAACGTGGCGTTCCCGATCCGGGAGCACACGCGGCTGCCCGAAGAATTGCTGCGGACCGTCGTGCTCATGAAGCTCGAGGCCGTCGGACTGCGCGGCGCGCGCCACCTGATGCCGGCGGAGCTTTCCGGCGGCATGGCGCGTCGCGTCGCGCTCGCGCGCGCGATCGCGCTCGATCCAATGATGGTGATGTACGACGAGCCGTTCACCGGGCTCGATCCGATATCGATGGGGGTCATCGTCAAGCTCATCCGCGAGCTCAACGACGCGCTGCGCATAACCTCGATCGTGGTGACCCACGACGTCGCCGAGGCCTGCGAGATCGCCGATCTCATCTATCTCGTCGCCGGCGGCCGCATCGCGGCGAGCGGCACGCCGGAAGAGATCCGCGCGTCCACCTCCGAGGAGGTGCGCCAGTTCATGGCCGGTCTGCCCGACGGTCCGGTGTCGTTCCATTACCCGGGCGGCGACTATCTCGAAGACCTCATGCGGAGCGGCGGCGCATGAACTTCTTCCGCTATCTGGGCCAGTGGTCGATCGCGCGCGTCACGACGCTAGGACGCGCGGCGCTGTTCCTCTACGAGCTCCTGTTCGCGTCATGGCGTCGGCCGGCGCGCCTCGGCCCGGCGGTGGCGAAGGCCTTCCGGCTGGTGGTACAGCAGCTCTATTCGGTCGGTGTGCTGACGCTGCTCATCATTCTGGTCTCGAGCCTCTTCGTCGGCATGGTGCTGGCGCTGCAGGGCTACAACACGCTGGTCGACTTCGGCGCCGAATCCTCGCTCGGGCTGCTGGTGGCGCTGTCGCTCGCGCGCGAGCTCGGCCCGGTGGTCACGGCACTCCTGTTCGCCGGCCGCGCGGGCTCGGCGCTCACAGCGGAGATCGGGCTCATGAAGGCGACGGAGCAGCTCGCCGGCATGGAGATGATGGCGGTCAATCCGATGACGCGCGTGATCGCGCCGCGCTTCGTCGCCGGGCTCATCTCGCTGCCGCTCCTCGCCGCGATGTTCACCGCCGTCGGCATCCTCGGCGGCCACTTCGTCGGCGTGGTGCAGCTCGGCGTCGACGAGGGCGTGTTCTGGTCGCAGATGCAGGGCGGCGTCGACATCTACGACGACATCGGCAGCGGCCTGCTCAAGGGTGTCGTGTTCGGGTTCGTCGTGAGCTGGATCGCCGTCTTCGAAGGCTACGATTCGGTGCCGACGTCCGAAGGGGTCGCCGCCGCGACCACGCGTACCGTGGTGCTGTCGTCGCTCGCGGTGCTCGGGCTCGACTTCATTCTGACGGCGCTGACGCTGGGGGAGATCTGAGTATGGACCGCAAATGGCTTCTCGAAACCTGGGTGGGCGTGTTCGTCGCCGCCGGCATCGCCGCGCTCGCCATGCTCGCGTTCCGCGTCGGCAACATCGCCGAGGCCGAGGTGCGCAATCCGTACGAGATCCGCGCGAGGTTCGACAACATCGGGGGCCTCAAGGTGCGCGCCGCCGTCACCATGGCCGGCGTGACCATCGGCCGCGTCGCCGGGATCACCTTCGACAGCGAGCGCTACCAGGCGGTCGTCACGATGCGCATCGACGGGCGCTACGACCGCATTCCGACCGACACCAGCGCGGCCATCCTCACGGCCGGACTGCTGGGCGAGCAGTACATCGGGCTGGAACCGGGGGGAGCGGACGAATATCTAAAAGCCGGTGATACCATAGAGATCACGCAGGATGCGATCGTCCTCGAGAAGCTGATCGGGCAGTTCCTGTTCAACAAGGCTGCGGAGACGCCGCCGGCGGACAAGCCGGCGCCGCTGCCGCAGTGAACAAGGGAATCGTCATGAAACGTGCCATCGTTTTCCTCGTCTCGTGGTGGCTGCCGCTCGCCGCCGCGCCCGCGCAGGACGCCGCGGCGTCGCCCGACGAGCTCACCCGCAAGGTGACCGACCGCATCATCGAGCTCATCAAGACGAACCGGCAGGAATACGCGCGCGACCACCAGAAGCTGTTCGCTATGGTCGACCGCGAGGTGCTGCCGTACTTCGACTTCCGCGTGATGTCGCGCTCGGTCCTCGGCCGGTACTGGCGCGAGGCGAGCGAAGAGCAGCGCGAGCGCTTCGTGAAGGAGTTCCGCGATCTCCTGGTGCGCACCTACGCGACGGCGCTGCTCAAGTACAACGACGAGGAGATCCGCTACCTGCCGTTCCGGGCGCAGCCGGACGACAAGACCGTGCTCGTGCGCACGGAGGTGGTGCAGGGAGGCGGCGGCGAGAACGTCCCGATCAACTACAGCTTCTACCGCTCCAACGAGGGTTGGAAGGTGTACGACGTGTCGGTCGCGGGCGTGAGCCTGGTGACGAACTACCGCAGCGCCTACGGCGAGAAGGTGCGCCGCAACGGCTTGGACGGCCTGATCACCGAACTGAGCGAGGCCAATCGCCGGGGCGAGACCAGCGCGATCGCCCCGGCCCCGAAGCGATGAGGACGTCGGAGCGGTCGGTGCGCGCGCGGGCGCAGGCGCGGCCCGACGGCGTGCTCGCGGTCGCGGGCGACCTCACTTTCGAGACCGTGCCCGAGATCTATGCCGAGAGCCGTGCGTGGTTCGAGCGCGCGAACGGGCGGGTCACCGTCGACCTCGCCGAAGTGGAGCGCGCCGACAGCGCCGGTCTCGCGCTCCTTCTCGAATGGC
>DATCLR010000121.1:0-2572 GCA_036563785.1 Burkholderiales bacterium | reverse complement strand
CTCCATGAGGTTGTGGATCGGGACGCAGCCGGTGCCGGCGAGCCACGAGCCGAGGTACTGGATGCCGACGTCGATGTTGAGCCGCAGCCCCGCCTCGGTGATCGGCTTTTCCGGCTGGAAGTTGAGCAGATCGGCGGCCGTCACGTTGACGTCGTCGCGCTTCTTGTCGATCTGATTGGGCCGGTCGCCGAGCACCTTCTTGAACTCCTCCATCGCGACCTGGACGAGCCCTGGATGCGCGACCCAGCCGCCGTCGTAGCCGTCGGTCGCGTCGCGCGCCTTGTCCGCGCGCACGCCGGCGAGCGCCCGCTCGTTCGCTTCGGGGTCGTTCTTGATCGGTATCAGCGCGCTCATGCCGCCGATCGCCGGCGCATTGCGCCGGTGGCACGTCTTGAGCAGGAGCAGCGAATAGGCGCGCATGAACGGCACGGTCATGGTGATGAGACTGCGGTCCGCGAGACAGAAGTCGCGGTCGCTCTTGAACTTCTTGATGCAGGAGAAGATGTAGTCCCAGCGGCCGGCGTTCAGGCCCGCGCTGTGCTCGCGCAGCTCGTAGAGGATTTCGTCCATCTCGAACGCCGCGAGGATCGTCTCGATCAGCACCGTCGCCTTGATGGTGCCGCGCGGAATGCCGAGCTCGTCCTGCGTAACGCAGAAAATGTCGTTCCAGAGCCGGGCCTCGAGGTGGCTCTCCATCTTCGGCAGGTAGAAATACGGACCCGAGCCGCGCTCGATCAGCTCCCTGGCGTTGTGGAACATGAAGAGCGCGAAGTCGAAAATCCCGCCGGACACCCTCGCGCCGTCGACGAGCACGTGCTTCTCGTCGAGGTGCCAGCCGCGCGGCCGCACGATGAGGGTCGCCACCTTCTCGTTCAGGCGGTACTGCTTGCCCCCCTGCTCGAACGTGATCGTGCGCCGCACGGCGTCGCGCACGTTGATCTGCCCCTGGATCTGGTTGTGCCAGTTCGGAGTGTTCGAGTCCTCGAAGTCGGTCATGTAGCTGTCCGCCCCCGAGTTGAGCGCGTTGATGATCATCTTCCGGTCGACCGGCCCCGTGATCTCGACGCGGCGGCACTCGAGGTCCTTCGGCAGCGGCGCGATGGTCCAGTTGCGGCTGCGGATCTCCCGGGTTTCCGGCAGGAAATCCGGCCGCTTGCCCGCGTCGAGCTCCCGCTGGCGCTCGACCCGGCGCGCCAGCAGTTCCTGGCGCCGCGGCTCGAACATGCGGTGCAGCTTGGCGACGAGCGCAAGCGCCTCCGGCGTCAGGATCTCGGCGAACTCCGGCGTCACGGGCGCTTTGATTTCGACTCCGTCGGGAAGCGTCTTGTTGGCAGCAGCGGATTTCATAATGTCCCCTCGTTGAATCGGTGTATCCCGCTCGGCGGGGCCGATAAGCCTAGCGCAATTCCGCCGGATGTTCAGCCGGTCCGCGGACAAAAAAAGGCCACGCCGCCTCGCGCCGGCGTGGCCCAGCCCCTACCGAGGCGGCTCAGGAAACAGCCGCCTTCCTGCCGTCCTCGAAGAACTGCTCGTCCTCAGTCGAGCCCTTGAGCGCGGTCGTGGATGCATGCTCGCCCTCGATGGTCTGCGTGACCGCATCGAAGTAGCTGGTGCCCACCTCGCGCTGGTGCTTCACCGCGGTGAAGCCCTTGTCGGCCGCGGCGAACTCGGCCTGCTGCAGCTCCACGAACGCCTTCATGTGCTCGCGCGCGTAGCCGTAGGCCAGATTGAACATCGAGTAGTTGAGCGCGTGGAAGCCGGCGAGCGTGATGAACTGGAACTTGTAGCCCATCGCGCCGAGCTCCCGCTGGAACTTCGCGATCGTCGCGTCGTCGAGGTTCTTCTTCCAGTTGAACGACGGCGAGCAGTTGTACGCGAGCATCTTGTCCGGAAACTCCTTCCTGATCGCCTCTGCGAACTTGCGCGCGTACACGAGATCGGGCGTGCCGGTCTCGCACCAGATCAGGTCGGCGTATGGCGCGTAGGCGAGACCCCGCGACACCGCCTGCTCGAGCCCCGGGCGCGTCCGGTAGAAGCCCTCGACCGTGCGCTCGCCGGTGCAGAAGGGCTTGTCGTTCTCGTCGATGTCGGAGGTGAGGAGGCTGGCCGCCTCCGCATCGGTGCGCGCGATGAGGATCGTGGGCACCCCGAGCACGTCGGCTGCGAGGCGCGCGGCAACGAGTTTCGCAATCGCCTCGCGCGTCGGCACCAGCACCTTGCCGCCCATGTGGCCGCACTTCTTGGCCGACGCGAGCTGGTCCTCGAAGTGGACGCCCGCCGCGCCGGCCTCGATCATCGCCTTCGTCAGCTCGAACGCGTTGAGCACGCCGCCGAAGCCGGCTTCCGCGTCGGCCACGATCGGCGCGAAATAGTCGATGTAGCCCGGATCGCCGGGACGCTTCCCCTCCATCCACTGGATCTGGTCGCAGCGCATGAGGGCGTTGTTGATGCGCCGGACGACCGCGGGAACCGAGTTGGCGGGATAGAGCGACTGGTCCGGATACATCTCGCCGGCGAGATTGGCGTCGCCCGCGACCTGCCAGCCCGAGAGGTAGATCGCCTTGAGGCCGGC
>DATCLR010000036.1:0-29109 GCA_036563785.1 Burkholderiales bacterium | reverse complement strand
CTCCAAAGACCGCCCAAAAGGAAGACTCGGTACGCATCAGGTCGCTCCGCGAGGTTTCGCGGCCGGCCGCCAAAACCAAGAAAGCTCCCGCCCCGGGTCCGACCGACGCCGCGCCGGATTTCTTCGTCGAGAAGAACGGCGTCCGCTGCGCCGGCTCGCACTACATCATCGATATCTACGGCGGGAAACGGCTCGACGACCTCGAGCACGTCGAGCGTACGCTCATCGAATGCGTCGAGACCGCAGGCGCAACGCTGTTGCACGTGCATCTGCATCCGTTCGAGCCGAACGGCGGCATCAGCGGCGTGGCCGTGCTCGCGGAGAGCCACATCTCGATTCATTCGTGGCCCGAGCGGAATTATGCCGCGCTCGATATCTTCATGTGTGGCAGAACCCGCCCGGAGCGCTGTCTCGACGTTCTGAAGCGCGCGTTCAGCGCCGAGCGCATGACGGTCCGCGAGATCCTGCGGGGCAAGGAAGCGTGCTAGACGCAAGCACGCGTCCGCCCGCGCCTTGGGGCCGCGATGCGCGATGAGCGCTGGTTCGCCGAGACACTGACGCCGCACATGCGGCTCGCCCTCGAGGCGAGCCGCGTGCTCGTGCACGAGCGCACGGCCGAGCACGAGATCGCGCTCATCGAGAACGACGTCTTCGGGCGCGTGCTGCTGCTCGACGGCACCGTGCAGGTCACGAGCCGCGACGAGTTCATCTACCACGAGATGATGGCGCACGTGCCGCTGCTCGCGCACGGCAGCGCGCGCGACGTGCTGATCATCGGCGGCGGCGATTGCGGCCTCGCCGAGGAGGTGCTGAAGCACGCCTCCGTGCGGCGGCTCGTACAGGTGGAGATCGACCCCAAGGTCGTGGAGCTCGCGCGCGAGCACTTCGCCGAGATGAACGCGCCCGTCTTCGCCGATCCGCGCTTCGAGCTCAAGATCGGCGACGGCGCGGCCTATGCGCGGGAGGCCACGGATCGCTTCGACGTGGTGCTCGTCGACTCCACGGACCCCATCGGGCCGGGCGCCGTGCTCTTCACGCGCGAGTTCTACGGCAACGTGCGCGGGCGGCTGAACCCCGGCGGAGTGCTCGTCACGCAGAACGGCGTGCCGTTCCTGCAGGCGGACGAGTTCGCGTCGGCGATGCGCAGCCTCGCCGCGACGTTCCGCCACGTCGCGGCCTACGCGATCTCGGTGCCCACGTACTGCGGCGGGCATCTCGCGCTCGGCTTCTGCGCGGACGACGAGGCGCCGCTGCGCATCGCAGCGGACGAGCTCGGGCGACGCTACGCCGAGGCGAAGCTCACCACGCGCTACTACAGCCCGCGCCATCACGTCGCGGCGTTCGTGCTGCCGCGGTACATCGAGGAGGCGCTCGAGGCGGCGGTGACGGCGGGCCGCGCAGGGTCCGGAAGATCCTGACGCCCTGTGTCACGTCTCCGCGCTCCTCTTGCACGAGGAGCGGCACGCGCCGAGGATAGCTATCCCGCCACGCGACCGATCGCGCCCGTCGTCCGGAGCACCATCATGGCAATCCAGCTCGTCGCCCTGAGCCTGCGCTACTCGTCCTGGTCCATGCGGCCATGGCTCGCGCTCACCCACGCCGGCATACCGTTCGAGCTGCGGACGGTGGAGCTGCCAGCGCTCCAGCAGCAGGTTGCAGGGGACCGGATCGACCCGCGACCGGTCGACGACCTCGCGTACCGCAAGAGCACGGGCAGCGTCACGGGGCTCTACCCGGTGCTCTGGGTGGACGGCACGCCGATCCACGAGTCGCTCGCGATCTGCGAGTGGGTGGCCGAGCAGCGCCCGGAGGCGCGCCTCTGGCCGAGCGATGCGCTCGCGCGCGCTCGGGCCCGTGCAGTGAGCTGCGAGATGGCGACCGGGTTCGGACACCTCCGCGGCGAGCTCGACTGCCACCTGTTCGGGCGGGTGCGGGGCTTCGTTCCGTCCGAAGCCGCCGCGCGGCAGATCCGGCGCGTGTTCGAGCTCTTCGACGACTGCCTGCAGCGGTCCGGCGGACCGTATCTCTTCGGCCACTTCACGATCGCCGACTGCATGTACTTCCCCATGCTGACGCGGTTCGTGACGTACGGCATACCGCTGCCGAGCAGCGTCGAGCCCTACGCGGCGACGATGTGGGGTACCCCCGCGGTGGGTCAGCTGCTCGACGTGGCCCGGACGGCGCCCGCCATCGCCGTGTACGACGCGTACGTCGAATCCTTGGGAGGAGACCCCGCCGCCGCGCTCTAGCGGCCCTTCGATGCCTTCAGTGGCGGTTCAAGCGAATCGACCGGACGGCGTAGGCAGCCACGTGCAGCGCGTGGTGGCGCCGCTGATTGCCCAACGCCGTATGATTGCCCAAGACGCCATGCTGCGCCGCTCACGGTCGGCCGCAACAGCTTAGCAGCGGCAGATGCAATCCCCCAGCTTTAGCGACACGCAGCTGCACTGCAACGGCACCCCGTTCGCACACATGTAGCGGTGCAGGTCGGCGCGCCGCACGTGCCTTGCCTCCCCATAGATGAAGAAGGTATCGGGCGGCGGCCATGTCGGTGTGGCGGTGCAGCCGGTCAACACGGCCGCCGCCAACACGGCCAGTGGTGCAACGGTTCGGGACGACATCGCTCGAGCTCCTGCTGCCGTGCGTGCGGGTACGGCACGGCTCGGACAACATCGCTTGCGCGCGATGCCCCAGCTCCCTTGCCGGAGAGCCCCTCCCCGTTGCGATGCGCAAGCTAACCCGGAATATCGCTTTCCTTCGTATTCGGCGCTGCGCGGCGGCAGGCGCCACTAACGTATAAGATGCGCGAGGCGGCCAAAAGGTTACCGGCCGACCGCGCGGGCACTCGTGCTGCCGCTCAGCGGTTCAGGGTTGCCAATGTGGCTTCCGGGGTAGCGAGCGCCGGCCGCCGCGCCCGGCGGCGCGATCTCGTCCAGTCGGGCCAGCTCTTCGGCGCTGAGCGAGACCTCCGCTGCGCGCACGTTCTCCTCGAGGCGCTGTATGCTGCGCGTGCCCGGTATCGGCACGATGTTTTCGTCGCGCGCGAGCACCCAGGCCAGGGCGAGCTGCGCCGGCGTGCAGCCCTTGCTCTCCGCGAGCTCGCGCACGGCGTCGACGAGCGCGAGGTTGCGCCGGAAGTTCTCGCCCTGGAAGCGCGGGTTCTGGCGGCGCCAGTCGTCGGGAGCGAGGTCGTCCACGCTGCGGATGGCGCCCGTGAGGAAGCCGCGGCCGAGCGGACTGTAGGCGACGAAGCCGATGCCGAGCTCGGCGCACAGCGGCAGCAGCGCGTCCTCCGGATCGCGGCTCCACAGCGAATACTCGGTCTGGAGCGCGGCGATGGGGTGGACGGCGTGGGCGCGGCGGATGGTCTCCGGCGCCGCCTCGGAGAGCCCGAGGTAGCGCACCTTGCCCTCGCGCACGAGGTCGGCCATCGCGCCGATGGTCTCCTCGATCGGCGTTTGCGGATCGACGCGATGCTGATAGTAGAGATCGATCACCTCCACGCCGAGGCGCTTGAGGCTCGCGTCGCAGGCCTGCTTCACGTACTCCGGCCTGCCGTTGATCGCGAGGTAGGTACCGTCCGGCGCGCGGACGACGCCGAACTTGGTCGCGAGCACGACCGCGTCCCGCCGGTCGCGAATCGCCCGGCCGACGAGCGCTTCGTTGTGGCCGACTCCGTACATGTCCGCCGTGTCGAGCAGGTTGACGCCGAGGTCGAGCGCCCGGTGAATGACGGCGATCGCTTGCCGCTCGTCGGCGCCGCCGTAGAAGTCGCTCATGCCCATGCAGCCGAGGCCGATGCACGATACGACGGGTCCGTGTCTACCGAGGGTGCGTGTGTCCATACGTATCCTCCCGCTCCGATTGGCCTGCGCGAGTGGCACAGGCGGGAGAGAGTCTAGAGCTGTGGCACACCGGGATAAGTGAGGTCTTATCCCGGTATCGCCAGTCCCGGGCTCGGTTGCAAATGCCGTTCCAACGCGGCTACTCGTGGCGCAAGGCAGATGTCCACCACCCAGCGCTTGCCTTCGCAGATGCCCGCCTGGCGCCTGCTGCACCGTCTGATGCGCGTTGCGCCCCGGGCGGAAGCCGTAGCTCCTCTCCGAGAACGTCGACTCAAGCAGCGGCTGCAGCACTTGCAAGTCGGTGCGCCCTGCCGGGGCGCACCAAAAAGAAGGGCCCGCTTCCGCGGGCCCTGCTCATCTCGATCGAGTTGGAGCGATCCTATCGGCCTTTTCGGCGCCTCGTGGCCGCCAGCGCCAGGAGTCCGGCGCCGAGCATCGTCAGCGTGGCCGGCTCCGGCACCGACGTCGGCGGTGGCGTGCCCACTGCGAACGTGTACGAGTCGGTGCCCGTCTGATATCGCACCCCGATGGGGTCTATGTTGACGCTGCTGCCCCAGATGCCGCCGAGGCTGATGATGAAGGAGTCGAAGGTGCCCGCATAGATGCCGCCATTCGATCCGCCGGCGCAGTTCTGCCCGCCAAAGGCACAAATCTCCACGCCGACCTTCGATTGCAACGGACCCTTCGACCAATCGGCGCTCGTGAGCCCGCCATCGTCGGCGTCGAGGAAGCTGATGCTGATCGCGTTCGGATCGATGCCGAAGCCGAACGCCGTGAGACGATCGCCGCCCTGGCCGCCGTTCGGCGCGGTGTTCGACAACGTGACGGCGATCGTCAGCAAGCTGCTGTTGAAGCCTGTGACCGACAGGGAGCCGTCACCGGTCAGCAGGTAGCTGCCCGTGTCGTAGCTCCAGCTGAAGTTATACGGGTCGCTGGAGCTGATGAGCACCGCCTGCGCGGGTGCCGCCCAGATGGCTAGCACGCTGGCCGCTACCGCTATTGCCCCCGGGCGCTTTCGCATTTCTTGCTCCTTCTCTCGTGCGGTGGGCATGGCCGACCGTCTGCACCCACCTGTGCAGCTTTTGTGCCGCTTGCCTTAAACACCTCAAATTTCAAGGCGTTAAGGTATTTCGGCGGCCTGCCGGCGTGCGCGTTACCAGCGCGTTTGTAAAGCGGCCCGACAAAGCAATTCCGGCAAGCGGGACGCGTTCACCGCCGTCGATCGCGTGAGCTTCTGCATCGCGCCCGGCGAGCGGGTAGCGTTCATCGGACCGAACGGCGCGGGCAAGTCGACCACGCTGAAGATGCTCACGGGGATTCTCTGCCCGACGAGCGGCTCGGCGCGGGTGGCGGGGCTCGTTCCGTGGCAGGAGCGGCGCCGACTCGCGCACGAGATCGGAATCGTCTTCGGCCAGCGCTCGCAGCTGATCCCCGCGACCGTGGGCGGCGACGCCACGCACCGCGACGCCTTCAGTCGAAGCTGAAGATGTCGTCGTCCTCCGGCCGCTGCATGCCCCGCTCCCAGTACTTCTCCCAGATCTGGGCCCAGGGGCGGGCATACATGTCCGGCACCTCGTACTGAATGACCGTTCCGGGGGACACCGGCGTCGCCGTCCCCTCGATGGGGAAGATCGTCTGCACGCACTCGATGAACGGCTGCGGGTCGCCCTCGTCGAAGTCGCTGAGCTTCTTGATGTTGCGGATGATGCGCACCGGCTCCACGAGCGCCTCGGGGTCGTAAAGGATCGCCTCGTGGTTCAAGCCGACGAAGTTGCCGTTCTCGTCGCGGTTCGGCGTGTAGATCTCGATCGTCTGCATCTTGTTCGAGTGCTCGAACGCCGCGTGCGTGGTCCAGCCCTGGATGTTGGACGTCCAGGTGATCAGCACGTCGCCGTCCCAGAAGCCGATGGTCTCGCCGTACCAGCGCGGCACCGGCGGCCCGAGCCGCGGGACGCCGCCCTTCGGCACGTCCTCCATGTTGAACTCGCGGCCGATGTGGATGTTGGTGATGAAGTTGCGCGCCACGCCGCCGAGGAACTGCACGAGCTTCGGCGTGACCAGGACCGACTGCTCCCAGAGCGCCGACTCGTGCCAGCGGCGCAGGAACCCTTCGGGCCAGCAGTACTGCGACGGCCACTGCGGCGCATTCGTGTGGGCGTGATGATAGGCCTGCTGCACGAAGCGCGTCTGGTACTCGGGCGTGAGCAGCGACAGGATCGTCGGAATTTGCACGTGCCGCATGCGGAACCAGTACTGGTTCTCTGCCCGGGCCGGATGCTGATAGCGCCCCGACCACTCGCCGGGCACGGTAGCGTAGGTGTGCTCGGTGGGGCCGCCGCGCCGCCTGGTCTCCTCGAGCAGCGCCTCGTAGTGCTCCTGCGCCGTCTTGAACGAGTACGGGCTCACGATGGCTTCGCGCGGATAGTCGCGGTCGCAATAGCCCCACGGCGCCGACTTGGGAGGATCCGGGCCGATCAGCGGATCGCGGTTGCCGCCCCAGAGATCCTCGAGCGCCGCGGAGCTGTTGCAGCGGAAGTAGCGCGGATCGCTCCAGAGCTCGCGGTCCTGGTAGAAGTCCTTCGTCGTGAACAGATCCACCTCGAGGGGCTCGATGCCGGGCGGCGTCTCGCCGGGCCGCGCGGAGCCGACGAAGCCGTCCGGCGCGCGCCGCGGGTCGGGCGGAATCTGCGAGCGCTGGGCCGGGTTGCCGAGCGTGGTCCGCATCGTCGCGCCGGTCATGTGATATTCGTTCATGTCGGCCGCGAGCGGCCACGCCCGCCCGACGCTCTGGAAATCGATCTTCGCGACAGTCTGCGCGGAGACGCTGGCGATGCTGAAAGCGATGCATGCGGCCGCCAACCGCAGGGCGTCGTGTCTCATCGTCGGTCTCACCCCTCCCGAGTGCTCATAGTCTAGCCGGTTCGGCGCGAATTCGGTTCGCTACCGAAATGTAACCGCCCGGATCGCCTTCCGAGGCACGGTTCTCGCAAGCCGAGAGCCGCTGATCCAGGCAGCGAGCCAAGAAGGCTCATCAGTCGAATCAAGGGAGAGCAAACCATGAGCAATCGTCCTCGTGCCGCAAGGGCTTCGGCAGCGAAACCGGTGACCGCAGACGGCAGCTACGTCACGACTTCGGATGGTGTGCAGCTCTATCGAAGGTCTCGCAGGAGATGATCGACTCCTTCTGGAGGCAGGGCATGCAGGGCGGACACAAGAACACGTTCGATTCGATCAAGGCGTTCTCGGAAACCGACCTTCGTGGAGACTTGGACGAGCTCGACGTGCCGACGCTGATCATCCATGGCGACGACGATCAGGTCGTCCCCGTCGACGTCGGCGGACGAGCGGCGCACAAGCTGGTCGAGGGAAGCCGGCTCCTCATCTATGAAGGAGGGCCGCACGGCATCACGGATACGCACAAGGACCGGCTCAATCAGGATCTGCTGAGCTTCCTGCGCGAGTGAAGAGAACCGCCGGGCGAGGAAAGCCGCGGCCTCGGTCGCGGCATTCCATTTCGCTGCAGGTGGAACCGTTCGGTGGCCATCGGCGCCGGCGGCTCGCGCTCGTGTGGCCGTATGCCGAGGTGCCGGCCGCGATGCCCGCGTCGGCCCAAGGTCCGATTACCGTCGCCGCATGCGCGAAACCATCATGAGGAGGCAAACACTTCGCGTTACGGAGGACGACCCATGGTGCACGAAGCAGAGCGATTCGCCCTGGTGGCCGTTCTATCGGCCGTCGCAGCCTGCGCCGCCCCGCAACGAGTCGGCCAGAGCACCACCGTGCAGTTCGGCGTGGTCCGCAGCGCCGAGCCTGTCACGTTGGACTCGAACGCCGCCGCGGGAGCGCTGGTCGGCGGCACGATCGGCCTCCTCACAGGATCGGGGCGCCGCACGGCCCGCAACGTCATCATCGGCGCCGGAACCGGCGGGGCGGTCGGCGCCGCCACGGACCGGGACCGCCGGGGCGTGGCCTATTCGGTCGACATGGCCGACGGCTCCACCGTCCGGATCGTGAGCGATCAGCGGGAGATCCGGCCGGGCGACTGCGTCGCCGTGGAGCGCGTGGGGGGCACCGCGAACATCCGTCGCGCATCGGAAGACTTCTGCGACGCGCAGAACGCGCGGGCGGTTCAGGCCGTCCAGGCCGCCGTCAGGGACGACGCTGCGGAATGTGCCGCCGCCAAGAACGAGCTCGTGCGGGCGTCCACCGCCGAGGAAGCCGATCTTGCGACGCGGAAGGTCGAGCTGCTCTGCGATAGCTGAACGAACCGCACGACCGGCGTCGAGCCCACGTGCCGAGCTTCGGCGATGCGCACGCTTCGGCGTGCCTGCCGGTGTCGGAACCGACGCTTTCGCGGGCCGCCGATCCTGACGCGGCGCGTGTCCCCGCTAGTCAATCGCCGGTCGCCGCGCGTAGGATCGGCGCGAGGGAGGTAATCCGGTCATGAAGAGCGTCGTTGACAGGTCCCGCAAAGCCGCGCGGCTCGCGGGCTACGCGGCCCGGGTAGCCGCATGCGCGTTCGCCGCGCTGGGGTGTGAAAAGGCAGCCGGCCAGGAAGCTCCGGAGGGCGCAGGACGAGACTGCGTGCCGCTCGCGGAGCAGTATCCAAACCTCGGCACCAGGCAGAGCATCTCGGCTCGGCGGGAATTCACGACGGTGTGGGGCTCGTTCGACCTGCCGGGCGGCCCCTGCGGATACGCGTCCGCGGAGGAGCACTACAACGCGCTCCTGGAGGACGCGCGGCGGCGCGGTGGCCCGACGCGGCACACTTTCGAGACGCTCCCGGACTGGAGCGGCCATTGGGGAACCGACAACAACACCGGCGAGATCGCCATCGTCGGCAGGAACTCCACCCGCGAAGGCATGGCCGCGCGGCTGAAGCCCGAAGCGCGCGAAGTGTTCCTGCGAGACGCGCGCATGTGGGAGCAGGGACACGCGATCGATCCGATTTCCTTCTGCCTGCCGCCGAACTTCCCGCGCTGGTTCAGCGAGTACGGCTTCCGCGAGCACTTTCTCACGCCGGACAAGGTGCTCGTGGGCAGCGAGATGATGAATCAGTTCCGGCGGATCTTCACCGACGGCCGCTCCCATCCGTCGCCCGAATGGCTCTCGAGCGAGTGGCTCGGTTACTCCATCGGCTTCTGGGACGGCGACATCCTGGTCGTGTGGACCAAGGGCATCAAGGAAGGCATTCTGCAGCGCAACATGCCGCGGCAGACGAGCGAGATGGAGGTGATCGAGCGCTGGCGCAAGGTCGACCCGGTCGCCGCCGGCGTCGACATCGAGCCGAACACGCTCGGATCGGCGTACATCCCGAACGAGCGGATCGAGATCGAAGTAACGATGTACGACCCGACTTTCGTCGAGCCCTGGCACACGGTCGTGGCGTTCTACAAGGAGGACGACCGCACGCCCGAGGCGAAGCAGCGAATCTGGCCGCACCAGTGGGATTGTGTCGAAGGCTCGCAGTGGTACATCACCCAGGACGGCGTGGTGAGCCAGTACGCGCCGGGCGAGAAGCCGGACATCACGAACCCGGATTTCTGGTTCAACGAGAACTACGTGCATCGCTAGGAGGGGCTCTGCAATGCTCAAGCACTCATTGCTCCGAGCGGTGTTCGCGCTCGGGCTTGCGGGGATGGCGCCTACGGCCCAATCGCATCATTCGGCGGCGATGTTCAACAACGAGGTCGTGCTCACGTTGCGCGGCACGGTCACGCGGTTCGACTACCTGAACCCGCACTCCTGGCTCTACGTGAACGTCGAGAACGAGGACGGCACGGTCACGGAGTGGGGCTTCGAGCTGGACGCGCCGCCGCGGCTCAGGCGCCTCGGCATCCCGCCGACGTTCTGGCAGGCCGGTGACGCCGTCACGGTGAAGACCCATCCGCTCCACGACGGCAGGCCCGCCGGGCTCCTGGTCGGCGCGGTGAGCGACAAAGGCAACAAGTTCGGCGACACCTCGGGAATCGAGTAGGTCTGCTCTTCCCGTTCGACCCGAGCGGCCGCACTTCCGTGGCAAGGGCCGCCCGCAGGACATACGGAGGCGCCAATGTACGAGCCAACGATCTGCCGTGCCTCGGCCATCCTGGCAGCCGCGTGTGTCGCCGCCTGCTCGCCGGCCGAGGACGAATCGAGCTCGCGTGTCGAGCACGCGCCGCAGACCGCCGCGGCGCCGCAATCCTGCGACCGAACGTGCCTAAGCGGCTTCCTCGACCGTTACCTCGAAGCGCTCGTCGCGCACGACCCGAGCCGGCTGCCGCTCGCGCCCGATGCGGTGTTCGTCGAGAACAACCAGCGCCTCACGATCGGCGACGGCACGTGGCGCACGGTGACCGCGATCGGCGGCTACCGACACGATTTCATCGACGTGCCCGCGGGCCAGGCGGCCATGATCGGCGTGGTGGAGGAGAACGGAACCAGAGCGATCTACGACCTCCGCCTCGCGGTTGCGGACGGCAAGATCACCGAGATCGAAGTGCTGATCGCGCGGGATCCGAACGGCGCCGCGCTTTACGAGCAGCGCGGCATGCCGCACGAGAAGTTCCGCGACGTGGTCCCGCCGGACGAGCGCCTGTCACGGGCCGAGCTGATCGCCGTGGCCGACAAGTATCTGAGCGGGATGGAGCGCAACGATCCGAACGGCGACTACTCGTTCTTCCATGACGAGTGCGACCGGTGGGAGCACGCGCGCCAGACGACCAACAACGACCCCGAGGCGTACGGCCACTCCACCGACACCGTGTTCGTCACGTTGAGCTGCCGCGAGCAGTTCGAGACCGGCTTCCTCGGCTTCGTCACGCGCATTCGCGACCGGCGCTACGCGGTCGTCGACGAGGAGCACCAGACGGTGCTCGGTTTCGCGCTGCTCGATCACAACGGCACGATTCGCGAGATCCCCCTCTCGACCGGCACCACCTTCGTCGTCCCGCCGTACTTCTCTTCGCCGCGCACGCTCCAAGTCGTCGAGGCGTGGCGCATCGAGGACGGCAAGCTGCGCCAGATCGAGATGACGTTGACCGAGATGCCGTACGGCACGCGTCCCGTCTTCGACTCGGGAGACGATTGGCTCGCGCGCGACGCAGCGGCCCGGCAGATTGCGCCCGCGCCCGCATCGAGCGAACCGTGCGACCGTGAGTGCCTGCTCGCGATCGCCGAGCGCACGCTCGAGGCGCTCGTCGCGCACGACCCGGCGCGCGCGCCGCTCGCACCGGACGTTCGCTACACCGAGAATGGCCAGGACCTGAACCCGGGCGACGGCCTCTGGGGCACCGTCACCGCACGCGGTCCCGACGGCGTGTTCGCGGTGAACCCCGAGGAGGGCACGGTAGGGTTCTTCGGTCCGATCGTGGAGACCGACGTTCCCGGCGGGCTCGCGTTACGCATCGCGGTGGCCAACGGGCGCATCACGGAGATCGAGGCGCTCGTGTTCCGCGAGGAGGCGGCCGGGGAGCGCGGCGGCACGTTGACGCTGCATGCGCCGCGGCCGACCGGGGCGCTCGATCCCGCGGCGTTCGCGCAGGCGCGCGAACGGCGGATGCTCGTCAACGACGCGGAACGAGGCGTCGCGCTGGAGCTCGCCCTGATCGATGCGCCGAACGACCGCCGCGCGGCCTCGGGTCCGGCGCTGCCGTTCGAGTCCGCCGGCCCCTACACCGTGATGGCCGTGCAGGTCCGAGAGTCCGGCGAGGGCGGCGCGCCGCGCGTTCGAACGGCATTTCGCCCGATGCCGTACGGCGCTCGTTCCGGCTGGCAGTAGCCGCACGCTCGTGTTGCTGGTCGCGGCGTCCCCGTGCCGGCGCGGCGCACGACGCGACGGCGGGTCCCGAGACCACGTCGGCCGGCACGATGCCGCGGCCGCGCGGACGTAGGCGACTGTTACTTGTGGGGGGGTGATGCCCACGTGCATTTGCCGTTCGACGCCCGCGCCGCGCTGGCTCAGCGGCCGTGTTTGGCGTTACGACGGTGCTGGACTTGTTCACGTCGGGCGCTGCTCTGCAGGCGATCCAGGATGTCAGGGCGCATCCAGGCGCTCACCTGGCCGATGTCTTTACCTCGAGCGTGGGAGCGACCGCGCCCGGCGGGCATCCGTCCCAGATGTCTCCGGAGGTCTTTCCGACCATCGAATCCCCGGAGGAAGCCGCGCAATTCGTCGATGCGCGCATTCGAGAAGGTGCGGACTACATCAAGATCATCTACGACGATCGCTTCGGTAGACCGTCGATATCTCCGGAAACGCTCACCGCGCTCGTAGCGGCGGCGCATGCGAGAAACAAGCTCGCGCTAGTGCACATCGGCACCGAAGCGCAGGCGCGCCAGGCCGTGCTTGCCGGTGCAGACGGTCTTGCGCACTTGTTCACGGGCGAGTCACTGGGTGCCGACTTCGTCGACCTGCTCGCCGACCGCGCGGTATTCGCCATTCCCACTCTGACGCCGCTGGCTCTCGTCTGCGGCGATAGCATAGGGCCGACGCTCGGCGCGGACGAGCGTCTCGGCCCGTTTCTGGCACCACAATGGAGAGACTGGCGTCGCCGTCTGGAAGCGTGGGATTCCCGTGCCTCGCGAAAGGCACGCCGACGATTGAGGCGGAGGTCTCTCGGTGCTCGCGACGCCGATTTCGGACGCGTTGTGATCGCCAAGCCCTACAGCGGATCGGAGGGACCCGGTCATTGCCTGCGCACCAGGTCGCTCGGCGCGAACGGCAGCGACAGCAGACGCTCGTACTCGGCCCAGCGCCGCTGCGGATCTGCGCCCGCCAGTGTCTCGACGTGGCCTCGGACCAGGTCCTCGCCGAGGTTGTAGTTGATCACGTAGCTCCGATAGGTGTCTATGAAGCGCATGCTGCGCGCGGCTTCGCCCTCGGACAGCAGCGCGTATTGCACCTGCCACGCCGCCGCCTGCTCCCGCGTGATGTCACCGTTCAAGTAGTCCCGCGCGGCCTCATTGCGCGCGTAGCGCAGCTCGTCGAGGGCGGCCAGGAGCTCGTGGTAGCGCTCCGCCGTGGAAGGATCGAGGCCGGCCAGGGGGAACAGCACGTCGCGCTCGAACGCGAGACGCTCCTCGGCCGGGAACGCGAGCTCCACGCCGTAGTTGCCGCCGCCTTCGAACAGCGGCGCCTGCGGCCCGAAGAGCGGCAGCAAGGCGAACTCGGGCCAGCCGCGCCCCTCCACCAGCTCGCGCTCGAGCAGCACGCTCTGCACGTGATGACCCGGGTAGCCTTCGTGACAGCCGAGATCGACCGCGCGCTCGATGCGAATCGGCAGGTCCGTGTTGATCTGGATCAGGCTCGAGTAGCCGCCTTGGTACCAGTTGTAGGCGTTCCACGGCTTGTCCGTCACGTACTCGACCGTGAATCGTTCCGCGGCGGGCAGCTCGATGTGCGCCAGCGTGCGCCTGCGACACTCCTCGATCGCCGCGCCGAACACCGCTTCGAGACGCTCCGGGGGGATCACGAACTGCGCGCGGTACGCCTCGAGACGCTCGCGGAGCGGCCCCTCGCCGGGCACCAGGGCGTCGATGCGCGCCACGATGGCTTCGAAATGCGCGTCGTCGTAGTCCGGGGCCACGGCGTCGAACAATACGCGGCTCTCCTCGTCGAACGGCCGCAACGCGGCATCCCGCTCGGGATCGACGATATCCATGCGCAGTCGCATGGCGCGCAGCCTCTTCGCGAGCGTGCCGAGCCGCAGCCGCTCCGGCTCCGCGAGCGATCCGGCGTCCAGCGCGGCCACGGCATCGAGCAGAGCGTCCGCTTGCGCGCGCAGCTCCGGCAGCCCCCGGGTGTCGGCTTCGGCGGCGCGGAGCAGATCCTCCTCGCCGAAGTAGGCGTCCACGTAGTCGGGATCGTGCCGGTCGAACGCGAGCGCGAGCTGCACGTACTGCCGCGCGAGCGCGTCGAGATCGGCCGAGGGCCCCGGCGCCGCTGAAGGCGAATCGGTGGGGCTCGAACGCTCGCATGCCGTCGCACCGAGCGTCAGCGCCGCGAGGAGGAATACGGCTCGGATGATCATGCGCGCCTCACCGTTCGTCGCCCGATTCTAGGCGGAGGGCGCTTGCGGCGGCCAGCGGGTCCCTGCGCGGGAGCGAGTGCTACACTGAACGCCGGACGGCGCACAAGAACCAGGGGGATGAACGACGGCGCTAGGGGCCCAGCCGGTCTCCACACTCCGCTCGGCGCGCTCGGTGGCAGCGAACGCTCGTTCGTAGAGCTCGTCGAGCAGATGCCGTTCGGCGTCTACATCGTGGACGCCGACTTCCGCATCGCCTACATGAACCCGATATCGCGGAACGTCGCGTTCCGCAACATACGTCCGGTCGTCGGCCGGCCGTTCGACGAGGCTGTGCGAATCCTGTGGCCGGAGCCGGTGGCGAGCGAGATCATCGCGGTGTTCCGCCGCACGCTCGACACCGGCGAACCGTACCGTTCGGAAAACTTCGTCAACCCGCGCGCCGACATCCACGAGATCGAGGGGTACGAGTGGGAGCTACACCGGATCGAGCTCCCGGACGGCCGGTACGGCGTGGTGTGCTACTTCTTCGATTCCACCAAGCTGCGCGACACGAAACGGGCACTCGTCGAGAGCCAATCGGCTCTCGCCGGGCAGAAGGAGGCGTTCCAAGCCGCGCTGGACGGCCAGCCGCTCGCGGCGTGCCTCGACGTGCTCGTTCGAACGGCCGTGCGCCGTTTCGGCGGCGAAGCACGCGCGGGGTTCTACATGCGCAACGACGTTGCGGGCGACGGCCTGCACCACGTGGTCGGCATGTCGGACGCGTACGCAGAGGACGTCGACGGGCTGCGCATCGGTGCGGACTCGTTCGCGTGCGGCCTGGCGATGCACATCGGCGAGCCCGTGATCTCGCCCGACGTGGAGCAAGACCCGCGCTGGGAATCGTGGCGATGGCTCGCGCGTGCGCACCGCTTCCGTGGCTGCTGGTCGTTCCCGTTGCAAGCGAGCGGCGGGCCGGTGCTCGGCACGTTTGCGCTCTACTTCCCGGAGCCGCGCGCTCCTGCGGACGATGACGTCGCGTTCATCGCGACGCTCGCTCATGCCGCCGCGATCATCATCTCGCGACACAAGGAGGCGGAGGAACGCACCCGCGCCGAGCGAGCGCTGCGCGAGGCCGACCGCCGCAAGGACGAGTTTCTCGCGACGCTCGCACACGAGCTGCGCAATCCACTCGCGCCGCTCGTGAGCTCGCTGGACTATCTCGACCGCGTGGACGGCACGGATTCGAAGGCCGCGGGCGCACGCGCCATCATGCGACGCCAGCTCGCACAGCTGGTCCGGCTCGTCGACGACCTGCTGGACGTGAGCCGCATCACGCGCGGCCGGCTCGATCTGCGCCGGCAGCGCGTCGAGCTCGGCGACGTGATGCGATCGGCCGTGGAGACCTGCACTCCGCTGATCGAGCAGCGCAAGCATGAGCTCCTCGTCACGTTCCCGCCGGAGCCGGTCTGGCTCGACGCCGATCCCGTGCGGCTCGCGCAAGTGCTCGCGAACCTCCTCAACAACGCGTGCAAGTACACGCCGGAGCGAGGGCGCATATGGCTCGTCGGCGAGCGCCGCGGCAGCGACACGGTCGTAACCGTGCGCGACAGCGGCATCGGCATCTCACCCGCCGAGCTCGACGAAGTGTTCGACCTGTTCTCCCAGGGCTCGGACCGGTCACTCGAGCGAAAGCACTCGGGGCTCGGCGTCGGGCTGCACCTCGTGAAGCGGCTCGTCGAGCTGCACGGTGGGACGGTGGCGGCGCACAGCGAGGGCCGCGGCAAAGGCGCGGAGTTCGTGGTGCGGTTGCCGGCGGTGCCGCAGTCGGGCCGCGACGAGGACGCGCCGCGTTCGGATCTCGTTGCGCCGGGCGCACGAGTCCGCCGGGCGCGAATTCTCGTCGTCGACGACAATCCGGACTCCGCCCGCGCGCTCGCGCAGCTCCTCGCGCATGGCGGCCACGAGACCGCGATCGCGTGTGACGGCATGGAAGCGCTCGAAAGCGCCGACGCGTTTCGGCCCGACGTCATTCTCATGGACATCGGCATGCCGAGAATGAACGGGTACGACGCGTGTCGCGCGATCCGCGGGCGAAGCTGGGGGCACCGCATTCGGATCGTCGCGCTCACCGGCTGGGGACAGGAGGCGGATCGCGACAAGACGGCGGCCGCGGGGTTCGATGCGCACCTCGTGAAGCCGGTGGACCTGCGTGCGTTGAACGAAACCCTCTTGGCCTACCACATCGGCTAGTCCACGCGAGGCATCTTCGTCCAGCGACGAGCGCCGACGGTGCGCCCGCCGTGCTCGTCGGATCGCGCTCGCTCACGGGCGACGAGCGCCTCGAACGTCGGTCCCTTTGCGGTGCGCTCGAGCTTCCGCGCCTCCGCGTCCAACCGTCGAATCGCGGCGAGCTTGTCGCCGTTGCCGAGCTTCGCGTGCTCGACCGCGTCCTTCAGAACCCGAATCGTCTCGTCGTAGACGTGCAGCGGCACCGGGAACGGATGCCCGTCCTTGCCGCCGTGCGCGAGCGAGAACCGGGCCGGATCCGAGAACCGGCACGGCGTGCCGTGCAGCACCTCGGCGACCAGCGCGAGCGCCTCGACCGTGCGCGCGCCGACGCCCGGCGTGAGCAGCACGTCCGTGAAGTCCTCGGGCCCGCGGTCCGCCGCGGCCGCGAGCGCGCCGTGCAGGCGCTTGAGCACCACGTCGGACGCGCGCACGTCGTGACGTGCGGGCATCTGCAGATGCGGCAGCGGCGGCGACTGCATGTCCGGCGCGGGCTCGAGCTCCGGGAACAGGCTCGGAACGGCGTTCGACCGCTCCGCGAGCCGCCGCAGCACGCGGAGCGTTCGGTCCGGTCCCTCGCGCACGAGCTCGAGCCCGGCGCGTCGGTTCCGAGCGGCGCGGGCGTCGGCCAGATTGATGATGGCCGCTCGTCCCGCGCGCCCTTCGATCGCGGCGTGCGGGGAGTCGAGGAAGCTCTCGAGGTTCTCGGAGAGCCAGTGATAACGGCGCGCTTCGCCGCGCGCGTCGTTGAGCCCCTGCTGCACGACGCACCACTCGCCCGTGGCCGTGACGATGAACGCGTGCGGATAGAGCTCGAAGCCGTCCTGCACGGCGGCGGAATCGATCTTCGCGACGAGGCGGCTCGTGCGCGCGAGCGAATCGGCGTCGAGGCCGGTGCGCTCGCCGACGGCCATGAGCTCCGCGGGCGTGCGGCGCGAGTGCCGGCCGCGGCCGCCGCAGACGTAGATGCCGAGCTCGTGCTCGAGCGGGGCGAGCCCGCGCTTCAGCGCGCCGACGACGCTCGTCGTGATGCCGGACGAGTGCCAGTCCATGCCCATCACGGCACCGAAGGACTGGAACCAGAACGGGTGCGCGAGCCGGCGGAGCAGCTCGTCGCGGCCGTAGTGGTGGACGATCGCCTCGACGATCACGCGCCCGAGCGCGGCCATGCGCGCGGCGAGCCACGGGGGCACGCGGCCGCCGTGCAGAGGGAGATCCGCGCTGCCGGTACGCTTCGCCATCGCGCCAGTATGGCCGATCTGCCGCTGTTCGAGGTCATGGACGTTCCGACCGTGATCGTCGCCGACCCGGACGCGGGCTCGTCCGCAGCGTGGACGGTTTCGACCCAGCGTGGCCGGACGCGCTGCGGGATCTGCGGCGGCAGTAGCGGTATTCTCCGGTACGCGCTGGCGCCGCCGTTTCGGCGGCGCACCGATCGATACCGGAGGGGACGGCATGCGATTCCAACGGTGTGTCTCGGGGGTTCTGGTCTTCGGCTTCGCGCTCGCAGCCGGTCTGCCGGCGGCGGCTCAGGAAGCGCCGGCGGCGACGCAGTTCAAGGTCATCTGCGGCCATGACTGTCTCGAGCAGTTCGCGGAGCGGTTTCTGTACGCGATCGGTCACGGCGACCCGTCGGCCGTGCCGCTCGCGCCCCACGTCCGCTACACCGAGAACGGCCAGGTGCTCGCGATCGGCGATGCGCTCTGGGCCACCGCGCAGGGGCTGGGGGAGAACCGGCTCGTCTTCACCGACCCGGTGACGGGCGGCATTCAGCTCTACGCGGGCGTCATCGAGAGCGGCTTGCCGTCGATGCTCGCCGCGCGGCTCAAAGTCGAGAACCGGCAGATCACCGAGATCGAGACCTCCGTCCTGCGGCGCAACGCCGACGATCCGGCGATGGCCACCTTCGCGCTCGACCGGCCGATCTGGCGGGAGGTGGTGCCGCCGAACCGGCGATTGTCGCGCCAGGAGCTGATCGACATCGCCGACTCCTACTTCGAGGGCATCACGCAGGGCCGCGGCGACGTCACGCCGTTCGACCCGCAGTGCACGCGGTTCGAGAACGGCAGCCAGATGACGCTGCGGGCCGACGAAGGCGCGAACCCGGTCGTGCGAATGAGCTGCCAGGAGCAGTTCGAGGCGGGCATGCTCGTGATCGTGACCTCTATCTCGCATCGCCGCTATCTCGTCGTGGACGAAGAGGACCAGGTCGTCTCCGCGATTGCGACGTTCGATCACCGCGGCAACCTCGAGTCGGTGCCGATTCCGCGCGGCAGGACCGTCACGCCGAATCCGGCGTTCACACGGCCGTTCAGCTTTTTGATCTTCGAGTCGTTCAAGGTGATCGACGGGCGCATTCGGCAGATCGAGGCTACCGTGCACAGCGTGCCGTACCGCATGCATCCGGGGTGGCCTGCGCCGTAAGCGCAAATCCGCACTGACGGCGGCAGTGACACCCGCAGCGCGTCGAGCACGGCGCCGGGAGTCCGCGCGCCCCGGCGGATCGATTGCTTTTCAACGAAACTGTTCGCGAAGAAATTTATGTGCGGCCGGCGCAGCCGCTTCGCGTCGCGTTTCGCTGCCACACTCGCATTGGTTTCGCCGCCGCGCTCGCACCAGACCAGCTTGCGGCGCGTGCTGCTCGATCACTTGCATGCAACAAGCACGTCGCTGCTATTCTCATCGCCGGAAGGCCGCTCGAAGGGAAGTGACTGCGTGGCTCGGCGCCAGAGGAGGAGGCGCCCGAACGTTCGAGCCACCGGGGGGCGGACTGGGGACCATCGTCCAGGACTCGTCACTCCACAAGAAAGGGGGGAAATCGTGAGAAATCCGTGCTTGCGTTTCGATCTGCCGGCGCTCGGCGCCCTGGCCTCGGCTGTCTCCGCCGTGCTCGGAAGCATGGCCATCGGCGGGACCGCTGCAGCGCAGGAGCCGCCGCTGGAAGAGATCACCGTCACCGGCTCGCGTATCGTGCGCCGCGACTTCGATGCCAACAGTCCGATCATGACCGTCGACACGGGCCGGTTCGAGGAGTCGAGCACCATCGGGATGGAGAGCGTGCTCAATCAGCTGCCGCAGTTCACGCCCGCGGTCACGCAATTCAACGTGGCGTCGGAGTTCGGCGTGCAGGGCACGTCGTTCTTCAGCGAGCAGCTATCCGTCGGCGCCACGCGCACGCCGGGCCAGGCGACGCTCTCGCTCCGCGGGCTCGGCCCGAACCGCAATCTCGTGCTGCTCGACGGCCGCCGCGCCATGCCGATCAATGCGGGCATGGCGGTGAGCATCAACACCATTCCGTCGGCGGCCATCGAGCGCGTGGAGACCATCACGGGCGGCGCCTCGGCCGTGTACGGCGCGGACGCCGTGGCGGGCGTCGTGAATTTCATCACCAAACAGAACTTCGAGGGCATCGATTTCGACGCCCAGGTGGGCCAGACGGCCGAAGGCGACGGGACGGAATTTCGCTACTCCGTGGTGCTAGGCGCCAACTCCGGCGACGGCCGCGGCAACGTGCTGCTAGGCTTCGAGCGCTCGAAGCGCGACGAGATCTTCGCGGTGGACCGCGACTTCCGGCGTGCCGGCTACATCGACCCGAGCGCCAACTCCACCACCGACTTCTATTCGGCGGCGGGTTACTCGCCCGTAGCCGACAACATGCACGACCGCGACGTGCTCCTGCAGATCTTCTCCGACGCGCCCGGCAACGTTAACACCGCCGGCCAGTACTACATGAACTCCGACGGCACGCTGTACAAGGAAACGGCCGACGGCGCCTACCGGTACAACGGCAGCTTCTTCGACTCGCAAGGGCGGCCGTGGCGGTACGTGGAGCGCTCGAATGCGTCCACGAACGGCCAGCTGCGGCAGAACGAAGTGGAGGAATGGCTGCAAATACCGCTCGACCGGTATTCGCTGTTCGGACGCGGTCACTACGACCTGTCCGACAACCTGCGTGCCTTCGCCCAGGTGCTCTACAGCCGGTCGACCACGCAGCAGCGCCAGGCGGCCTCGCCCATGCTGGGCGGCTGGCGCGCCAGCGCTCCGCACGGGCAAGGCCGCTACGAGCCTTCCGTGCTCGGCCCAGGGGCGGACGGGATCCTCGGCAACGAGGACGATCCCACCAACCCGGACTACATGCCCGGCGGCCGGTTCGGCTTGAACTGCCCGGCGTTCGGCGGCTGCACCAAGTCGCAGGCCTTCCCCACGCCGCCGGAGCTCACCGCGCTGCTCGACAGCCGGCCGAATCCGGAGGCCGACTGGGAGTTCCGCCAGACCACCCTGTTCGCCGGTCCCCGCCGCAGCGACGTGCAGGTGGACTCCTATCAGCTCATCGGCGGCCTGGAAGGGCGGCTGCCCATCAAGGACTGGACCTGGGAGCTGTACGCGTCGTCGGGCTCCACGAGCACGGAGAGCATCTACGGCGGCGCCATCTCCCTCGAGCGGTGGCGCTTCGTCATGCGGCAGCCGAACTACGGCAAGGGCATGCTCTACATCGGCAACGAGCTCGGCGCCGGGTTCGCGTCCGGCGCCATCAGCTGCACGAGCGGGCTGCCCGCGGTGTACGGCGTGAGCGGTTACTACGAGGGCTTCGTGCCGTCGGAGGATTGCCAGGCCGCGGTTCGCGCGGAGGCCAAGGCCACCGGCGAGATGCGGCAAAACATCGTGGAGTACAACATGCAGGGCGCGGTGGCGGACCTGCCGGCCGGTCAGATGCGATTCGCGTTCGGCGCCGGCACTCGCGAGAACCGCTTCGAGTTCAAGCCCGACCCGCTGAACTCGCAGTCGTCCGTGCTGGATCAGGTCGCGGGCTTCTTCCCGGTGGGCGACGCCTACGGCAAGTCGGAAGCCGAGGAGATCTACGGCGAGCTGCTCGTGCCGGTGGTGTCCGACGCGTGGGGCGCCGAAAGCTTGAGCCTCGAGCTCGGCTACCGCGTCACCGACAACGAGCCCAGCAACGACGTGGACACCTGGAAAGCGCTGCTCGACTGGCAGGTGGTGGACCGCGTGCGCGTGCGCGGCGGCCGGCAGGTGGCGAACCGGGCGCCGAACATCGGCGAGCTGTTCCAGTCGCAGGAGCAATTCGCACCGTTCACCCTCGTGCAGGGCGATCCGTGCTCCGAGCTCAATCCGGCACAGCTCACGTACACGGCGAACCCGAACCTGAATCCCGGGGGTCCCGCGGTGGCCGCGCAGGTGCGCGCGCTCTGCGAGAAGCTCATGGGACCGACGGGCGCCGCCAACTACTACGGCGGCGAGACGCCGCAGCCGAGCGGGTTCGTCTCCCCGCGCATCTCCAACCTGAGCGGTAACCCCAACCTGCGGTCGGAGGAGGCGACAACCCTCACGCTGGGCGTGGTGGCGGAGGTCACGCAACGGGCGCGGTTGAGCCTCGACTACTGGCGCATCGAGCTCGACGACATGATCGCGCCGCAGGTGCCCGACACGCTATATCGCGAGTGCCTGAACTTCGACACCAACCCCACGTACGACCCGAACCACCCGTCGTGCCAGCTCATCGTGCGCAACCCCACCAACGGCGCCGTGGCGACAGTGGACATCACCTACACCAACGAGGCCTCGGCGGACCTCGCGGGCTACGACCTGCAGTTCGACTGGGGAACGGACCTCGGGCCGGGCACGCTGTCGTTGAACATGCTCGCCACCATCACCGACCGCTGGAAGACGCGCGTGAACGCCGACTCGCCGTGGGTGGACTACAAGGGCACCACGGGACCGGGCGACGTGCGGGGCGTGAACCAGTTCGCCTACGACTACCGGCTGTTCACCACGGTGAACTACGGCGCGGGGAACTGGAGCATGAGCCTGCGCTGGCGGCATCTGCCGAGCATCATCCCGGAAGGCGCGATCCGTACCACGGCGCAGTACCACACGACGCCGAGCTACGACATCTTCGATGCGTCGGGCCGGTACTCGTTCCGCGACAACTGGCAGCTGCGGTTCGGCATCGACAACCTGTTCGACAAGGACCCGCCCATCGTCAACCTGCGCACCGTGGCCGAAGGCTACACGCAGACGGGTGTCACGAACCCGGCGTTCTACGACGTGCTGGGGCGCCGCTACTACGTGGGCATGACGTATCAGTTCTAGCGCCCGATGACGCGCGCCGGTCCCGGTGTGATCGCCGGGACCGGCGCGCCCGTGCGCTGCGTGGCGAAGCCGAGCGCTTGCTTGCTTTCAGCTCGAGCGTTCTGGCGAGCTGATCCCAGAAGCGCTCGATCTCCCGCCGCAGCGCTTCATCCGGCAAGACGCCGCGACCGGCGAGCGTGTTGTCTTCGGCGTGGCCCGGGTCGTCGGTTCCGAGGATCGCGCAGGTCGCCGCCGGACGGAAATGGGCGTCCTACCTGAGCCCTCGATACACCAGCTCCTCGAACCCGCGGAGCGTGGCGATCGCCGCCTCGTCGTAGAAAGGCAGGTACTGCATGAGCAGCACTGCGCCGATACCGGAAGCAGGGTCGATCCAGAACTCCGTGTTGAAGATGCCGGCCCAGCTCAAGCTGCCCGGCGCGCGCTGGTAGGCGTCGATGTGCGCGCCGGTGACTTGAAATCCGAGCCCGAAACCGTCGCGCCCCGCGCCGAGCGGGAAGGCACGAGCGAGGAACGGCAGCGGCTCTTCCTGCAGCGAGACGCGCACGTCGCCGAGGCGGTTCTGCGTGAGCACGCGCACCGATTCGGCCTCGAGCAGCGGCGTGCCGTCCGGAGCGATGCCCGGCGACTCGACGAGCCCCTCGTCCGTCATGCGGAAGACGGCCGCGACGCGCGAGCGCTTCGCATCCGGCACCGCGTAACCGGTGTCGTTCATACCGAGGGGGTCGAATAGGCGTTCCTCGAGAAACACGGCGAGCGTCGTGCCTTCGATCTGCTCGAGCACACGCCCAACGACGGCAATCCCGCCCGCGTAGGCCCATCCGGTGCCCGGATCGAACAGCAGCGGAAACGCGGTGATCGAGTCGACCTGCGGATTGGCGGCGCTCCAGCGCGCGAGCTCGTCGCTCGCGAAGGGGTACACGAGACCCGACGAATGCTAGTGTTGTGCGGCGCGCCTCACGAACCGTCGCCGATGCCGTTGCCGTAGAACGCGCCTTCGGGCAGCGCGAGGCCGCCCGGGCGCGCGTTCGGGTTGTCGAACGAAACGGCCGGCGGCCCGTCCTCCTCGATCCAGAAGTGGATGTCCCAGACGCGAGGGTGCCAGAACAGGACGTGGACACCGGCCGGCGGAGGCGGTTGCTCGTACGGCGTGTCGGGCGTGAGCCGCATGCCGCCGTCGCGTGTGTGCCACCCGGCCTCGTGAACGAACCACTCGTCGGGCTCGATGCATTCGAGCATCCGCGGGGGCTCGGGTCCGTGCGGCGCGAAGAACGCCCAGCCGACCAGCGTGTAGGGCCCGTCGTCGCCGTCGAAGTCGAGCCAGTCGTCCGGCGTCGTCGCGGGCGACGGCGCATAGAGCAGCAGGGGCGGCAGCGGCGGAGCCGCGTCGAGGTTGTCGAGCGGCACCGCGCCGGCGCCCTCGAGCACGACGTGTCCGTGCGCCAGCCGCCAGCCGTCCAGCGCGCCTCCGGGCTCGACGGCTTCGCTCAGCGATTCGACCCGCGCCGGCGCGGCCTCGAGCACGCGCGCCTGCATCGCTTCGAGCACCGCTTCCCGCTGCTCGGGCGTGCACGGTGCCCGCGCGGCCTGGCGCGATGCGGCCGGCGCATGCCCCTGATCGTCATGGGGCTGGCCGTAGCACGCCGAGGCGACGAGCGCCGCAAGGAATGGTGCTTCGAATCGAGCTCGCATATCGCAATCCCTCCTTGGTCCGGTCCGTGCGGGCTTCACGCCGCGCTCGCGCCACGACACCCCCGTCGCACGCGCGTCCATGAGAATGATGGCGGAACCGAGCCTAGGGGGGACGGCGAGGCGCGCGCTTGGGCAGCAAGGAACGCCGTATCGGGACAGAGCGAACGCCAACGGGGCGGGTGCCGGCGGCGGATCGCTCAAGCCCGGCCATTGCCGCGAGCCGCCGAGCGGAGCTCGGACGGCGTCGCGCCGAAATGCCGACGGAACTCGCGATTGAAAGTCGACAGATCCCCGAAGCCGGCGCGGTAGGCGATGGCCGCGATCGTCAGCTCGTCGTGCGCGCCGCTCGTCAGCATCTCGTGTACGCGCGCGAGGCGCAGCCCGAGCTTGTATCTCGACAACGTCGTGCCTTCGCTCTCGAAGAGCTTGTGGACATACCGCGGCGTGATGCCGTGACGCCGGGCCAGGGCGGCGGGCGAGACGTCGCCGTGCGCGAGGTTTTCGGCGATGTCCTGCTTCAACGCATGCAGCCGGGCCGCGCGCAGGCCGCGTCCCGCCGCGATCTCGGCGGCGTCCCGCGCCGCGCCCACGGCGAGCGCGCAGAGGTCGTAGATATGCGTAGCGACGGCGGAGCGCACGCCGGGCGCACGGAACGCTTCCTGGTCGTCGAGCACGTCGAGATACCGCGTGAGCAGTCGGAGCACGCCCGTGGGCGGCAACGTCCGCACCAGAAAATCGTCGACACGCGGAACTCGCGCCGTCATCAAGGTCCTCGGCACGGCGATACACGCGAAGCGCGCGGCCCCGGGCAACACGATCGTGCTCTCCTCCGCGTTCGTCGTGACCACGGCGCCGCCGGGATTCACCGTAGCCTCCCGGCCGCGTTGCGAGACGACGCGCCGGCCGGCGATCTGAATGTGCAGGATGATGTCGTCGTTGGCGTCCGCGAGCAGCTCTTTCGTGCGCCGCGCGACGCCGCCCGCGGAGACCGCCATTCGCATCACATGGCCGGTCTCACGGCCTCCGGCGTGGCCGCCGAGCACGTGCGCCGTCATCTCCATGTGCGGCGGCGTCGCGCCGGACGGAGGGGGAGCGAGCAACCGGCGCGACAGCCGTCGGCCGAACAGGGAGTTCCACGACGACACCGGATCGGCCGGCCGAGCGGTCGACGTCGAGAAGCGAAACGACCTCGAGCCCTGTTCCTTCGGCGACATCGGTGCGACTCCGTTCGCTAAAGCCCGGACGCCAATAGGCATTTTAATCGGACAGCGGCGGGCGGCGGCCATTGCGGAGCGGCCCGGGCCCTCGTAGCTTCGCCCGCCCCGATGGGAGCAAAAACGAGAACTGGTTCACACAGCATCCGGAAGGGCCATGTCATTGTGTCCCGCTGGTGGCCCCATAAAAGTGAGAAGAATCAATGGATGAGCCGCAACGGGCACGTCCTGCGTCGGTCCATTTGGTGTCTTATCGTCTTCGCGGCCATCCTCTACGCCCCCTCCAAGATCGTGTTCGGCGAGCCATTCTGGCGACTGCCCGGAAGCAATGCCTGGATCGAAGGTGGATTTGCAGCCGTCTTCCTCATCAGCGCGGGCCTGCCGGCGCTGGTCGGTCACTCGAAGCGGCTCCTCATGATCTCTTGCGCCTCCACCGGCGCCGCTAGCCACGACCTATACCAGCGGGCACCGCAAGGAGCGCCGGACGAGCTCGTCGCGCTGGTGAAGCGGCGTCTCGGGACGCGCTGATCGGCCTGACCGCTCCTGATCGTATCTGACCGTTCCTGGCCGGCGGCGAGCCGAGCGTGTCTTGTCGGCCGTTCACAAGAATTCACTCGGCGGTAACGACTCGGCATGCGTGCCTCGTCGAGCCTTTCCGTCCGTGGTTCACGGGACAGGAGAGGCACCATGAGCTTCGCAAGCGCTTACGCAGGCTGCGCCACAAGGTGGCGCGCCGTTCGCAACGCGGCCATCGCTTCCGCGGTCCTGTTGGCGACCGCCGGCTGTGCCATGCCGCCGCCGCGCGGGCTCATCGAGATCGACCCGACGAGCTCCGCGCTCTGGCTTCGCGCCGACGAGGTGCAGGACTATCGTTGCAGGGTGGGGCTGCTCGAATGCCGCGACTCCACGGGCCGCCTCGGCGAGCGGCGGTGCCGCTGCGTGGAGTAGGCGGCAGCCGCTTCGCGCCGCTGAATTGCCCCGTCCATCGGCCGCGGTAGAATCGACTGCAGCCGCTTGCGAACCTGCAGCCCGCGCCCTGTCCTTGTCTGCGACAGGCGTGTCGTACGGAGCCGGCACCCGGTGTACGAGTTCGAAGGCTTTCGTCTGGATCCCGCCCGGCGCGTGCTGTCCAGGCTGGACGGGACCCGCGTCCCATTGAAGCCCAAGGCCTTCGATACGCTGCTCTGCTTGCTCGAGCACCGGGGAGAGCTCGTGTCGAAGGAGCGCCTGCTCGAGTCGGTGTGGCCGGACGTCATCGTCGAGGAGAACAGCCTCAACAAGAACATCTCCACGTTGCGGCAGGTGCTCGGGGAGCAGCGAGGAGAGCACCGCTTCATCGTCACCGAGCCGGGCCGGGGTTATCGCTTCGTCGCGAGCGTCACGATGGTCGAGACATCGACGGCCCCTGCCGCGGAGACCGTCGCGGACGCACCCGCAACGCCCGAGCGTGAGCCCTCGGCCGGCCGGGCACCGCCATGGCGAGCGCCCGGTGGCGCCTCCTCGGACGGGTCGGGCCATCCCCGGCAGCGTGCTCGCCCCTGGCGCATCGCGCTCGGGCTATCGCTCGCCGCCGTAATCGTCCTCGCCGCCCTCCTGATGGCGCACCGCCTCGTCGGGGACCCGAAGCGCGCAGTGCTGCCGAACTCGGTGGCAGTCCTTCCGTTCACCAATCTGAGCCCCAACGAAGACGACCGCTATTTCGCGCTCGGGCTGCACCAGGAAGTCATCAACCAGCTCGCGAAGATCAGCAACATGACGGTGATCTCGCGCAGCACGATGATGCAGTACAGCGGCAGTGCGAAGGCGCCGCGCGAGATTGCCGCCGAGCAGAACGTGGCGTCGGTCCTTGAGGCGAGCGTGCGCCGCGCCGGCGACAGGATCCGCTTTGCGGTTCAGCTCGTCGACGCCGAGACGGACATGCTGCTGTGGTCGGAGACGTACGACGCGACGGCGGACGTGGCGAACCTGTTCGCGATGCAGACCAGCATTGCGACGAACGTGGCCGAGGCCTTGCGGGCGCGCTTGTCGCGCCAAGAGCGCACGCGCCTCGCTCGTGTTCCGACCCGCTCGAGCGCGGCGTACGGTCATTACCTCGCGGCGCTGGCCGCCGATCACTCGTCCTCGGGCGAGGCCAGCGCGCGAGCGATCGCGGAGCTGCGCAAGGCCGTCGCGCTGGATCCGGGCTTCGCTCTCGCGTGGGGGAATCTCGCCTATGTGCTCGCCGTCGCCCCGACCTGGCAGCCGGACCACGTCGACGAGTATCAGGATGAAGCGTTCCACGCGGGCAGGAGGGGCCTCGCGCTCCAGCCGGACCTTCCGGAGGCGCACCATGCGCTCGCGGTGGTCCATCTGGTGCGAGGTGAATGGAGCGACGCCGATGAGGCGTACGGCCGTGCGCTCGCGCTCGGTGCTACCCGTGCCGAGCTCGCGGAGATCGGCAACTTCGAGCTGGCCGTCGGCTACGTCGAGCGGGGACGCGCGACGTTCGACAGCAATCAGGGCGCGAACCCGCTCAATTCGACCGGGCTTGCGTTCTATCTCGCCGCGAGCGAAATCGTCGGCGATCGCGCGGCCGTGCGCGAAGCCTATGAGCAGGGCCGTGCGTTCAGCGATTGGCCGTTCGGGGAGTATCTGATGAACTACGTGCGTCTCGGGCGAGGCGACACGGGCGCCCTAACGGACGATCGCGTTGCGCCCCCGCATTTCAAGCCCGAGCTCGGCCGGCTGGGCTCGGACGCCGCCGGGCTCGCCGCGCTTCGTGATTGGTACGAGCACCTCGAGAATCCCACGCACAACGAGCATACGGTAGCCGCCGCGTGGGCCGCCCATTTCGGCGACGTCGAGCTCGCCCTGCGCGCCGCGCGCGGCGCCACGCAAACGCGGCGTCACAACGTCTGGTTCCTGTGGCTGCCGCTCTTCGACGACGTCCGGCGCTCGCCGGAATTCGCGAAGCTCGTCTCCGACTTGGGCCTCGTCGAGTATTGGCGCCGGCACGGTTGGCCGCGCTTCTGCGCGCCCACCGAGACGGGCGCGGTCGAATGCTCCTAGCTCCACGACTGCCGAGCGGCGGACGGCGGGACGTCGGTAGAGAAAGGGCGGGCACGGGGCTTGTCTCGAACCGGGTTACGAGGTGAGTCCCCACCACTCGTGACCACGCCTTGAGTCTTTCTCCACGCCAGGGATTCGCCTAGGCTGTGAAGGACGCCGAGCGTGGGCTAACTTGTGAGCTCGAACCGTACGCGGATTGGATCCGTCGGCGAATAGAAGCAGACGGCGACTGCGAGGCTGATCACCAGGGGCGTCTTCTCCCGGCGCTTGATGAAGCCGAACTCGTGCATGCTCGCGACCTGCTCGCGGCGGATCAAGGGCTGGAAGGCGACGTCGCACTGCACCACGGTCTTGATCGCCGGTAGCCGCGAGGAGCGCATGGCGGTCTGCAGACGCCGGTTGTTGCGCAGCGAGATCTGGGTGGTCAGGAGCCGTTCGATGGCGCCGGCGGAGGTAAACACCCCGCCGTCGGCGCCGGGGAGGATCTCGTCGGTGGCCGCGAACGCGGCCGAGCTTCTCCTGCACGCGCTTTAGGACTTGTGAGTGACCGCGTGAAGTCGCTTTCGTTCTTCGCGCACGTCGAGCCGATCAAACTCCCGAGCGAACGATTCGAGTGTCTTGCCCACATTGCAACGGTGCTTCCAAAGCGCGGTAGCGATCGTCTCCTGTAGAAAAGCCAAAGCCTCGATGGTGTCGCCGGCGAGCGCATACGGTACACCGCGCATCTCTCGCATCGCTGAACGATACACATTCTCGATGCTAGACCGACACTTCTCAGAAAACAGAGCGGGTAGTGTCAAAAATCTTTCGCACTTTTTGCTTCGGCAGCGGTCTCGGTCGCCCGTTAAGCTGCTGAGTGAACTGCGTGCCTTTCCATCTCCTCGAGCAGCTTCATGTTCATGTACTTCCGCGTGCCCCAGCTCGTGGCTG
>DATCLR010000021.1:0-2611 GCA_036563785.1 Burkholderiales bacterium | reverse complement strand
CGAGCGGGTGTGGGGCCAGCGGCGCTACCTCACCTACTACTTCGTGTGCGTGGTCACGGCAGCGGTCGCGCAGCTCGGGGTCACGTGGCTGAGCGGCTCGTTCTATCCGACGGTCGGAGCATCCGGCGGCGTGTTCGGCCTGCTGCTCGCGTTCGGCATGATGTTCCCGCGCCGCGTGGTGGTCCTCCTCATTCCGCCGATACCGATGCCCGCGTGGCTGTTCGTCACGCTCTACGGCGTGATCGAGCTCTACCTCGGGATCACCGGTACGGCTTCGGGCGTCGCACACTTCGCGCATCTGGGCGGGATGGTGGGCGGCTATCTCATGATCCAGTACTGGCGCTCGGGAACACGCCGCCCGCGGCTCTGAGGCTCACTCACCCACAACCAAAGGGAGGTGCTCACATGAAACTCGCCCTGACTGCCGGCGCTCTCGCGCTGGTCGCGGCTCCGGCCGCGCTCGCCCAGACCTATCCCACCAAGCCGATCCGGCTCGTGGTCGGATTCACCCCCGGCGGCGGCGTCGACATCAACGCGCGGCTGTTCGCGCCCAAGCTCTCGGAGTATCTCGGGCAGCAGATCATCGTCGAGAACCGCCCGGGAGCGGGGACCAACATCGCGAACGAGCACGTCGCGCGCTCGGCGCCGGACGGCTACACGACGCTCATCAACACCGCGGCGCTGGTGATCAACATGTCGCTCTATCCCAAGCTCAACTACGACGCGCGGGACCTCGCGGGGGTGGCGATCTTCTCCACCAGCACCAACATCCTGGTCGTGCACGCGTCGGTGCCGGTGAAGACCGTGAAGGAGCTCGTCGCGCTCGCGCGCAGCCGCCCCGGCGCGCTCAACTACTCGTCGTCCGGCGCCGGCACGACCCAGCATCTCACCGGCGAGCTCTTCAACCTGCGCAACAAGATCAAGATCGTGCACGTGCCCTTCCGCGGCACCGCGCCTTCGCTCACGGCGCTCATCAGCGGCGAGGTCGATCTGAGCTTCGCCAACATCCCGGCGATCCACCAGCACGTGATCTCCGGGCGGCTGCGGCCGCTCGCCTCGACGGGCCCGAAGCGCGCCGAGCGCCTGCCCGACGTTCCGACCATGCGCGAGGCGGGCATCGACATGGAAGTGCTCGTCTGGTACGGCATGTTCGTTCCGCGCGCCACGCCGCGCGAGATCGTCAACAAGCTCGCCGACGCGATGCACCGCGCGGCGACCGCGCCCGAGATCCAGAAGCGCCTGCGCGAGATGGGCGCCGAGCCGGGCGATCCGGAGCTCACCCCCGAGGCGTTCGACAAGTACGTGGAAGCCGAGCGCGCGCAGTGGGCGGAGGTGGTGAAGGCCTCCGGCGCCAAGGCGAACTAGACGCCGGCGCGGCTGCGCCGGCTGCAGGCGTCATTCCACTGCAGGCGCGCGGTGGAGCCGACGCACCGCGCGCAGGTGCACCAAGAGCGCGGCCGCGGTCGCGCCGATCGCCACCGCGCACACGGCACCCCAGCCGACGTGCGCGAAGGCGCTGCTCGCGAGAAAGGCGCCGGTGGCATTGCCCGCCCACACGTGGGTGCCGAAGATCGTGTTCGCGCGCGCCCGCGACTCGGGCACCACGGTGTTCACGAGCGTCTGGTTCGCGACCATCGCCGCGCGCAGCGCGCAGTCGAGCAGGATTGCGCCCGCGATCACGGCAGCCAGGATCCAGGCGGAGAAGCCGAAGACGATCCATGCGAGCAGCATGGTCGCGACGGCTGCCGTCACGACCGGCATCGGCCCCGCACGGTCCGTCCAGCGGCCCGCGGGGCGCGCCACCAGGATTCCGGCCGCACCCGGAATGCCGATCAGCCCCACCTCCGCCGGCCCCAGGCGATGGAAGGCGCTCGTCATGGGTGAGACGACGGCCCAGAAGCCCCCGTAGCAGATCCCGAGCAGGAACTGGATGAGCGCCACGCGCCGGATGTCGGCATGCGCGCGGAGCAGCGCCAGCACCGAGCGCATGAGCGCGCCGTAGCCCGCGCGCGTGGTGGCGCGCGTGCGCGGCAGCCACGCGAAGAGAAGGGGGATCACCGCGGCGATCATGAGCGTCGAGAGCACGTAGCTCGAGCGCCAGCCGAAGTGGCTCGCCATGAAGCCGCCGCTGATGCGGGCGAACAGGATGCCGAGGAAGAGCCCGGTCATGAGCGTGCCGACCGCCCGGCCGCGCTCGTGCGGACGCGAATCCTCGGCAACGATCGCCACCATGCTCTGCGCGAGCGAGGACGTCACCCCGGTCACGAAGCTTGCAGCGCCCAGCACGGCGATCGACGGCGCAGCCGCCATGACCGCCTGCGCGGCGCACAGGATGACGATCTTCACCAGGATGATGCGCCGCTTGTCGAACCGGTCCCCGAGCGGAACCAGAAGCACGATGCCAACGAACATGCCGCCGAACGACAACGTGGGCACCCAGCCCATGGCGGCGGCATCGGCGCCGAGATCCGCCGCGATGGCCGCGAGCATCGGCGTCTGGTAGTGGATTCCGCCGGCGACGACGAACGCCGTCAACGCGAGCAGCGCCATCAGACCGGTGCCGGAGGCGGGCCCGGACAGCCGCGTCATGCGGGCATGCGGCGTGCACTAC
>DATCLR010000016.1:0-5118 GCA_036563785.1 Burkholderiales bacterium | reverse complement strand
ACATGAGGCCGTACCAGTGGACCTTGAGCGGGCCGATCGTGAACGCGACCGGATCAATATCGGGAGCGAGCATAGGAGCGCATTATGGAACAGGCACCCTGCCGGAAGAAGCCGCGCCTGTGCGAACGGGTCGCGCGGGCGTGCGAACCGCACGGTGAGGACGGGCGACGGCGCACGACAAAGCGCGGCTCAATCGCGGCGTTTCACGAGTACGCTGTTCCCTGCGCCCGCAGGCGGGCGATAGAGCCGTTCGCGATAGGCGAGCGAGGGCCACAACGCGTGGGCCAGCGCCTCGCGCTCGAGCTCCGGATCGATATCCGCGACCGCGTGTAGCCGACCGTCGACGTAGCGGAACTGGCGGGCCGGCCTGTGCGGCTCGTGGATGATGACGTGCTCCCCCTTGAGGTAGGCGTGATTGTTCTCGTACTGCATCAATGCACGTCCGGGATACTCCGGCGGAAGTTGCGTCAGGTCGTGACCGATCATGGGATGCTCCGCGTCGACGCCGATCAGCGAGAGCAGCGTCGGGGCGAGGTCGATCTGGCTCGCCGGCCGGTCGTAGCGGCTCGGCGTGACGGTGCCGCCGAGTATCAAACCGGGGATGTGGAAGTGCTCGACTGGGACGAGCGCCGCCCCGTGCACGCGCGCATCATGGTCAGCGACGACCAGGAACACCGTGTCGTTCCAGTACGACGCGGCCTTCGCTTTGCGGAAGAACCGTCCCAGCGCGTAATCGGCGTATTTGACGGCGTTGTGGGCGGTATTCTTCGGCTGCTCGTGCAGCGCAATGCGACCGTCGGGGAATTCGAACGGCGTGTGAAACGACGAGGAAAAGACCACGGCGAAAAACGGGCCGTCGCCGTGCGCGAGGAACTCGGCGTGCGCTCGCTCGAACAGGTCCTCGTCCGAAACGCCCCAGGAACCGCGGTATACGGCATCGACGAAATCCTTTTCGTCGATCAGGCGCGCAAAGCCGTTGCGCCGGAAGAACCCGTTCATGTTGTCGAAATGCGCGGAGCCGCCGTAAATGAACTCCGTGAGATAGCCGCGTTCGGCGAGCGTGCGCGCCAGGGTGTAGAAACCGTCCTGCGCGCCGCTGAGTTTGAGCACGCTTTGGGCCGGCGTCGGCGGAAAACCGGTGACGACGGCCTCGAGTCCGCGTGCGGAGCGCGTGCCGGTCGCATAGAGTCGCGTGAACCACCAGCCCTCGCGCGCAAGACGGTCCAGCTCGGGAGTGAGCGGCAACCCTCCGAGGGCGCCGACGAACTGCGCACCGAGACTTTCCTCGACGATGATGACGAGATTCAAAGGGCGCGCACGCCGGTGCGTCGCGACCTGGCGATGCAGCGTCGGTATGGATGCATCCGTAAACGATTCCTGTGCCGTTACCGCGGCCGCACGAACGCGCGCGATGATCTCCTCCCGAGGCAGCGTGCCGTAGGCGCCTGCGGCATCGGCTTCATGCCGCATGCTGTACGCCGCGTAAGCAAGCGTGTACGCGGAACTCAGCGCAAGGTCGTTTACCAGCGGATCGGACGAGAACGCCGCGGTGCTTGGATTCGCGGGACGGTGATCGAGACTCGAGCGCGCGCCGAGGAACACCGCGAGCAGCACGAGCGGCAGCACCAACAGGCGGTGCCACCAGCGCCATCGCGGCGCCACGCGCGCGAGGTGCCCCATCGCGCGCCACGCGACGCCGAAGACGGCGAGCAGCACCAGCGGCCCGGCGACGAGTTGCAGCCGATAGGCGCCCCAGAGCGTCGCGAGCACCTCGCGCGGATAGATCAGGTACTCGAGAAAGATGCGGCTCGGGCGCACGCCGTACTGCGCGATGTAGGAAGGGGTGGCGACCTCCAGAAATACCAGCAGCCCCGCGACAAGCGCACTCCAGACAGCGACCAGGTGGCGACCGAAGTCCCCCACTGCCCCGCGATTCGGCGCGAGCAACGCGACGATCGCGGGGAGGATCAGCAGGTAGCAAAGGAGCGAGACGTCCATCCGTAGGCCGTAGCCGAGCACCGACCAGGCGCCGTCCACGGCGCTCACGCGCTGCCACTGCCATAGCATCAGTGCCGCGCGGCTCGCGCTGAGGAAGACGAGCAGCAGCACGAAGAACGCCGCGAGCGGAAGCAGCGGCCCGAGGAAGCGGCGCACCCGCGGCGGCAACAGCGGTGTCAGCCGGTCGCGGGCGGTCGCAACCCGGCTGCTGTCATTGATATGCATGTGCGTAGATGGGGAACCCCGGCTGTGCGCGATGCTATGGGGCAACGCGTCATGCCGGTGTGAGTAAAACGTCAATATTTGGTCAACTCGGCGCCGCATTTCGGCGCATCGGCAGGAGCGCGGCCGATGAGCAGGCGCTGGCCGCGGTAGGGCTCCGAGCGCTCCACTACGAGACAGCGCAACCATGCGGAGGCGCGGTGGGGAACTCGGACGTTCGTGTAAGCGATGACCCGGCCTCGCGGGTTTTCGCGCAGCCACATTGGTATCCGGTCGGCTTCGATCACGGCGAAAGGCATGCGCAACCGCCCGAGAAAATGGTACTGACCGTGATACTCGCCGACGTGGGCGATGGGGACGCCCGCCGCTTCTAGTTGCGCGAGGTGTGCCGCGACCGCGCGCAAGTCATGCGCGAATCCGACCAGCCGCACCGCCTCAGCGTAGACGGCTCCGACAGCCAGCATGCTCGCGACCGCGAGCGCCCGCGCAACACGGACGGCGGAGCCGCGCCCGAAAAGCAGCAACACGACGGCAACCGCGACCAGAGCGATGCCGGGAGCCCACGCGGGCGTTGCCGGAAGCGCCGCCCCGATGTGTCCTGCCCCGCCGAGCAGTGCGGCGACGCCGAGGCCTGCGATCGCGAGCGCGGGCGGCAGTGCGCTCCAGCGGCGGAGCCTGGCGGCGTCGAGCGCGGCGCCGGCGAGCAGGGCGAACCCGGGAAAGAGCGGCAGCAGATAATGCGGCTGCTTGCCGCTTATCGCGCTCAGACAGACGAAAGCGGGTGTTATCCAGGATAGGATCAGCCGTGCGCCGCGGTCGAGAGGCATGCCGGCAAGCGCGCGCCAGAGCGCCGGCCACAGGAACCAGGGAAAGAGCAGCAACGGCAGCAGCGGGAGATACCACCACCATGGTGCGCGGTGCGCGAACGAGGCGGTGATTCGACCCGCCGTCTGTCCCCAGAAGATGGCGCTGCCATACGCTGCGCCGCCGGCCGCTGCCGCGGGAAGCGCCCAGGCAAGAGCGATTGCGACGCCGAGCCCAAGGGCGAGCGCGAGCTGCATGTACCAGACGGCGGAGCGCGCGCGTAGCGGCGGCGACCACCAGGGAGCGGCAAGCGCCGGCGCCATCGTATAGAGCAGCATCACCGGACCTTTCGCCAGGATGCCAGCGCCGAGCGCCGCGCCGAACAATACGAGCGGCCACAGGCGGTGCGACGATCGCGTCGCCTGTACCAGGGCCGTCATTGCGAACACGACGAGGCATGCGACGAGCAGGTCGAACATCAATAACGTGGTGAACACGACCCAGAGCAGGCTTCCGGCCAGGATCCATGCGGACAGATCCGGCGTGCGGGCGCGCTCGGGCCAGAGGAGCCGCGCGAGCCGCCGCGTGAGAGCGACCGTCGCCAGCCCGAGGAGTGCCGGCACGAGACGCGGCCACCAGTCGTTCACGCCGAAAACGACCCAGCCGAGGTGGAACAGCCAGAAGAGCAGCGGCGGCTTGTCGCTGTACGGCGCGCCATTGAGGAACGGGACGAGAAAGTCGCTGCGCGTCCACATTTCCCAGGCGACGGCGAGGTAGCGGGTCTCGTCGATCGGCCAGGGCGGCCGCGAGCAGAGCGCCGCGACCACGAGCACGAACCAGAGCGTGCCGTACTGCGCGAGCGAGGAGCGCGACAGCGCGCGCAAGCGCGCCGTCAGGCCCGCGACTGAGCGGTGCCCGGCGGCAGGCGGCGGTAGAGCCACGCAGTGAAAAGAACGGTAGCCGCGAATAGCGCCAAGCTGAGTGCGAGGCGCTCAGCCGGGTGGATCGCGATGCCGCTGCCGGCGAGCGCGAACACGAGGGTTTGCGGCACGTAGCCGAGCGCTGAGCCCGCGAAGAACGGAACCGGCCGCACACTGGCGACGCCGGCGCCAACGTTCGTAAGCAGGTTGTTGCCAACCGGCAGCAAACGCAGCCAAAGTGCGGCGAGGAACGGCTGCGCGCTCATATACGCATCGAGGTCGCGCCAGCGCCCAGTCAAATGACTCTGAACGTAGGCGCGCCCGAGGAGCCGCGCGCAGTAAAAGGCGGCGATGCTGCCGATCGACGTGGCGAGGAGCCCGAGCGCGGCACCGCCGGCGAAACCGAAAGCGTAGCCGGCGAGAAAACACAGCGACTGTCGCGGCATGCCGAGCGCGATCGCGACCGCGCCGACGACGACGAATACGAGCTCGCCGTAGAATCCCCGACCGCGGATGTGCGCATCGATCCAGGCGCGGTCGATTCCGAGCCGCTGGAACACCGCCTCGAGCGCCAACCCGACGGCGACGAGCACGGTCAGGACGAGGAGCGCGCGCAGCCAGGCACGCGCGTTCATGTATCTTCGCCCGCGCGCTGCTCCTGCGCGACGAAGACGGCGGCCGCGCGCATCCGGCGCGTCAGCCACAACACGCCGAGGAGATCGACGATGCCGGCCCAGAGGCGATCGTGCAGCCCGTAGTTGGAGCGGCCGCGCTGCCGCGGCCGATGATTGACGTCGATCGACAGGGTCGGCGCGCCCAGCGCCTGCACCAGCGCCGGCAGGAAGCGGTGCATGTGGTCGAAGTACGGCAGCGCGAGGTACAGCTCGCGGCGTATCAGCTTCAGGCCGCAGCCGGTGTCGGGGGTGCGATCGCGTAGGACCCGGCTGCGCACGCCGTTGGCGATGCGCGACGACACGCGCTTCAACAGCGTATCGTGACGGCGTCGCCGGTATCCGACGATGAGACCGAGTCGCGGGTCTTTGCGCGCGGCCGCGTACAGTCTCGGGATGTCGGCGGGATCGTTCTGTCCGTCGCCGTCGAGCGTCGCTATCCACGGCGCGCGCGCGGCGCGCGCTCCGGTCATGAGCGCGGCGCTTTGCCCGAGGCTGTGGGC
>DATCLR010000005.1:0-2988 GCA_036563785.1 Burkholderiales bacterium | reverse complement strand
CTGCTGCTTCCGGTCCGGCACTTCTTCTCGCCATAGCAGCCGCACCAGCCGGGCGGCCCGTTTCGACCAAACGCTGGGTCTGTGCCGCCCCCGTCGCCTGTGCTAAAGAGATAGCCGTGTCCGACCTCGCCATTCTGCTCTTCATAGCGGTCGCCCTGCTCGCGTGGTTCGAGAGCCGGCGGGTGCAGGAGATCGCGACCGCTTACTGCCGCCGCGCCTGCGAGGCGGCGGGCGTGCAGCTCCTCGACGACATCGCGCCTGTGTGGCGGCTGCGACTCGTGCGCGACACCGACGGCCGGCTGCGGCTGCAGCGGCTCTACACCTTCGAATACAGCCGCGACGGCGAACGCCGGCGCGGCTCGATCGTCATGCTCGGGCGCACGCCGGTATCGCTCCAGCTCGAAGAGCCGGGCGGCATACGCACCACAACGGATCATTTTGTTCCGTAAAACTTCGTGCTAGCTTGCGCGCGGTCGCCGCAAGCTACACTTGGTCCATGCGCAACACGCTCCAGGCCCGCACCGGCGGGCAGATCCTCGTCGATCAACTGAAGATCCACGGCGTCCGGCACGCGTTCTGCGTTCCCGGGGAATCCTATCTCGCGGTGCTCGACGCGCTCTACGACGCGCGCTCGGACATCCAGCTCATCGTCGCACGCCACGATGGCGCCGCCGCATTCATGGCGGGCGCCTACGGCAAGCTCACCGGGCAGCCCGGCGTGTGCTTCGTGACGCGCGGCCCCGGCGCAACCAACGCCTCGATCGGCGTCCACAACGCATTCCAGGATTCGGAGCCGATGGTGCTCTTCATCGGCCAGGTCGCGAGCGACCAGCGCGACCGCGAAGCGTTCCAGGAAGTCGACTTCCGCCGGATGTACGCGCCGCTCTGCAAGTGGGTGGCCGAGATCGACCGCGCCGACCGCCTTCCCGAGTACGTGAGCCGCGCGTTCCATCTCGCGGTATCGGGCCGTCCGGGTCCGGTCGTGCTCGCGCTGCCCGAAGACACGCTCACCGCGATGGCGGTCGTGAGCGACGTCGCCCCCTACAAGGTGGTGCAGCCGGCGCCGCGCGCGGAAGACATGGCGCGGCTCAAGGCACTGCTCGAGGCCGCGCGACAGCCGCTCGTGATTCTCGGCGGCGCGGGCTGGACCGCGCAGGGCGTGGCCGATCTCCAGGCCTTCATCGAAGCGTTCGATCTGCCGGCGGGCTGCGCCTTCCGCTTCCAGGACCTGCTCGACAACAACCACCCGAACTACGTCGGCGACATCGGCATCGGCGTCAATCCGTCGCTCGCGCAGCGCGTGCGCGATGCCGACCTCGTGCTCGCGATCGGCGCACGCCTCGGCGAGATGACGACCTCGGGCTACACCCTGCTCACGCCGCCGGCGCCGAAGCAGAAGCTCGTCCACGTGCACAACGACCCCGCCGAGCTCGGGCGCGTGTATCAGGGTGAGCTCCTCATCAACAGCGGCATGAACGAGTTCGCCGCCGCGGCGCGCGCGCTCGGCGGCATCGAGAATCCGCCGTACGCCGCCTGGACGCGCGCGGCGCGCGCCGACTACGAGATGTGGCAGACGGGCGCCTACGCCGGCATGCCGGGCAGCGTCGAGCTGCGCGAGATCGTCTGGCACCTGGAGAAGACGCTCCCGCGCGACGCGATCTACGCGAACGGCGCCGGCAACTTCTCCGGCTGGCTCCACCGCTTCCACCGCTACAGCGGCTTCCGCACGCAGCTCGGACCCTCGAGCGGCGCCATGGGCTACGGCGTGCCCGCGGCGATCGCCGCGAAAGTGGCGCATCCCGACCGCACGGTCGTGTGCTTCAGCGGCGACGGCGACTTCCTGATGACCGGCCAGGAGCTCGCCACCGCGGCGCACTACGCGCTCGACATCCTGTTCATCGTGATCAACAACGGCATGTACGGCACGATCCGCATGCACCAGGAGCGCGAGTACCCGGGGCGCGTCTACGCCACCGAACTCACCAACCCCGACTTCGCGGCGCTCGCGCGCGCCTACGGGGCGCACGGCGAAACGGTGACCGACACGGCCCAGTTCCCGGCGGCGCTCGAGCGCGCCCGCGCGTCCGGCAAGCCGGCCCTGATCGACGTCGTCATCGACCCGAACGCGATCACCACGCAGACCACGATCGACGCGCTCCGCGCCAAGGCCAGGGCGGCACGCTGACGGCCCGACCCGCCCGACGCGTACTAGACTCCCCAAAAGAAGGCAGCCCGGGAGGGATCCGGGCCGCCGTGCCCGGCGGGCGCGGCGGCGCCGCGCACACATGAAGCAGATCTTCGGCATCGTCCTCGCCGCCGCCGCGTTCGCCGCCGCCGGCTGGCTGACGTATACGCAGGCGGCGCCCGCGCCCGTCGTGTGGACCGCGCTCGGCCTGCTCGGCGTAGGTGTCGTCGTGCTCGTGTTCGCGCTGCGCTACCGCACGCGCTCGCCCGCGGGAACCGCGGAGGCGGGCACCGGGCCGGCGCCGCCGAAGCGCGGGAGCAGCCACCGCGTCCGGTTCGATGGCGAGAAGTTCACGCTCAAGGATCTCGCGACCGGCGAAACCGCGACGATGCGCTGGCAGGACGTCACGGCCGTCTACATCGTCGCGCTCGAGGGCTCGGACGAAGGCGAGCTGCGCTACGTCGTGCACCAGGGCGAGCGCGCGATCGAGGTTCCGCTGGCTGCGGACGGCAACGAAGCGTTCCTCGCCGCGATGCAGGAACGGCTGCCCGGCTTCGACGACGCGGGCCTCATCGAAGGCATGGCCATGGCACACGGCATCAAGCAGCTCTGGCCGAGCGCGCTCCTGCCGGACGCCGTCGCGCGCTGAACACCGGCAGCGATCCTCCGCTCAGCGCGCGTCGAGCGCCTTGATCCGCAGCCCCCGCGGCACGACCAGCCGCTCCGCCAGACCGAACAGCCCCTGCACGAGGAGCGCCAGCACCGCTGCCGGCACCGCCCCCTGCAGGATCAATCCCACGTCG
>DATCLR010000001.1:0-6513 GCA_036563785.1 Burkholderiales bacterium | reverse complement strand
CCGCGAGGTTCTGCCGCAGCACCGCGACCTGCTGCGGGAACGCGTAGATCATCTCGCGGCTCGCGATCTTGCGCTCCTCTCCCATGCGCTTGAGCGCCCGCCGCTCGAGCAGCGCCACGAGCTGGTCGAAGTGCGCCGCGAAGTACTCGCCGGGCGACCCGATCGGCTTCGTCAGCGGCGCCGTGAAGCCCCAGATCTGCCCGCGCTGGTCCTTCGTCATCTCGCCGAAGGTCTCGACGAAGCCGGGGATGAGGTCGCACTTCGTGAAGAGCACGTAGACCGGCAGGCTGAGCCCGAGCCGCGACTGCACCTCGTCGATGCGCTCGCGGACGCGGCGCGCCAGCGCCAGCACCTCGTCCTCGCGCGCGCCGCCGAGGTCGCCGACGCTCACGGCGGCGATGATCCCGTTGAGCGGCTTCTTCGGCCGGTAGCGCTTGATCAGATCGAGGAAGGCGAGCCACTCGTCGCGATCGTCGTCCTCGCTCGTCCAGCGGCCGGCGGTGTCGAGGATCACGCCCTCGCTGGTCATCCACCAGTCGCAGTTGCGCGTGCCGCCCAGGCCGCGCACGCCGCCGCCCGACGCCGAAAGATAAGGGAACTGAAGGCCCGAGTTGCGCAGCGCGGTGCTCTTGCCGCAGCCGGGCGGCCCGATGATCGCGTACCAGGGGAGGGCGTAGAGCGCCTTCTTGCCGCCCTTCTTGGTCGTCTTGAGCGCCGCGACCGCCTTCTGGAACTCGGCGTTCATCTCGGCGATCTCGTGCTGGAGATCGGGACGGGCGGTGGCGGCCTGCTGGGCGGCCTGGGCGGCGAGCGCCTTCTCGAGCGCGCGGGCGGCGCGGCGCTCGCGCAGCTTGTCGATCCCGATGAGCAGCAGGATCACGAGTGCGACGAGCAGCGTGATGCAGAACGCGATCCAGTACGGGAACGGGACGACGATCGCCGCGATCCAGCACAGAACGACGATCAAGCCGCCGATGATGTACTTGGCCATGAACCTCTCCGGCGCGGCGACCTTCGCGCCGCGGCTACTCTACCAACGGCGGCGCCTTCCGTGTCACGAGCTTTCCGTCCGTGCGCGCGGCGCGCAGAATCGCTCCGCGCCCCGGGCGTGCGCCGGGGGGAAAGGGCTTGGAGATGACTCGAAGGACGCTCGTGACCCTCTCGCTCCTCGTGCTCGCCGCGTGCGACGGCGGGGTCCCGCTGGAAAGCGTGCCCTCCGAGTCGGCGCGCGTGCTCTGCGACACGATCGTGAGCTGCCTCGGGCCGCTCGCCGACCGCATCGGGAGCGGGAGCGACGTCTGCCGCGCCGACGTCGAGGCGACGTTCGAGAACGGCGTTTTGCCCCCCCTGCAGGAGGCGATCGACGCCGGAACCGTGATCTACGACCCGAGCCGCGCCGCTGCATGCCTCGAGGAGCAGCGCGCGCTCGGCTGCGATCTCCTGATCGCGCCGGCGCCGCAGTCCTGCCGCGACGCGTTCGAGGGCACCCTCGCGGAGGGCGAACCGTGCAGCATCAGCGAGGAGTGCGCCGGCGACGCCTACTGCGCCAATGCCGCCTGCGAATCGGGGGTGCGCGGCACCTGCACGGCTCGCAAGGCGAGCGGTAGCGCGTGCGCGTCGGGTGACGAGTGCCAAGCGGGCCTCGTCTGCGAGAACGCGGTGTGCCGCACGCCTTCGAGCCGCAGCGGCGGCAGCTGCGGCGGCACGACGGGGCTCGGCTGCCCGCTCGACGAGGTCTGCGTCGGTGCGTCGGACGATCGGCCGGGCACGTGCACACCGAGGGCGGAGGTCTTCGCCGCCGCGCTCGGCGAGCCGTGCGACATCCTCGCGCAGGAGCTGTGCACGCCCGACCTCTCGTGCGCGGTGACCGGCGTCGAAGCCATGGCGCCGGTCATGACCTGCGTCGCCATCGCCGAGCCGGGCGGAAGCTGCTTCTTGGCCGTGCCCGAGATGTGCCCGGAGGGCCAGTACTGCGACGCCGACCTGGCGATGGGCCGCCTGGAGGGCACGTGTCAGCCGCGGCCCGGCGAAGGCCAGCCGTGCGCGGGTTCGAGCGTCTGCGCCGAGGGGCTCGAGTGCATCGGCGGCACCTGCCGCGCGCTGCGGGACAACGGGGAGGCGTGCGAGACGGGCGAGGAGTGTTACAGCGGGCTCTGCGACGGCGGCACCTGCGCGCCCCTTCCGCTCTGCACCTGAGCGCCCGGGCGCCGGTACCCGTCGCGCCGCGCCGGCGTATCATCGAAGGCAGGGAGGACGCGATGAAGGTACGTTCACTTCTTGCTTGGGTGGCCGCGCTCGCGTTGATCGCGTGCGACGGCGACGATGGACGGAGATGCGGGCCGCGACGGCGGCGACGGTCAGATGGACGCAGGCGCCCGTGACGACGCGGGCGGCGGCGACGACGATGCCGGCGGCGGCGGCATGGACGCCGGCGATGCGGGCGGTGGCGCCGACGACGGCGGCGGCGGCAGCGACGACGGGGGCGGCGCCGACGACGGCGGCATGACGGGCGACGACGGCGGCATGGCCGGCGGTTGCGTGCCCGGGCCCGTCACGATCCAGGAGACCTGCCCCGACTTCACCGCCTGCGGCGGCTTGCTCGAGGGCGAGTGGTGCTACACGGGCGTTTGCGTCGAGGAGGCCGAACTGCTCGAGATCATTCCCGACATCTGCACGGCCACGCTTGGCTCCGATGTCATGGGCACCATCGTCGGCCGTGCGGAGTTCAGCTCGGGAATGGTGACCCGCGAGGTGCGCACGCGCATCACAGGGACCGTCAATATTGTTTGTGGTTCCGTTGACTGCGGTTTGGTCGAGTCCGTCGCGAATACGCAACTCGCACCGTTTGGAACGGCTTCGTGCGCGGACGCCGCCACCACGGGATGCGACTGCTCCGTGACCATCGAGACGATGGTGGACGAGACCAGCCCGTACACGACGACGCCCACGGGCGAGTTGACCGTCGTCACCGGCTCGGGGCAGCGGACGTACGAGTATTGTGTTGTCGAGTCCGACGGCACCCTGCGCGCCCGCGAGACCACGCCGGGTGGGGGCGCCGAACCGGGCATCCAGTCGCTCGCGCCCGCGCCCTGAGATCGCGGTTCGAGACGGCGGCACGCTGCGGCCCGTCGTGGTGCCGTCGCCGAGCCGATTTCGACCTTTGCACCTCTCGCGACGACGGCGCCCCGCGCAAGGTCGGTGACCGCGACGGGGCGCCGGCGCAGTTGTCGACGCAGGTGTCGTCCAGGCGATGGGGCCATCCACGGCGCGCGGGCGGCGTGGCGCATCTCGCGCACACCGCGGGCGTTCGCCGAAAGCCGAAGCGGCGCGGCCGCGGGACCTCGAGGAAAACGCAGCCCCGCGGACGGTTCTCGTTCGGGCCGCCGATGAAGCGCGGCGAAGAGGCCGAGCCGTGGCGGCGCACGCGGCGAGCTGGCGGCTGCCCGCTAGAGACCGCGCACCTCGACGGGCACGCTGCTGTTCATCGTGGTGCCGTCTCCAAGTTGACCTGTGTCGTTCAGGCCCCAGCAGACGACTGCGCCCGAGGCGCGAACCGCACACGCCGTAGCTCCTCCTGCTGCGATGTGGACGGCGTCGTCGAGATCGACGACGGGAACGGGAAGCGGACTGTGGGCGGTCGAGCCGTCGCCGAGCTGACCGTAATCGTTGTGCCCCCAGCAGTACACGCTGCCGGTCGACGTGCGGGCACACGTGAAGCCGAGACCGGCGGCTGCGAGTTCCACGACGTTCGAAAGGCCGAGCACGTCGACGGGCTCCGCCGAGTTGGCGGTGCTGCCGTTGCCGAGTTGGCCGAAATAGTTGTATCCCCAACATTGCACCGAGCCGGAGCCCAGCAGGGCACAGGAGTGAGATCCTCCCAGTTTCACCGACACGGCTCCGGTGAGATCGACCACGGGGCCCGGTGTCGCACGACTGGTCGTGGTTCCGTCGCCGAGCTGTCCGAGACCGTTGCTGCCCCAGCAGTAAACGGAGCCCGCAGCGTCCGTACCGCACGTGTGGACGCTGCCAGCCGCGACGGTTGTGACCCCGGTGAGGTCGACCACCGGGACCGGCACATAACGGTCGGTTGTCGTTCCGTCACCCAGTTGTCCGTCATGGTTATAACCCCAGCAGGCCACCGTTCCTCCTGAGCGGACCGCACACGTGTGTAGCCAGCCGGCGGCGAGCTGTACGGCATCGTCGATTCCCATGACCTCGACCGGGGTTCGCTGGTCGGTCGTCGATCCGTCGCCGAGCTGTCCGTAGTCGTTGATACCCCAACACCGCACGGACCCGGTCGAAAGGCGCGCGCAGGTATAACCTGCCCCCGCGGCGATCTCCACGGCGTCCGTGATGCCGGATACGGACGCGGGCATGGTTGCGATATGTTCTTTGCTGCCGTTCCCGATTTCGCCGTGCACGTTCCAGCCCCAGCAGCGCACCTGGCCGGAAGCCAACCTGGCACAGGCGTGCAGGTTTCCGACCGCGACCTGGCGGACGCACCGCGGCTCCTCGTTGTTGGTGCACGTGCCGAAGCTGCAGCGGTCCACGGTGCAGTGATCGCCGTCGTCGCAGTCCGCGTGATCGAGGCATTGCACGCACGTATCCCGCACCGGGTCGCAGAAGGGCGTCGGCTCCTCGCACGCGACCGAGCAGACTCCGGCGTCGGCGGCTGCCGCGTCGCCGCTTGCGTCCGCGCCCGCGTCGGAAGGCACGCCGGCGTCCGCACCGGAGTCCGGCGCGGGAGCCTGAGCGTCGACGCCTCCGTCCGAGCGCGGCGTTCGCTCCCCCGGCCCCGGCACGAGGAGCGAGCAACCCGCGGCCAGCGATGCGACGAGCGTGATGAGGATGTTGGTCCGCACGACGTTGGCCCGCATCAGTAGCTCCCTCGGAGAACCGCCATGCACCCTCGGGGATCGCAGCTCGCGGCGGCGGTCTCGCTGCGGCCGGTCTCCGCGAGTACGAAGGTCAGTACCGCACCGACCGCGAGGACGCCGAGCCCGCCCCACAGCAGTCCGTCGGCGGCGTTGGCGAGCGTGTGGGCATCGACCAGCGACGCGTACGCTTCGGGCGTGCACGACCGCTCGTCGCAGTCGGCCCGCGCGCTCGAGTCCTGCGCGAGCGCGACGCCGCCGACGATGGCGCCGGCCACGACGGCGGCGAGCCCGACCGAAGCCACCGCGATCCCGAGCGGCGACGGCGAGAAGCCCGACGACGTGGGGGAGCCGGCTGGCTCGTCGGACGTCCGCGCCGGCTCGGCCGCCGGTGCGTGCTGCTGCTGCGCGTCGAGCTCGAGGCGGAGCCGCAGCTCCCGAACGTGCCGTTGGGCTTCGGTGCGGTTCGGCGCGTCGGGTCCGGCTTCCGCCAAGTAACGCTCGAAGAGCGCGAGCGCCGCGCGATCCCGGCCGAGCTCCTGGTTCGCCCGCGCCATGTTGTAGAGCACGTACGCGCGCCGTGGATGCCCTTCGAGGAGCGCATACACGCGCTCGAACTCCGTGAGCGAGACGGCGTACTCGCCGCGCTCGAACGCGGCCGTCGCGACGTCCATCCGCTGCCTGGCCTCGGCGATCGCCGGGCTCTCCGCTTCGTCCGCCGCGGTTTGAGCCAGCACGGGCAGCGCAGGCGTCGACGCGAACAACGCTCCGAGGAAGTACAACGTACGCTTCGGCATGATCGCCCTCCCGCGATCGGGTCTGGCGCAACTATAAAGTCGTCCCTGCGCACGGAGCAATGCGCACCGGTGCGACCTTCATCGCGCGGATGGAGCCGAGGCCACGCTGGACGAAGAGTCGCCGTTCGGTGCGCGAGAGACCGCCCGCTCCGCCGCTCGGACGCCGCGCTCCCGGTTCGCGCGGCCGGCTCGGCGCTCGGCCGTCCGTGCTGAATGCAGAAGCTCGGTCCGTCGCCCACGGGCGCCGACGGAAAGAGCCGTATCCGGCTCCGAGAAACCCGAGAGGGGCGCGCCACGAAGGTCCCGAATCCACCGAGACCGAAGGTTACGCGCTCGGGACCCTTCTTTGGACGACCGGTGCGCGCTCCGATGCGCGTTCGCTCTGCCGCGAGCGGCCCCGGAGCGGGAGGCGAACGTACCGTCACGAACGAGCGAACGCTCGCCTTCGGTGCGGCGCCGTTCAGAGCACCGACAGGCCGAGCGCTTCGCAGTCCCTGAGCAGCGTCGCCGTCTCGGGCACGATCACGCCGGGGACGCGGCGCGCGATCTCCCGCGCGGCGGCGCGGACCTCGGCGCGCGTGGGCACCGCCGTGCTGTGCTCCCACGACATGCACTTGGCGCGCGCGAGGCGGTAGGCGGCCTGCGTGAGGCCCCCGCTCTCGTGCAAGAGGCGCCGATAGCCGTCGCGGTCCTGGATCAGCTCGTTGAGCCACTCGATCGGGATCATGAACCGCCTCCCTTCGCTCGAGCGGACGCTCGCCCTCGATGTGCTCGGTTCGTGTCGCTCCGTTCTGCAACCGAGGTGCCGCGCGGCACCTCGAATTGCCGGCTCGCCCTCCAGG